>JBLINP010000138.1:0-11206 GCA_047639415.1 Planctomycetota bacterium | reverse complement strand
CCGCAGACGACCTTGTAAGGTCGTCGAGGACGCCAGTATCTGCAAAGTGCCAGCAGGAACCAATAGACCGGCAGTGCCGGTCGTTCGTGGTGTTTGGTCCGCGTGTTCATGAATAATTCGGGCTAGCAAGCCGGAATAAAACGCCCTGGCTTCAACTTCCTGTCCCGCGGGCATTGCTAACTGGACGTGGTCAATTCGCACTATCGACATATCTCTATTTCACTCGCTTCTTATCGCTGAGCTGCCTGCGGAGCAGATTATTAAACGACAGACTCATCGCCAACGCTTTGTAGACGAGACTCGAATCAATCAACGCTCTGCGTGTATGGCCGAGCCCAGTCCCTTTTGAATTGCGCGCGCCAGTTCATCTCTACCAAACGGCTTGCGAAGCATAGGTGCCGATGACGGATTGGACGCTTCGATGTCGTCCTTGAAACCTGTCATAAAGACCACTTTAAGATCCGGGCAAAGCTCAAGTAAGCTCGAGGCAAGCTCATAGCCGTTTGCCCCGGGCATCACGATATCAGTCAGTAGAACTTGAACCTTTTGCGCGCTCTGGTAAATGTTCATCGCCGAATCTGCGTTATCCGCATCGATGACGTCTACACCAAGCGTTTCGAGCATTCCGCCTACCACGCTTCGCACATCACTTTTATCCTCGACGAGAAGGACCCTTAGGCCGGTTAGGTCCGGAATCTCCTCCGAACTATGAATCAGTGATTCAGGCTCGTCGACTTGCATCTCCGCGACGATCGGCAAATAAATTTCAACAGTCGTGCCCTCGTGCTTTGTACTCGAGATTTCGATTCGACCACCGGATTGTTTAACGAAGCCATAGACCATGCTCAGTCCCAAGCCTGAGCCTTCCGTTTGTTTGGTCGTAAAGAACGGTTCAAAGGCTCGTTCGATGTCGCCGGCAGACATTCCGATCCCGTTATCAGCTATCGATAATTTCGCGTAATACCCAGCTGGTAAATCGCCTCTCGCCTGCGTCCATTCGACATTCGCTGTTGTGATAGAAAGCGTGCCGCCATCCGGCATCGCTTGATGCGAATTAATCGCTAGATTCATAATCACACTCTCGAAGTAACTGGGGTCAATTCGCACAGCGCCCAGTTCAGAAGCAAGATTCCTCTCGATAAGAATCTTCTCATCCAAGGTCCTTGAGAGTATTCGCAACGTGGAATTGATTAGGTCGTTGAGATGGCAGACCTCGGGCTCCAAAATTTGCTTTCGAGCAAATAAAAGCATCGAGCGCGTAAGGTTTGCACCGCGTTCGGCTGCGTTTTGAGCCGTTTGAAGAAGCTCCTGGCGATCCTCTTCACTTTCCGAGGAGTAACGCAGTAACTCCAAGCTCCCGATTATAACTCCCAGCAAATTATTGAAGTCGTGAGCAAGTCCTCCCGTTAGTTGACCAATCGTTTCCAACTTCTGCACACGCCACAATCGCTCTTCACTCTCATCCAATGCCCGTTTGGCATCTTCGGCTGTTTTGCGCAGCACCTCTGGACGTTGGAGAAGAATGAATAGTAAGCCACCGGAAAAGCACGAGAGGAGCACGCCTCCGATCCAGAGCAGCAGACGTCCGGGAGGCGTGACCGTCCATTCATCTGTAGCGATCGCGGCGAGTTGCCAAGATCCATTCGGAATCGCCACGTCAATAATGATCTCGTCTTCGCTAAAAGCGCCCGACTCTCCGAGGAAGAGCTCACCTAGCTCACCGTTTTCATCACGACTGCGCAGAGAATAAGAGACGAGCGCATCGGGTTCGGTTTGAATCCCCGCCCCGAGTAGCAGTGGCTCCACGTCAATTAGAATCGTCGCGAACCCCCAAAATCGATCGCGCGCCGACTGTCCCTCGAACTGCTGATCATTGTAGATCGGCAACCGCCCGATGATTGCAATGCCCCCTTGAATCAACTTCAACGGACCGGCAATGATGTACTCCATGCGCTCGATCGCGCTTCGAACCTGCTTTGCTCGAGCGGGATCTCTAAGCAAATCGTGACCGCGTGCCGCTTCGTTTTCCTCGGGATTCGTGAGATAGCGAACGACCGCGTCAGGCGCGAGCTGAAGGCTTCGAATCCCCGTATAATCACTTAGCATTCCGCTAGCGAATCGCTGGAACTCTTCGTCGGAAAAGCTCGAACGCGATTTAACAAAGGCAGCAAGCCCGCTCACGAGATAAAGCCGATCGTTCAACTCGGCTTCGAGCCTCGCTCGCGCACGATCCGTCAGATCAGCCAGCTTCTCCCGGCGATACCGAGCGCTTTGCTCGCTGGAATAAAACCCAACCAAGCTGAGCATGACCACCGTCACCAATAAAGCGAGCGAGCCATGCAGGAGTTTTCTCATTCACCCCGATCTTACGTGAGCCAGAGGGTTGAATCAGCATCAAACCTCAGCGTACCGACTCGCCCCTGAGCCGATGCGTTCGTAGTCCCAAGCACGACACGACTTTCGTGACTACTGAGACCGTTTTGGAGGTCATCTCTGGCGCGAGTTCAGCTTGAGTTCAACAAGCGATGCGCTCCACAGCCCCTTGCGACTGAGACCAAATTCATCCCGCTAGGGTGAAAGCCCTTCTTTGCGAGCTTGATCTGCGCAACGCCCGCGTCTCCGGATAGAGCGCTCCCTTCCTTGGACGACCCGCTCGGATAAATCGAATTTGGGGACGGATTCGCAGCGGCCCCACCGCTTCTCCGAACTTACGTACTCGCGGAGATTCGAGCGAGCTTAACTTTAGTGTTTTGTTAGGGTTCAGGTTCTCTAGACGAAGCGGGTGGGCCTTCTACAGGGCCGCTTCGGCGCCACGAACCTCCATGTACACTCCACTTCGCGTTCACGGTTATCACTCGTTGTTGACCGGTATCAATTCTCCGGCTGAGCTTTTGCTGCGGGCGAGCAAGCTTGGCATTGGGGCGATGGCTTTGGCTGATGTGGACACGACGGCCGGACACGTCGAGTGGATCGAAGCTGCAGAGGAGTTGGCGAAGAAGCACCCTGAGCGGGCGGTGCGTGCAATCTTGGCAGCGGAGATTAGTCCGGCGCCCGAGCAAGAAGCGAGCGGGCGTTTGCGCAATGGCATTCGGATGAAGCGGGCTGCGCCGGGGCGCTTGATCGCTTTGGTTTGCAATCTGCGCGGTTATCAAAATCTCAACAAGCTCGTCTCCGCACGACAGCTTGGCGATGACCCAGGCGATGCGGCAGCGGCACTGAAGGGCCCTCAGTTTTTTGATCGCGTGGAGTGCGCGATTCGCTTTCAAGAGGGATTGATCTTTGTCGTCGATCATCCGCAACTCGCATTGGCCTTGGCGGGCAAGGTTCCCAGCGAGCAATTGTTGATCGGCATCACACCCGCGGCCTTTGTGCAGCAAAAGTATGTTCGCAAGCAACGCTTAAAAGGCTCGCGCAACATCTATCGATCAGCTGCTCCACCGCGTGCTTCTGCAATGCGCGATTCCACCGAAGCGAGCGACTTTGATGCGCAAGCGGCTCGCAAGATTCCACCACCGCCGCGCGCCGTTCCCGTACACGATTTGATCGGAGTGGCACGCGCAACGGGACTCGCCACATTGGCCGTCCCCGACATTTACTACGCGCTTAGCAGCAGCGCGCACGATCATCGCGTGCGCACTGCTGTCAAACACAACGCGTTGCTCACCGACTTGCCCGAAGACTGGTTGGCACAAACACCCGCGCATCTCTTGTCCCCCGCCGAAGTCGCGGCGCTCTACAGCGAACTCCCTGAAGTCTCGGGCCCTTTCGATTCCGCGCATAATCCATCGCAGCCAGGTTGTGTCGAGCGCACGCTCATGATTGCCGAGCGCTGCCAATACTTGCCCGAACTGGGCGGCGTGGTCTTCCCCGACATCGCACTCAAACCGGGCGATACGACTTATTCTCGACTACTTACGCTCAGCTTCGACGGCGCACGCGAACGCTATCGGCCACTGCGCCCGGAAGTCGTGCGACGATTGGATTATGAGTTGTCCGTCATCGACGAACTCGGATATGCAGCCTACTTCTTACTCGTACGCCAGATACGCGACTTTGCCACCAGTCAAAAGATTCCCTGCGTCGGTCGCGGTTCGGCCGCCGACAGCTTGGTCGCCTACTGCCTCGGATTGACCGACGCCGATCCGCTGCGCTATCAATTGCCCTTCGAGCGCTTCCTCAACCCCTCGCGCAAAGATCGACCGGATATCGACCTCGACTTTTGTTGGCGGCGGCGCGACGAAATCCTTGAGCACGTTTACGACGCCTTCGGTTCCGAACGCACGGCGATGATTTCGACACTCAACCGCTTTGGTTTGCGCTCGGCCTTTCGAGAAGCGGCTTTGGTCGAAGGTATTCCGCCGGTCGAGGTCAATCGTTGGTCACGACAGTTACCCTGGGCTGAATCGAACGCCGCCAGCTTTGATGGCGAGTCAGCACAGCCTCAATCTGAAGAAGCCGAAGACTGCACGAGCGGTTCAGTAACGCCAGCGACGTTCAACAACTTGCCACGAGCACTTCGCGAAAACTCGATTGCGCAAGCCTTCTTATCCGTGCCCGAGTCCCGCGACTTCCCCTTCCACGACGAACGCTATACCCGCGTACTCACCGCCGCCGCTCGCTTGGTCAACACGCCCCGACACTTTGGACTGCATCCCGGCGGTGTCGTCGCCACACCTGGACCGATCACCGATTGGGTGGCTTGCCAGCGCGCGGCGAAGGGCATGATCGTGACGCAACACGACAAGAATGGCGTAGAAGCATTGGGCCTCGTTAAAATGGACTTGCTCGGCAATCGCGCGCTGACCGTGCTCGACGATTGTTTGAACATGTTGAGCGAATCCGGCATCAAAGCGCCGGACCTCTTTGCGATCGACGAAGACGAAGCGCGAACAGCTGAACTCCTGCGCGGTGGACACACGCTCGGTTGCTTCCAAGTCGAGTCGCCTGGTATGCGCAACCTTTTGAAGCAAACCGGTGCGCACACGATGGACGATGTGATTCAAGCGGTGGCACTGATTCGCCCAGGACCGGCGGGGTCGGGCATGAAAGAGGCTTACGTACGGCGCTTTCGCAAACTGGAAGAGCCCGTCGCGCCGCACGCTTGCCTCGACGATGTCCTGCAAGACACCTACGGCGTCATGCTCTATCAAGAAGACGTGATGCGAGTCGTCAGCACGATGGCGGGCTTCAGCTTGGCCGAAGCCGATCAAATTCGGCGCGCACTTTCCAAACGCAAATCCGACGAACTGCGTCCCTTGGCGCAACGGTTCGCTCAGGGCTGCGCACAAAACGGAATCGATGCAGCCGACGCGCAACGCGTGTGGGTGTTGATCGCAGGCTTCGCGTCCTTCGCCTTTTGCAAAGCCCACGCCGTCACCTACGGACGCATCGCTTATCGAGCGGTCTATTTGAAAGCGCACTACCCGGCCGCTTACCTGACTGCTTTCTTGAACAGTCAAACCGGTTATTACCAAACGCGCGTCTATACCGAGGAAGCGCGCCGTTTGGGCATCGCAATCTTGGCGCCCGACATCAATCGCAGCGCACGTGAATTCAAACTTGAGAGCGGCAGCCTGCGCGTCGGTTTAGATCGCGTGCGTGGGCTAACTGAGAACACACTCAAACGCATCCTCGCCGAACGCCAACTTGCACCGTTCCTATCGCTGCCGGATTTCCTCGAACGCAGCGGCGCGCGCACCGACGAGACCGAACACCTGATTCAAGCCGGCGCCTTTGACTCTTTTGATCGCACGCGTCCGGAACTCGCTTGGCGATTGCATCTTCTGCGCACGCCCGAGCGCCGCGTACCGGGAAAAAATCAGAGCGCTGGAGCAAGCGAACTCGACCGTGCACAATTGGCCGCCTGTCGCGCCACGCAAAGCACGCGCAAACAAGACAACGTTCGGCGCGCACAACAGGGCACCGGCAGTTGGGGCAGCCATTCGCGCGGACTGGGGCTCGGCGCGGCAAAGTTGCAGCCCGGTGAAACGCCCTCACTTTTTCCCGAACCCGAAACGCCCGCTTTGGTACTGCCCGGCTTGCCCGATATGGACGCCAATGCGCGCGGACAAATCGAGCTCGGATTGCTCGGGCTCACGATCACCAAACACCCCGTCGAACTCTATCCCTGCGAAGGCCTCGAACGTTTCGAAGAGCACGTTCAACGTCTGGCTGCACGCGGCCGACCAAAACTGATCGGTTGTGGACAACTCGATGTCTCAGCTGGGCAAAGCATCGCCCTCATCGGTTGGCTCGCCGCTACACGCCGCGTTCGCACGAACAATGGCAAATGGATGCGGTTCTTAACCCTCGAAGACCGAACCGGCATCGCCGAAGTCGTGCTCTTCCCCGAGGTCTACGCGAACTTCGGGCACCTACTCATCTCCAAAGGCCCCTTCTGCATCAGCGGCACAGTCGAAGAGCAGATGGGCGCCTGCACCCTACACGCAGAACGAATTTGGTGAGCAAGCGGCGAACCGCCAGCCCATCAACCGATGTTGGGTTCGGCGCCCTCGGGGGCCGGAGCGTGCTCTCTTACTTCCAGTACACCCTTTGAACTGGCAGCGGGAAGTGGAGCGACCGGAGTGAGCTCGACATTCTCTTCCGCGCGCGGAAGCAAAGCCGGTTCGTCATCGGCGCCATAACGCAAACTCACGTTTTGTCGGCCCATTTCGCGCAAACGATCGGGGTCCTTCTTCAATCGCAGATTGTGAGCCTTCGAAACGACGCTTTTCACCGAGCGGTTGAGCTTGGTGGCAATTTCCAAGTTCGAAACGGCCGGATACAAACTCTTGAGCAAACTCAGTTCCTCTTCGGACCAACGCGGCATGCGCGTCGCCGGCGTGCCTTGTAACTTGCGCAAGAAGGCCTTGTCCTTGGCCATAGCCAGCCTGAGTGCAAGCTCTTTGATCATTTCGACCGAGCGCCCGAAAATTCGAGCGAGGTCTTCGTCAGTTCGCGTTCCATAGGCACGTTTGAAATCAACGATTTCCAAACGCGTCCAGCGCGAATCCGTCAGCGTGTGATCGAGACCTAAAATCCGATCGTGAACCTCACGAAGGTCCCGACGGAGAATCAGCGCGATCACTTCCTCCGTACAGCGCCCCAAATAGCGTTTGAGCTTTTGCACTTCGTCAGCGGACCAAGGTCCGGTGCGACGCTCGCCCGCGAAGACCTCGATGGCCATCTTCCGAACGCTAACGATCGGTCGATTGAGGCTACGCGCAATCACGGCATCGTCGCGCAGACCGTAACACTCGCGCAGACGCGCGATTTCCGCTTGAGACCAGCGCCCTCGTCGCGGTGCTCCCGATTTTTGTCCCCCCCCAGGCGTTCCGTGCACGTAAACCCTCGTGTTCTTCTCTTAAGTGATTCTAGTTGAGCCGCAAACGCGATGAAACGAAACGCGACATTCTGCGGTGCCGGTGTTCCGAAGCGTCGATTGTACAAATACACGCCCTCATCAGAAGGACGCCGCAAATCATTTCCCTGAACTGACCTCCTCGCTGAGAGGTTGGTCATAGAGATCATTGCGAATCGAGTTCAACACTTCCCGAACACCATCACCCGTTGACGCTTGCAGAGCCTGCTCCGCGTACGCCTTGGCGCGTTCTGCTGCCATCATCCGTATGGCGAACTTCACATCGGGCAAAAACTGCGAAGAAATACTGACCGAATCGTATCCGAGTCCCAGAAGCAGAACTGCGGAGGCTGGGTCACCGGCAAGTTCGCCACAAACGGAGCACGATTTGCCAGCCCGTCGAGAGATTTGGGCGACCTCGTGGAGCGCTTTGATCACAGCGGGGTGTTGAGGGTCGTAGAGCCGGGAGACTAGAGAGTTATCCCTATCAACGGCGAGCAAGTACTGTACGAGATCGTTGGTTCCCACCGCGGCGAAGTCGATGTGCTCGATCAACTTGTCGAACATTAGAAGTGCCGAAGGCACTTCGATCATGATGCCCACGGGAATATGCGCTGCGACTTCATAACCCTGCTCAATCAAGAGCGACCGTACCGAGTTGAAGATTTCGTGCGTGAGCTGCACCTCTTCGAGTGAAGTGACCATGGGCAACAGGATGCGCAAGTTTCCATGCACGCTGGCGCGCAGCATGGCTCGTAGCTGCACCTGCATGAGATCACGCCACTCCAGACTGATTCGAATTCCGCGCCAGCCAAGGGCCGGATTGGTCTCGTCCGGCGTCTTGAAGTACGGCAAAGGCTTATCCCCGCCGATATCCAAGGTTCGAATCAGCACTGGCTTCCCGTCCATGCGCTCCAGAATTCGGCGATACAATCGGAATTGCTCTTCCTCAGAAGGGAACTGGGAGCGTTCGAGATAAAGGAACTCCGTTCGGAGCAAACCGACACCATCGGTGTGGCTGAGATCGAAAGTATCGAGGTCGCGGATGCTCTCGATATTGACGCGAACATCGATAGATACTCCGTCCGAAGTCACCGCGGGTTGCGCGGCATATTCGTTGAGCGCGGCTCGACGAGCTTCGACCTTGACTCGACGATCCAAGAAATCATCGATGTCCTGTTTTTCGGGGCGCAGCTGAACGGTGCCCTGACCACCGTCGACTGCAATCAACATCCCCTGCTCCAAACGCGCCATTAGATTCGGCAATCCGACGACGCATGGAACTCCGAGCGAGCGTCCGAGCACGGCACCATGGGAAAAGCGACCACCGACTTCGGCGATCACCCCCAGGATTCGATCGCGTTCCAGGAAAGTCACGAGCTGCGGAGTCAGTTCTCCCGCGGCTAGGATGACTTTCTCACCGCTGGACTCAATCGCCTGACGATCGCGACGAAGCAATGCGTCGAGAACGGCGTACCACGGATCGCTGAAATCCGATGCATAGCTGCGATTGTAGTTGCCTTCCAATCGCCCCATCGTTTTTTCGAAGCGCTCGATCAAAAGCTTCACGGCACGCTCGGCGTTGATGCGTTCGTCAACGATATTGGCTTCGACCTCTTTGAGCGCCGCGGGATCCTGCAACACCGTTCGGTGCACGGCGAAAATTTCGGCTTCCTTCTCGCCAGCTTCCGCACGCATTTGCGTTTGCCGAAGTTCCAAGTCCGCATCCGCCTCACGAAGAGCTTCGGCTAACCGTTGCAACTCCGGCGCGATCGCGGCTTGGCTCAACGACCACACGGGCACATTTTCGGGACGCGCCAAAACGACGTGCACGGCGCCCATGGCTAGCCCTGGAGCAACACTGGTACCCTTTAATGTTCGATTCACGGATGACGCCTTTGTTTTTTTAGAACTTCACCGGCGACGAACACAAGCGAACGTCGTTGTTGCGCCCAATGAGCGCGGTGAACAGCTACCAGCTTAACGTTGGGGGCTAAATTTTCCGCACCAGTCCCGAACTGAAAGCAGATTCGATTCAAGACCGCCCTCCCGGCAACCCGAGAAAAGCCTTCAAGAACCCGCATTTGGGATTGTGGGGAGCTGGCGATGTACGGGAAAGGGACCCGGCAGCGCGTCGAAAAAAGGGAGTCGGCCGATCTGCGCCGATTGGGACAATTGGGGAAATTGATGGATTCTAGAACGACGAACACGAATATCGCCGGTCACGACGTGGACTTGCAGGACCGAATGGATGCGCTGGCCTTGCGAACGGAGGAAGAAGCCACTCCGCAAGCTGCGCTGGGACTCACCAGCGCTCGCACGTTCAACTTTTTTGGATTGCTCCTCGCCGGTTCGGGCCTTGCGTTGACCGCAGCTCCATACCTTTCATGGACGCTAGTCCAAGCAGCCACTTGGCTCGGAACACACGGAGTGGCCACCGGAACGCTCACCGTCGGCGGCCTGGTGTTACTGGGATGCGGCACTATCGGGAACGCAATCGCCCGACTTGCTGAACGTCCGCAACGCTCCGACACGAGCATGGTCGATGCCATCGAGCTCATGGCCGATCAAGTCACGATGCTGACCGGATCACTCACCAATCTATACGATCATGTCACGGTGCTAGGCACGCGCGACTCCATCGTTCACGTAGATGCACCGCCCCCGAGCGACGACCTGGTTCAAATTTATCGCGAGCAAAAGGAAGCCGTGTTCCAACTCGCTGCGGGGCTCGACAAGCTTGGGCATCAAGTCTCCGAACGATTGAGCAAGCAGGACGAAACGCTGAGTGAACAATTCGACGCCCTGCGCACGAACCTGACGGATGCGCATGAGCAACTGTCCGTAAAAGTCGAGCGAGAGATTCGTGAGCATGTCACTGCTTCACAACAGATGGTCGCCAACGTCGAAACGACGGAACTCGATCAAAGGGAAGTTGAACTCGAAGAGTTCACGTCCTTGTCTACTTGTGATGTCGCCAACTTTGCGGAAGCCGATCAGGACCTCGAACGCGATCTAACCTCGACGACGATGATCGAGTTTGCTCGCATCAACGAATTGATGACCGATAACAATCAGGCAACCGATGAAACGACGTCGGAAGAGGTCGAAATCGAAGAGCCTCATCCTGAACTCGAAGCCGAAGTTTCACCGCTCGCGTTCCTGGAAGGGCTAAAGGCGATTGCACCGGCTTCGCAAGATCCACACTCACCGAGCGTGTCTACGCCAGCGCTCGACTTTGACTTAATGGACAAGTTGCCCGCAGCTTTGCCCGCCAACGAAGTCCAAGCAGCCCAGAAACAGAACGAGCAGACTCCCGGCCAATTCTAAAACGACTTTAAGCAAAGAACGCCGACCGCGAATCATCGCGGTCGGCGTTCTCGCGTTTTAAGAACGGTCGTTTACTCTTTTTTAGGCTTTTCCTCGCCCGGCTCTTCTTTAAAGAAGTTCGCGAAGGGGTTGTACTTCGGAGCACTGGGCTTGATCAGGTTGCGATCGAATTTCTCGTCGCCACCATCACGTTTGCCGCCGCGACCACCGCCGCCATAGCCGCCACCGCCGCCTCCCGAACCGCCTCGACCGCGTCCACCCTTCTTATCAGTGGAGCGAGCGCCTGCGAGTCCGTCGCGACGAGTTTGAGCCGCGCGAACCGAGCTTTCACGGTTGCTGTCCTGTGCAAAGCGCTTGCCGCCTTCGCCGCCGCGAGCGCCGTCGCGGTTGCCACCGCCACCGCCACCGCCACCGCCGCTGCCGCTGCCGCTGCGATCGCCACGTTGAGGGCCGCGACCGCCGCCGCCGCCACGGCTCTGGTTGCGATCTTTGGAATAGACCTTCTTAAGCGAGAGA
>JBLINP010000137.1:0-11231 GCA_047639415.1 Planctomycetota bacterium | reverse complement strand
CCGCTTCTTCACGCAATCGGTGCACGACGGCCGCACAGTTACCAACCAACCTGGCCGCTTGAAATCTGTAGATCAGGCGATGAACGGGATTGTGAGACAAGGCGCGGGACAATCCAAAGCGCTGCACCAATGACGTTCCGGAAAAAGCGCAAGCGAGACTCGCCGTAACCAAGTCCTCGGTTCGATTCAAAACGACTACGTCAAAACCCTGTTGGCTCAAGTATTTGGATAGTTGAGCGCTGGCAATGGGGAAACTCCAACCGCGTCGGCTGTATCCAAAGAATTCTAAGCCAGCCTTTTGCGCGCGCTGTTCCAATCGCGATCCGGGCGTGCCACCGATCGTGACATCAATCGAAAAGTCACGGAGCGCCAGCGCCGTTTCGATACTCCATTGGCAGGCGCCGTCCCAGTTCGTCGATGAATCGAGGAACATTACTTTGATGACGGCACTGGACATGATGGTGGGGCGGAGGCTGGTCCTATTCGGCCCGCGGATGAGCGCGTTCGTACACTTCGCGCAGGCGCTCCACGCTAACGTGAGTGTAGATTTGTGTCGTGGTCAAATTTGCGTGACCCAGCAAGTCCTGGACGGAGCGCAGATCGCAGCCGTGGTCGAGCAGGTGCGTCGCAAAGCTATGGCGTAGGGTGTGCGGAGTGGCCGTTCGCATGATCCCGGCTTCGAGCACGGCTTGCCGAACGATGCGTTCGAGGGAGCGCGTGGTCAATCGCCCGCCGGCACGATTGAGAAACACCGCGTCGCCAGCTTTTTCAGTCGGACGTGGTCGCTCCGGATCTTCGAGGTAGTTTTTGAGCGCTCGCACTGCATAGCTACCGATGGGGGCCAAACGTTCTTTGCGTCCCTTGCCGCGAACCCGAGCGAGTGCGCCGCTCGCCTTGGATTCGAAGGTGAAGTCGATGCGATCTAAGCCGACCGTTTCAGATGCACGCGTTCCTGCGGAATACATCAGTTCCAGGAGCGCTCGATTGCGGCGACCGAGGGTGGTCGCATCGTCGGGTGCCTCGAGCAACGCTTTGACTTCGTCTTCGGATAAGCAGCCTGGCAATGGTCTGGATGCTCGAGCTTGACGTAGTCCGGTTGCCGGGTGAACGTCGACCAATCCCTGGCGTTGAAGTTCCTTGAACAACGACCGTGCGGCGGAAAGTTTGCGTTGGATGCTGCTGCGTGCGAGACCGCGATCGTCCAAGCTCGCTAAGAAGCGTCGCAGGTGCAGCGGGCGAACTTTCGAAGGGTCGGTAATCTCACGCTCTTCGAGATGACCGACGAGTTCTTCCAGGTCGGCGCGATAGGCCCGCAGTGTGTGCGCTGATGCTCCACGCGTGATCGTTAGTGTGGAAAGAAATTGCTCGACATGTTGTCGCATGTGAGCCAAGCCTGCGCCTTCGCATGCGCGCTTGCAAAGGAGTATCGAGGTTAGCGCGGAAAACGCGATCCGACGACCGCATTACCTTCGTTTACAGGCTTGGAAGCCGAGCCGGGCACGTTCTTCTGAGCGGTATCCAATTGCTTGCGCCAACCGGCGAGCAGCAGTTCGCGTGACTTGGGGTTGATCCCGAAGGTGAAGCCTGCGGTCTCCGAAGCGGTCAGTGCTTTGGACAACTCTGCCGCAGCCTTTTGATTGTTCTTGAAGTAGAGCAGCATTTGGTCAATTTGGGTCTGCGAGTGTTGCAGATCCTCGCGCAGGGTGGCGACCTCGCTCGAGAGCGCGACGACCTGGCTTTCGAGGTCGGCTTTGGTCTCGGCCTGACCAAAAGAAGTCGCACTAATTCCGACGAAGCAAGTGATGGCGAGTAAAAGGATGATTTGGCGGCGCATGGGATTCAATTTCCTTTGAGAACGCCGCGCTCAAGACAAGGCGGCGAATGGAGATTTATCGGAGCGATCGAAGCCGGAGTTGACACTCCAGGCCAGGATCGGTCTCAAATTTCCGCGTCTACAGAGGAATTGAGCGCAGGGAGGCTCATTGGCGGATTAGGCCAGAGTCGCAGGCTCTAATCGGCCTGCTTGGGCGCCGCGGGGAGACCGCGGGCCATCAGCACGGGCAGCAACAGGAAAGCGGCTCCCAAAAGATAAGGCGTTTCGCTGCCGAACTTCCAAAACAGTGCGCCGCCAACGAGTGGCCCAACTGCTCGTGCAAGGGACCCCATTGAACGAAAGACGCCCAGCGAAAGACCTTGCCGGTCGAGAGGCGTGTAGTGGGACGCGAGGGCGGAGAGACAGGGCATAACCAGCGCGCTGCCCACGGCCATGAAAAACAAGCCCAGGTAGAGCATGGTCTCGGTCTCACAGATTCCGATCAAGACGAAGCCAGGGAACGTCAGGATCAGACCAATCAGCCCCACCTTTCGCTCGCCGTACTTGGGTGCTACGCGCCTGACAATTCCGCCTTGGACGAAGGCGATGGTCAGTCCGACGAACACGAACATATAACCGTTGTCCGCAGGCGTGTAATCGAAGCGCTCGACTGCGAGAAAGGTCAGCGTGAATTCGATGGCAGCGAAGGCGCTAAGGTAATACAGGTAGAGAAAATTGAGTCGCCGCAGCCCGGGGTAGTTGAGTTGCGAAAGGCGCTTGAACGGATGGATTCCAGCGCGTTCGCTGGCAACGCCTCTCTTCTCGGCGGGCAAGGTTTCTTGGAAACGCGTGAGGACCCAGACTAGGTTTATGATTCCAAGCACGGCCGAGGCAATCGCCGCTGCGCTGAAAGGGTGTAGCCAGGTGGAGGATTCCGTGGAGAGGTCGAAGATCGGAAAGCTCACGAGAAACGCGCCGATGGCCGGACCGACGACAAAGCCGAGCCCAATGGCCATACCGACAATGCCCATGCCTTTGGCGCGGTCTTTCGAGGTGGTCGTGTCGGCGACTGCGGCGGAAGCGGTGGAAATGTTTCCAGCGGCTATGCCGTTGATCACGCGCGAGACCAAGAGCAGCGCAAAGCTGTGCGAAACGATCCAGAGCAGATAGCCGACAACGGTTCCGATGAGCGTGATGACCAGTGTCGGTTTGCGGCCAATGCGATCGGACAGTCCGCCCCAGATCGGGGAGAACAAAAACTGCAGAACCGAATAAATGGTTCCGAGTAGACCACCAAAGAGAACCGAGACGTGGAACTGATTGCCGTCAACCAATTCGGCCAAGAAGGCCACCAATCGACCGATCACGCTGCCTTCGCCTTCGGCCCCGAGGTAAAACTCGAGCATCGACGGGAAGAGCGGGAAAAGGATCGAAAATCCGACGATGTCTAGGAAAACCGTCAGAAAGACCAGGCCAAGAACGGAGCGGGGTTTGTCGTTTTGCACCGAGACCTTATATGTTCTCGGTGGCTCTGGTCCTAGCAAGTCTCGCTGAATCGAGGCGTTTGGCTAAGCAATGGCCACGACGAAGATGAGCGCCCCGTATCGATTTACACTCCGAGCCTTCGAGGTCCCGCTGGCGGAGCTGTATGAAAACCTGGCGATTGAACCAGGCCCGGACGGCCACTTCATACTCGCGCAAGCGTTGAAAGGAGTGGGGGTCCAACGTCGCCCCGTTCTGTTGGACAGCGCTGCGGGTTGGCCGCGTAACTACAGCTTGTTGGCCCTAGACCCGGTCGAAACCGATCTGCCGCAATCGCTGGGCGAACTCGCGACCTTCGCCAAGAGCTTTCAAATTGCCGCAGCTGGCGAGCGCATTCCCGGGCCGTTTCACGGCGGCTTTGTAGGTGCGCTTGCCTATGACCTCGGAGTCGAGGGCGAATCGGTTCCACTTCCGCCTGAACCGTGGGGCTTGCCTCACATTGTCGGCGGTGTGTACACCGACTTCATCGTCTACTTGGGCGAAGAAGAAAGCCTGTGGATCGTGTTGGGCCTCAACGAAAACGGAGACAAGCAATCGGTCGAAGCGAGACGGCAGTCGCTCGTTGATCTATTGCGAAAGGGTTTAACTCTAGCCGACGGAGCGACGAGCCCGAAGGCACCACTCAATCGCCACACGCCTTCTGCTGTCCACGAAGAACGGATCGAGGAAGTTCGTATGCGCATCGGTCGCGGAGAGTTTTATCAGGCCAATCTCGCGCATCGGTTTACCCGTTCGATCGAAGGTGCTCCTGCTGATTTGTACGGGCGATTGCGGACAAGCAATCCAGCTCCCTATGCGGGATATATGAGTTGGCCAACTGCAAGTGGATCGGCCGCGATTATGTCTTCATCACCGGAGTTGTTACTCGAATTGAAACATGTCGGCGATCGCCGTGAAGCGCGCAGTCGACCGATCAAGGGCACCGCTCCGCGCTCGACGAATCCTGTGGAGGACAAGCAACTCGCGGAAGCGTTGCAGGCGAGCGCAAAGGATCGCGCGGAGTTGGCCATGATTGTTGATCTGGAGCGCAACGATCTCGGCCGGACGGCGCGAACGGGATCGGTGTACGTTGAAGAATTCCCTGCGCTTCGCAGTTACGAGCGCGTGCACCATTTGACGGCAGATGTCGTGTCGGAGCCGCGAGAGGATTGCGACGCTTTTGATGTGCTCGCCGCCGTTTTTCCTGGAGGCTCTGTGACGGGGGCTCCGAAACTGGCGAGCATGGCCGCGATTGCGGAGTTGGAGGGCGAGGGGCGCGGTTTTTTCTGCGGCTCGCTGGGCTTCGTGGATAGCCGCGGTGAATCGAGCTTCAATCTACTGATTCGAACCGTGATTTGGCGTTCGGTAGATTCGCCGGGGCAGCGTCAAGCAGGAGAGGTATCCTTTCGGGTTGGCGGTGGAATCACTTGGAGTTCAAATCCTGCCGATGAGGATGCCGAGACTTTGGCAAAAGCCTCGGGCATGCTGGCGGCCTTCGAAACCGGCTCACCAATCAACCACGTACGCGAACAACACAGCACCCCGGAGAATCAATCTTGATTGAGTATTGCTACATGGACGGTCGCGTCCGTTCGATCGAAGAAACCCTCATTCGCGCCGATGATGCGGGCTTTCAGTTGGGGCTCTCCGTCTTCGATACGGTGCTGTACGAGAACGGTTGCTTCTACTTCATTGAGCGGCATCTGGAGCGCCTGCAACGTGGGGCACTCGAACTGTCGATCAACTGCCCGGCCGAGAGCGAAGCGATACGCGCTTTGAAAATGTTGCGCGATGCAATCGGCACCGAGTCCATGGCTTTACGCATGACGTTGACACGTGGGCCCGCTGGTGCTGCGCCGACGTTCATCATTACCGCCCGCGAAATTTCTAGGCCAGCGGATCCGGGAGCGGTGCTGGCTATCGCCAACGATCGACGGATTGGAGGCGATCCGATGGGACGCATCAAGTCGACCAATCGATTGCTCTATATCTTGGCTCGCGAGGATGCTATTCGTCGCGGAGCGTTCGAAGCGCTCTTTCTAAGTCACGATGGTGATGTACTCGAAGGCTCGATATCGAACTTCTTCTGCGTTGTGAATGGCGAACTCATGACGCCATCTGTTGAGCGCGGATGTTTGCCGGGTACGGTTCGTGGGTTGCTGTTGGATGCTCTGGAGCGCGAGCCGGTCAAAGTCGATGGCCGCGAATTGAGCGTTCGCTCGGATTGCGTTTCGGAAGCGGATCTCGCGTTGGCAACCGAGATCTTCCTGACGAACACAACCGGACGCGTGATCCCGGTACGAGAACTACTGGAGGTAGATGGTCAATCGCGCAGCTTGCCCGGCTCGAATGGGCCAGTTACGCGCGTTTTGAGAGATCTCGTTGAGAGGTTGGAAGCGGAATATCGGGCGGCGCAGCAGAAAAACGGAATCTAAACTCAGATCGAGCAACACGGCGGCCGATAGGGCGGACAACCACTTTCGGGGAAGAAAGTGAATCCGTTTTTGAAGGTAGAGCTCGCATAGATCGAGCTCTGGGAAGTTGCTATTCATGTTTGTTCACGCCGCCTTGTGTGTTATTGCACTGTCGTTGCCTGCCTCAGGGGGAATCACCCCCGCAACGTCGAATGGAGGTTCCAGTCGTGGTCGAATCATCGATGACGCGCCTGAAATCGCCAAGTTGGTGGACGCTTACCAGCATTCCTTACGAAGTCGCACCGGTGGTCGCGGTCGCGATATGCAGGGAGCTCTCGCAGCCTTACTCGAACTCGATCGACTCTTTTCACGGAGTGGTCCCAACGATCGCGAACGGATTGTTCAAAATGTTGTTCTGGGATTCGACCGCCTGGATACAAACCACCCCGATCAGCGCGGTTTCCTGATTTCGGCCGCCAAAGCTATGGCGGATATGGGGCCAGAAAGTGTTCAACCTCTCACCGAACTGGTTGTCGATCGGAAGGTTGAAGCTGACGCGGCGCTGCATCGTCAGCTGATTTTGTCGCTCGGACGAACTCGCCATGTCGATGGTCTGAAGGTATTGCAGGGACTGCTTCATCATGAGGATTCAGGCATTGAAGCAGCTTCAGCTGAGGCTCTGGGCGAATTCCGTTACCAGGATCAGGAGCGCCGGAAGGAACTTTTTTATCTTCTCCTCGGACGGTTGCTCGACGAGAAGGGTTTGGTTGAGCAGGATGACTTCAATTTGACGGCACGTAGGCGCTACGACACGATTGTTGGAGCGATAACAACGAGCCTTCAGCGCTTGTCTGGCCTCGACGAACACGACCCGGAAGCATGGCAACGATTCTGGAACAAGAACAAAAACAAGCCCTGGAAGGCTGTGACTCTCGGCGCTTGATGTTGGTCGGCACGCCTCCCGCATTGGAGTGGCGCGCGTGAAGATTCAAAAGGGCTCATGGCTTGTGCTCTTGCCGCTCGGCGTTCTGTCGGGCTACCTGATTGCCGACGCGATTCGTTCGGCTCCACAACGTGCTCAGTCGGCACCGCTCGGAACCGATGCCGAGGCGACGGTTGAAATTTGGAGAGCGGAGGTCGTAAGTCCGCTCGGCGAGGTGCTGAGCATTCGCTTGGCGCCGTTGCACGGTGAAGCGCAGCACGCGGTTTACGACGGCGAAAGACTGCGTGCCCGATTCGGATTAGATGAGGGTTTCGCTTGGCGATTGGAATTGGTTCTAGGCGACGGAACGGGCATCGAACCTGGATACATTCCGTCGATTACGGACGACGATGGAGTGGCACTTCGCTGCATTGAAAATGCTCGAGGTGGACCGACACGAGAGCGTCACACGGGGCAGTTAACAGATCCGGTTGCGACGTTATTCGCGGCCGGGACCACCGATTCGGGCTATAGCCGAATTTACTTGTTGTGGGGCCGCGCACCCTCAGGAGCAGCCCAGTTGGTGCTTTCCGGTAAAGCTGGGGAAACCGGGAAGAACGCCAAGGTCCTCGCGTCCTATCCTCTCAAAATGGAAGCTCTCTCCTGTAACGAACTGCCGCGTTCCTTAGTTCGGCTCGACCCCATTGCTCTAATTCCCTCGAACGAAGCCACCAATGGCGAGTGAACGCTCAAGCGGGCCAAGCTTCATTTTGGGGCTGATCGTGGGATCCGTCGCTTGCGCCGCGGCTCTTTACTTCGCCGTCGGTATTCCGAAAACGGAGCAGGTCGAATTGGCGCCACTGAAGACGGTTATCGCTGCGAGCGGGGAATCCGATAAGGAAACGTTTCGGCTTGCGCTGAAAGCGGAGACGGCGCGAGCGACGGAGCTTGAGGACGAGCTTGCCGCTCTCCGCGAAGAGTTCAATTTGGCCGAGAGGAAGCGCGTGGATCGGGAATTGGAGTTCCTCAACCTGTCGCGTGCGATTGCAGATTTCGATTTGGACTCACCCAAGATGCTTTTTACCAAAGAGCTCTTGGAGCAGAATCCGGGCGAAGTGAAACAGGTAGCGGAGCCGGTTGAAGTGGACGCAAAGACCGAAGCCTTGCGACTTCGGAGTCAGGATTTTGCGGCGGAACTGCGCGCGCTTCTGGCTTCTGAATGGGTACGCGGACTAGATCCAATTGAACTAGGCCTGCTGAACGAAGAGGGCTGGACGGGGCCGGTCGTTTTTCGATTGGTCGACGATCGCGGCCGATTAACCGGCAGTCTCTCTGCGGAAAGGTTGCGGTTGGAAGGCAGCTTGAGCGGGCGAATCGTGACGATGATTCTCGAGGAGGGTGAGGAGCGTAGCGGGGGAAGCACGATGCCATTTGCACGAGGCGTCCGGCGATTCGTATTCCCAGGCGTAGATCCGGGCCCTTGGGTCGAAGCTCTACCCGAGCTGTTTTCGAACACGGACCTGACAGCTAAAGATGACGGGCTTTGGGCGCTCGACGAAATTCGAGCCAAGCTGAATCAACTGCTCATCGACGATGCGACCGGTGACGTGTTTGAACTGCGTCACCTGGGCGGGGTCGTCGAGGGGGTATTGCGAGACCTACATCTGATTGTGCGCGAGCGAGGCGGGTCGACAAAAAGGCACCTGTTTGCGGATCGCTGCACGATTCAAAAGCGAGAGAAAGGCGTTTTGATTCTATTGGAAGATGGGGTCACTATGCGCGGCGGCAATCGCTCACCCTTTCTGGAAGGGCGCTATCGCATTTTCTTGCCCAACGCAAAAACGGAAGCTTGGCTTGCCGCCGGCTTGCCGGGTTTAGTGGAGCCCGTCACGGAAGATTCAGACGAGAATGATGACTTGTTGAACGAAGAGTCCGGTTCCTAGAGAGATTCGGTCGGCATTGGGGCGAACGAAGGTTAAATTGCTGGGATGGCTCAGGAGCAATTTTCGTTTTCGGCGCCCGACCCGTCGTCTTCGAAAGAACCGAGCGGAGAGTCGGACGCTGGGGATTTGAGACGTACGGCTGGACGCGGTCCTGCACGTGCCCGGAAAGCTGTCGCTCCTACCCAAGCGACGAAAGCGAGCAAGGCGGACGTGCCTAAGCCTCCAGCGACAAAAAAGACTCCGGAGGAATCCCCGGCTTTCACGGTTTCACAGCTCACCGCCGAGATTGAAAAGCGTTTGTCCTTGCTGGGACGCGTGCGTGTCGAAGGCGAGATCGCTGGACTTAGTCGAGCCTCTTCCGGCCACGTTTACTTCGATTTGAAGGAAGCCGGCTCGCTGATCTCTTGCGTGGTTTGGCGCGGCCAAGCGAAGCGAGCCTTACCGGCCACGTTTGAAGACGGCATGCAGGTTTTGGTGCGCGGCAAGCTCGACGTGTACGCGCCTCACGGTCGTTACAAGTTGATCGTCGATCGCGTTGAACCGTTGGGTGTGGGGGCTTTGCTCGCGCAGCTCGAGGAACTCAAGCGCGAGCTGAAAGAGGCCGGTCGATTGGATCGCAGGCGAGAGCTTCCCAAGTTCCCGCGCATGATTGGCGTCGTGACCAGTCGCGACGGCGCAGCCCTACGCGACTTTCTACGCACCCGTTCACTGCGTTGGCCCGCTTATCCACTGCGATTGGTACATACCTTGGTCCAAGGTCCCGGTGCCGATGTCGCCATCGCGGATGCCATCGATCGGTTAGATGCTAGCGGCGTCGATCTGATCGTGGTGACGCGCGGCGGCGGATCCCTTCAGGACCTGTGGTGCTTCAACGAACGCTCTGTTGCCGATGCCATTTGGCGCTCGAGCGTTCCGGTCGTTTCCGCAATCGGTCATGAGAGCGACACTTCGCTTTCCGACTTGGTCGCGGACTTTCGCGCACACACGCCGACCGATGCTGCGCAAACGGTCATCCCCGATCGAAGCATTCTGTTCGAACGTATCGCTCGCGCTGGCAATCGATTGGTGGAATCCGCCCACGATCAGATCAATCAACGCGAGGCGATGTTATCGCAGCTCGCGCGTTCCCGAGGTTTGGCCGATCCAGCAGCCATGCTTCGCGAGCGATCAGCGGCATTGCTTGAATCGAGATCGAGACTCGAACTGTCGATTCGACGTCGGCTCGAAGGATCCTTGGAACGAATCACACGCGTTCGTTCCGCGATGGAACGCCAATCGCCCGCCATGCGGTTAGCAAGCACAGTTTCCCGCCTACAAATGTTGGGCGAGAAGTTGACCGTAAGTTGCGGCAATACTTTGCGGCAAAGTCAGCAACGGATCGAACTTAGCGCGCGTTCGCTTGAAGCAATTTCGCCTCTCGCAGTTCTCGGACGGGGCTACTCTATAACGACGCGGGCTTCCGAGACGGCTTTGAACAAGGGGACGGGTAAGAGTGAGATTCTTATCGACGCCGAGTCGCTAGCTCCCGGTGATCTGCTCGAGACGCGTTTGCTTCATGGGCGAGTGATTTCCAAAACGGTGGAAATCGTGAAAGCCGCGAAGGACACAGAATCGAAGTGAATCGCCAAGTAGCAGCCATTGTCGTCAATTGGAATGGCGGTGACGAGAACCTCGAATGCTTGCGTTCCTTGGGTCGAGAGGGAATTGAAGAGGAGTGGATTTACTTCATCGATAACGACTCAAGCGACGGTTCTCGTGAAGCAGTCGAGGCGGAATTTCCAAACGCCGTGCATATCCGCAATCACGAAAACATGGGCTACGGTGATGCAAACAATCAAGGCATCGATTTGGCGTTGCAGCGTGGAGCGGACGTGTGCTTGCTCGTGAACAATGATGCCGAACTGATCGAGGGCTGCTTGCAGGGCTTACTGACAGCTTTGGTTGCTGATTCAAACCTCGCGATTGTCGGTCCGCGCGTGCTGTACAAGACCCGTCCCGATTTGATTTGGGCGGCCGGTGGCATGTTGACCTTCCGCCAAAATCTATCGACCTTGATCGGACATCGAAAACAGGATCACGAGGGTTTGCGCAAGACGATTGCGGTCGATTACGTGATTGGAGCGGTCATGCTGGTTCGCAAGGAAGTCTTTGAAAAGATCGGCTTGCTGGACGGCAGCTTCTTCGCTTACCACGAAGATCTCGATTTTTGTATTCGTGCGTCCTACGAAGGGTTCGGCGTGGCGTGCGTCGGTGGAGTGTCGGCTTTCCATCACGCGGGTCACTCAACTGGCGGTGGCTATAGCGCGCGGCGCAAGTACATGATCGGAGTCAATTCGATTTGGTTCCTGCGACGACATGGAACCCCGACGCGCTGGTTGCGATTTATTCTCTACGACGTTTTGACATTGCCAATCGTTTGGAGCATTGGGCTCTTTCGCGGACGATCCATGGCGGTGCTATCCAAAGCGGCAGGCATTCGCGATGGTCTGCGCGGAATTCGGGTGACGGCCGCCAGCGTGAGCGATCGCTCCTAGCCCGGATTATTCATGAACCGCGAGGCAAAACGCCTCGAATTGGTTCCTGCTGGCACTTTGCAGATACTTGCCCCCGCAGACGAC
>JBLINP010000136.1:0-11265 GCA_047639415.1 Planctomycetota bacterium | reverse complement strand
GAAATTCGTTGCCGACGACACGATGGATCCGCCGGCCGCAATCACTTGGCGTTCACCTTCGGCGAGTACGACTTCGAGAGCCTCCGCTTCAAAACGGTGAAAGGCTGATTGACCGTGAACCTCAAAAATCTCGGCCAACTCCATCCCGGAGACTTCCTCGACGCGCTCGTCCAACTCGACAAAGGGCGCGTCGAGTTCGCGAGCGAGCTTGCGACCGATACTCGACTTCCCGGCGCCCCTCAATCCGACGAGAGCGATGCGTTCCTTGGGACGCCCACTCAACGGAATGTCGAGCAGCGTGGGGAGCGTGAGGCCGAGAGCGCCCGCCAGGCGAGCGAGAACGATGATGCTCGGGTTTGCCCGCCCCGCCTCGGTCTCCGTGAGGTAACGGCGCGAGAGCTCCGCCTCTTCAGCGAGCGCCGCGACGGTCAAGCCGCGTTTTTGTCGGGCTTCGCGCAATCGCCCGCCCAATTTAGATAGAAATGACTGGTAGCCCACGGTATGCGCTTTATTATTCCCCATCAAAACTTCGCTGGGAAGTATATTTCTCAGTTTTGATGCGACATCGAATCGCCTTCATTCCGACCCCCTCCTTGCCAACAGCAATCAGGACCGCCGCTATGACCGCCACCGCAACTCCCCCCTCTACTCGACTCGACTTCCAAACCCACCCGGACAAGTACCGGCATTGGAAACTCTCCTTCGACGGAGACATCGCCACCCTCGTGATGGCAGTCGATCCCGACGGCGGCATCAATCCCGACACCGAGTTGAAACTCAACTCCTATGACATCGGTGTCGACTTCGAATTGTCCGATGCGATTCAACGCATTCGCTTTGAACACCCCGAAGTTCGCTGTGTCGTTCTTACAGGTGGATTGGATCGCGTGTTCTGCGCCGGCGCCAATATTCCGATGCTGGCCAGTTCGCCACACGGATTCAAAATCAACTTCTGCAAGTACACCAACGAAACGCGCCTCTACATCGAGGACGCTTCCGAGAATTCTGGCGTCAAGTTTCTTGCCGCGCTCAATGGCACCGCTTCCGGCGGTGGCTACGAGTTGGCAATCGCTTGCGACAAGATCCTGCTGGTCGACGATCGCTCAAGCGCGGTGAGCTATCCCGAATTGCCCCTACTCGGCGTTTTGCCCGGCACCGGCGGACTGACGCGCATTACCGATAAACGCAAATTGCGCCGCGATCACTGCGACGTATTCTCCACCATCGCCGAGGGAATTAAAGGTAAGCGCGCCGTTGAGTGGAATTTGGTCGATCGCCTTTCGCCGCTTTCAAAGTGGGACGAGTCGGTTTCGAACATGGCTCGCGAAATGGCGGATGAACTTCCCGTACGCGCCGACAAGGGAGTGAAGCTCGACCACGTTGAGATCGCCCTGGAAGACGACGTCTTGAGCGGCAAGTACATCCACTGCAAGCTCAATCACGATACTCGAGTTGCTGAACTCACCGTCAACCTGCCCAGCGAACTCGGCCCCAAAACGGATGAGGATGCGCTCGCCGCCGGTTCCGATTGGTGGTGGTTCCAACTCATGCGCGAGTTCGACCTGTGTCTGCTCGAGTTGCGACTCAACTTCACTCAAATCGGATTGATCACCTTGCGCGTGGTCGGCGATCCGCAGATTGCTTTGGACGCCGACGAATTCGTCATGAACTCCAATCACTGGTTTGTCACCGAAGTACGCCACTTTGCGAAGCGTGCCCTCAAGCGCCTCGATCTCACCGCCAAGAGCCTCTATGCAATTGCTGACGAGGGCACGGCCTTCGCGGGCACCTTCCTTGAGATGGCTTTGGCTTGCGATCGCACCTACGTACTCAACGATCCCGAAATACCCGTCAACCTGGGCATCAGCGCTGCCAACGGCGGACCCTTCCCGATGTCCAACGGCATCACGCGACTTCAAACTCGCTTCCTCGCCGATCCCGAGCAGCCGGGTCGCATTCTTGAAAGCGCCGGCATTGTCGACGCGGACACGGCCGACCAATTGGGACTCGCAACTTTTGCCCCCGACGAGATCGACTGGGAAGACGAGCTACGCCTCGCCATCGAAGAACGCGCCTCGTTTTCTCCTGACGGTTTGACCGGCATGGAAGCCAATTTGCGTTTCGCCGGTCCGGAAACGATGGAGACCAAGATCTTTGGCCGTTTGTCCGCGTGGCAAAACTGGATCTTCATTCGCCCCAATGCTGTCGGGAAGAACGGCGCATTGAAGGCTTACGGAACTCCGCAGCGCCCCGTCTTCGACTACACGCGCACTTGATGGACAGTTGCAACTGGCAACTCAAATTCACCGCTCATCCTTTTTCAACTAGCTGATCACCAACCACTAACCCGGAGCCACCGATGACATCATCCATCGATTACAGCCAAAAGATTCCGAACAACGTCGACCTCAAGTCCGACAAGCGCTTGCAGCGCGCGCTCGAGGCCTGGCAGCCCGATTACATTGACTGGTGGCGCGAAATGGGGCCCACTGACTTCAACGAGAAGGAAGTCTATTTGCGCACCGCTGTCAGCGTCGATCGCGACGGCTGGGCCAACTACGGCTACGTCAGCATGCCCGAGTATCGCTGGGGCATTTTCCTGACGCCCAGCGATCAAGATCGAAAAATTGGATTCGGCGACGACGCCGACATGCAAGCCTGGCAACAGGTTCCCGGCGAGCACCGGAACGCATTGCGTCGCATCATCGTGACCCAAGCCGACACCGAGCCCGCATCGGTCGAGCAGCAACGCCTACTCGGTAAAACCGCTCCGTCCTTGTACGACATGCGCAACCTGTTCCAGGTCAATGCTGAAGAGGGACGCCACCTCTGGGCCATGGTCTACGTGCTCCATCGCTACTTCGGTCGCGATGGACGCGAGGAGGCCGACGAGCTTCTCCAGCGCCGCTCGGGCAATCCCGATCACCCGCGCATCCTCGGCACCTTCAATGAGCCCTGCCACGACTGGCTCTCATTCTTCTGCTTCGCGATGTTCACCGACCGCGATGGCAAATTCCAATTGCTAGCACTGGCCGAAAGTGGATTCGACCCGCTCGCCCGTAGCTGCCGTTTCATGTTGACGGAAGAAGCGCATCACCTCTTCGTTGGACAGACCGGTATCGGTCGCGTCATCCAACGCACCTGCGAAGTGATGAACGAGCACCCTGGCTGTGACCCCAAGGACTTTGGCGCCATTCCGCTCGAAATGATCCAGAGGCATATCAACTTCTGGAACTCCTCCTCCAACGACCTCTTCGGGGGCGAAATCTCCTCCAATGCCTCCAACTTCTTCGCTGCCGGCCTGAAGGGCCGTGTCGCCGAATCGAAAATCGACGATGACCACCGTGTCGTCAACGACATCTACAACATGGAGGTCTGGGAGGACGGCAAGCTCCAGAAGCGAGAAGTTCCCATGCGCAATGCCATGAACGAGATCCTGCGTGACGAATACGTGAAGGACAACGAGAAGGGCATCGCCTATTGGAACCGCGTTTGTGAGAAGGCAGACATCGAATTCCGCTTCGAACTTCCCCATCGCCGCTTCAATCGCAAAATCGGCATGTATGCGGATGCGCTATTCGATCTAGCAGGAAATCCGATCGATCAAGCCACCTTCGACGACCAGCGTGACGAATGGCTGCCTACGCCTCTGGACCACGCTTATGTGAAATCCCTGATGGTGCCCTGCTACAAGCCCGGGGAATTCGCTGGCTGGATCTCCGCCCCCGCTAAGGGCGTAAATGGTCAACCGATCGAGATGGATTACGTGAAATTGTAGGCTCAACGAGCGTCCCGGAAACGAACGGACGCAACCACCCGATTTAGCCCTAATTCCTGGCCGGGATCGCGAAAAACATTCGCGGTCTCGGCTAGCTCATTTATTGAGCGGCTTCACTCACCTTCGAGCCAACTCGCGCGCTCAGGAGTGAAGCGTTTGCGCACTGTGGCTTCTAATCGACAGATTGAGCCGCAAGTTCGGGACTTTCAGTTACCAGGTCTCGCCCCTCACTAATTAGCGTTCGCGAACCACCGATTGAACCGCACTAAAGAAGACGCGCCGATTTGCTTAAGATCTTTGCGCTCGACAACCGACCAAGCTCCTCAGGGAATTTAGGGAATTTGTCGGCACAAAGTGCCACATCGGTAGCACCAGGGAAGGGACACCGTGACAGAGACGATTGTAGGAGAATACGGATCGAGCAAAAACCGCTCGTTATCCGCAGAAAGTAATGCACGCACATTTAACTCGAGAGTTGCTCAGCATTCTCGTTCGAGGCCGGACTCTGTTCGGACCAAGATTCAAGACTTAGGACAGATTGCACTTATCGGCCTGTGCCTCGCTGCCTGTGGAGGCGGCGGAAGCGGGTCGGCTACTGGGGATGCCACTTCCACTGGAGGTACCCCCCCGCCTGGCGGTGGAGACCTTCCGCCTACGGGCGGAAGCCAAGTCTCACCGACTGCCGTTGGCGCCACGTTCGGCTCCTTCACGGTGACCGCGCCCGAGGCGAGCACTTTTCTCATTCACGGCACGCTGCCTCTGACTCCAAAGACCTATCCGCGGGATGATCTGCAAAACCCTTTCGCGATCCTCGACTTCGACAATACTCCTGTCGCCTGCCAGGTAGAGGTTGTTTCGCGCTATCCCTCCTTCGTCAGAGACGGAGCAGACGTTGTGGAGTTGATTGCTAAAGTCCGGCGCAACCCCTCGGTGGCGCCAGGAACTTCGCTCCAATACAAGATCGTCGTTGGTTATACGCCGGGAATTACACAGCCCAGTACGGCCACGATCCCCGCCTTGGTCGGCGGGCCCGTCAATGTTCTTGGTAGCGTCGTCACTCTGCTGAACGCGAACACCAACATCGAAATCGCCACGCGCGATGTCTTTGGAAACCGCTACAGCACCCGCCCATTACAGGCGGACGGTGGAATCGAATTCAAGCGCTACGGTGATTTGCACTCTCAGGTTCGGACATACGGAACCATGGTTCCCGATAGTCCCCAAGCCGGAAGTACGGCAACCTTGCCGCACATGATGGGTGTTCACGCGTACATCAGCACCCTTTCTAACGAACCGGTTGTGCTGATGGATTTGCGGATCAATAACGCGCCGGATGCGAACAACCCCTCAGATCCAACCGACGACCAAGTCGGCAAGCTGTACTGGGACAGTGTCGACATTTTGGTTCCGAACGGTTGGGTCGTCTTGCAAGCATTTGACGACCCCTTCTTCAACAAAACCGCACCGCAAAGCAGTGGAGGCAAATCGGTCTACAAATTAGTGGAGCCGTTGCCTGGCAACAAACTGCACATGATGCACTTTCAGTCGCAGTTCGTGCGACGACTGGCACTTTGCCAGGATGGCTTTCAGGCGCGAGCCCGCGCTCTGCTTCAAATGGAAGGCTTGGCCTTCAATCGACGCGGTGTCGATAGCGGCAGTTCCAACAAGTACTTCTCTTGGTGGAATCCCAGCACCGCTCGCTACTTTCCACAGTCGTTCACACTGCCGAGCTTGGAGCACGTCTCCAAATCCAGCATGAACAACACCTTAACCTCCAACTTCAACACACAGATTTCTCGACTGCAAAATGGAACGGGGAACGGAAGCTACCCTTACGTCAACGGCGTACTCGGTTGGGCTCACCCTTACGGCGTCGCCTATGGTGGCATGACCGGCGGCAATGAAATCTTCATTGCCGATGGAATTGTCACCGCGGAAACGGCTTCAGTTGACGGCTATCGCGGGCATCAGTTGACCCACCGCATGGCGACGGATCGCATGCCAGACGCGGTTTACTCTGAAGATGGCGAACCGACGAAACTGCGGGATTGGCTACAAGGAACGGCTCCTAATCAGTACTCGCCGTTTTCTTACTTCCAGTTCCCAAGTAGTAGCAACGATCCATTTGGGGCGAAAACTCCTCCCACGTTGCATACCGATGCGGTAGCCAATCAAAATCGGCAACCCGATTACGAAGCGACGCTGATCGCCTATAACCCGATCGATTTGCAACACCTGATTCGCTACACGCGTTCACCAAAAGTGTTGGGATGGCTGGGCAACGATTCGCTCGCCAAAGACGACCTCGAAATGCAGGCCGAAATCGTTCGCCTGTCCTATCACCAGTTCCCCAATGGTTCCTTCGGCTACCTTCAGGGCACTGGCATGGCCTTCGATCGCGAATACGTCGACATGTATCCCGGAACGGGGTTCACTTTCGGTCGTCAAGAAGGCTGGGAAATCGACACGATGAATGCGGCCTACGCATTGGGTGACACCGATTTTCGGGAGGAGACCAAACCTTGGTACGACTTCCTTCGCGATCTAATCGTTGATGGGCAAGCCGCATGCAGTGGCTTCATGCAAGCCAATATCGCCGGCAAGTTCTTGTCGGGCCAATACCGAGCGCGACAAGCAATCGAGCAGGCCATCGGTGAGAACGCCATTCAAGGAATGGCCCAAACGGTCTATTACCTGAATGACAATGCCAGCGTCGCGATGTTGGAAAACGTTCTGATGAAGTCTTACTACTCGTGGTTCAACGTGATGTCATGGGACCCTGTTCAAAATGGTCCTTGGGTTAAAGCAGCCGTCGGTCCGCTCGACCTAAACTTACCGGTTTGGTGCAATTTTTTGCCAGCCGTCAACGGTCAAACAACTGGCGTGGACAAGTATCAGCTAGCTTCTAGCTTTGGCTACGCGGCGAGCCTGACCTTGGACTCAATCTTCTACACGAAGGCCAATGAGATGTATGGCGGCGGAGGCACGCTCATTACGAAGCTACTGAACGACGGTATCAACAATATCGAAAACAAATCAGCTCTGCTGGCGATCATGCAGCTTCAGAACTCAACGCTCTAAGCACTTGGTGACTGTCGCTCCGCAGCGACAAAGATCACACTTCTATAATCGGGGCTTTCCAATGGACCATCCGTCCGCCCGGGAAGCCCCCTTTTCGTTAAGGCTCGGAGTTCGTTTCTATTGAATGCTGCTGCGTTCGGTATTCGGCAATTTGAGGGTCTTTCGCGCTTTCTCATGAGCGCGACTAGCCAAACCTCAATCTGGGGCATAGTCTTTCAAAACTAATTGTTTGCCTTCACTCATGGGGAAGTCAGGTACAAATCCTGCGCGGTCCCGCCACTGTAATTCGTCTTCTAAGTTGAGAAGGCGACAAGCCAGATAACCGTGAGTGAGAGGTTAATTTGCCCACCACGGATTATGGACCTGGCATTTCTGCGAAACAGCAGGATTTTGGTTCCCGTGGTTGGCCTCGACGCGGTATCGAACCAAGAACCAAATATGTTTAAGAATGCACTCGGGCTTTGCCTGACCCTTTGTTTCGCAACGTTTTCGCCCTTTTCCGCCATCCATGCCGATGGGGCAGCTCCGGGATTCGCTACCGAACCCCTCGCCTTTGCACCTCCGGCGTTCAACGCGACCTTCACGCTGAACGCGAGCGGAGAAACGATCATCTTCGACGGAATCACCGTCGAACGAATCGCTGCCGATGGCACCATGCTTCAGCTCTACGGCACATTGCCTGCGCCGACCTTCCCCTCTTTCGTCGTCCTTTCTGATGATCAGCAATACGGATTGATCGGCGAAAGCAGCAACGGCGAGATCTACTCCATCGATCTGAAACTGGGGACACTGACCCTCCTCGGAACGCTCGACTTCAATTACGACGCGGTCATCGACCGCGATGGTTTCGCCTACATCTCAGCAGCGGGCACCGTGCCTTTCGGCTCGAACGGACTCTACCGAATCGACTTGGCCGGCGTCGGCACGTTCGAATTGATCGCTCAAGTCCCGGGCTTCTCGGGCCCGGTAGCGGTCGAAGCGAACGGCGATGTCCTACTCGGCTTGGCCGATTCCCCCAATCGCATCGTTCGTTATAACAGCGCTCAATTGAGTGGCGGCGTTGTACTTTCCGAGCTCGACGGCCAAGCCGTTTCGACCGATTGGAATGGACTCGCTTTCATAACCGTCGATTTTGAAACCGGAAACGTTCTGGTTGCTGAGCACGACTATGTCACCTTCACTGATCCCGCTAAAATCCATATCGTTGACGGCGACAAAGCGAGTTCGAAAGCCATTTACGAGGCGCAGGCTGGCCTGAGCATCTCGCGCTTGCAATTTTTTGGCGATGAGGTTTCACCCGCAATCTTCAGCGCTTTCCAACCAGAGCGTGGCGGCACGCTGCTGTTTTCAATGACGGACTTTGCCGCTTTCACCGAACGTCGAGTCATTCGCCCCAAGCGTCCCTCGATCGTCTTCGCCGGTGACGGAGCAACCGGTGCGGGCGCAGGTGAACTCGTTTGCATCAACGCCTATCCCAATGCGGATATCGTGATCGCGTTCGCGTTTAGCACCGGCGATAGTCCTCACGAAATCCCGGTCATAGTCGAGGGCCTTCCTCTTTTCTGGACATTGAAGATTCCGACGCAGGACTTGGTCCCTTCCCTAATCTCCTGCGACGCCAATGGTCGAGCCAGCTTCTCGTTCACGAATCCTGGCGGCGTCCTAACCGACCTCCTCACCTTCCAAGCGGCAATTATTGATGACGCGGGAGCCGTCGTCGGCTCATCGCCGGCGGCCTCGCTCTAGTCTGAAGTCAAACGAGCCTTCGCTCTTCCGTTGGCCTTTCCCAAAGGCTGAATTGAGCGCCTAGGCGGATGTCCCCCACAAGAGGCTGCGTTTCCATGGCTCATTTTAGCCTAAGGATACGCAGCCTTTTCTTGTCTCGACGGGAAGCACGGCCAATTGCTTGACGCACTCGGGTTCGGAAGAGTTTGATCGCGTCATGGCAAAACGCAAATTGATCGTCGGCAATAAAAACTACTCATCTTGGTCACTTCGCGGGTGGCTGATCACAACACGCGCGGGCGTTGATTTCGACGAAGAGGTGATACCGCTACATCAAGACGAAACGCGAGCTCTTCGCGATTCGCTGTCGCCGACCGGACTGGTTCCGGTTCTGATTGATGAGGACGTCGCGATTTGGGATTCGCTCTAAAAGTCCGTTAGCGCAGTTCGGGCAATTCAGCCAGCTGCTCATCACCGCGATCGCCAAAGTACTCGGTTAGTTCGCCGCGCAAGTTCTTGGCCACTTCGAGATGCTTGGTTCTATTCGAAGCTCCCGGTGAAATCAGGTTGAGCAGCTCTTGCGGATCTTTCTCAAGATCGTAGAGGCGTTGGCCATAACGTTCGGAGATAGAGAATTTCCAGCTCGACTTGCGCATCCCGCGCGCTCGCATGCCGACGCGGTTCAATTCGAAGGGCGAAAAATCTCGACCCAAGCTCTCCCCTTCAATCGCGGCACGCAGAGACACTCCGTCGAATGGACGGGTCCCCCCTGACTCTAAGCCGCAATAATCCAGCAAGGTAGGAGCAATATCCACACCCGACACAGGCGCACTCACTCGCGTACCCGGCTTGATTCTGCCCGGCAGTGACAAAAACAGTGGGACTCGAATCGACTCTTCAAAACAGCGACTTTTCCCGACCTGCCCGTGACTCCCCATCATTTCACCGTGATCAGAAGTGAAGACAATCATCGTATTCTTCCGCGCCCCCGACCGATCCAAAGCCGTGAGCAACTTGCCCACCCAGTCATCGATTTCCACAACCAGCGCGTAGTACTGCGCAATAAATCTGCCCATGCCCGAACCGTCGAGCTTGATGATCGAAGGTACGCCGAACTGACCTTTGTTTTCGTCATCGAAAACGTTGGTCGGCATGGGCATTTCCTTGGGGTCGTAGTAGTCGATATATCGACCGTTCGTAACCAAGGGTGAATGCGGGTGCAACAGCGAGAGAGTCAACGCAAACGGTCGGTCGCGTTTGGTTTCGAGAAAACCGATCGCTCGTTTCGTCAACCAAGCCGTTAGCGAATCATCATCGGGAATGTCGCTCCAACCCGCTTCGGGGTCATGATGAATTTTGGGTTGATTCTCGTTACCACGATGGCGCTGGTCACTCTGCGCCATGGCTTCGTTTAGCGGGTAGGGATGGAAGTAGAGACCTGTGTAATTGTCGACCTCCATCTGCTTCTGCTGGTAATTCTTGGGAGTCGGGTGCTTGGCTGTCATCTCGCGCTCGTACTCGCGCAAGAAATGCGTTTTCAAACCCGAGGTGTAAATATCCTGATGCCCTCCGCCCGTGTGCCACTTGCCAAAATATTCAGTTTCGTATCCAGCTGCGTGTAGCGATTCGTCAAAGGTTTCTACGGACAGCTTCATGCCACGCTTATCTTGCGCGAATTGCTTAACCGAGCCGTTGCACCCGTGGCCACGAAAGAATTGGCCGGAAAGAAGTGAAGCGCGCGATGGTCCGCAAACGGGACTCGTACAACTCATCTCAGAAAAGAACGCGCCGCTCTTCGCCAATCGATCCAGATGCGGAGTGCTTACGACCCCGTTGCCAGCGCAGGAGAGCGCGTCAAAGCGGTGCTGGTCCGTCATGATGAACAACACGTTCGGACGTTCATCCGCGCCCTCGGCTCTCCCACTCGCAGTCAGATAACCGGGGAGCAGCGAAGAGCCCAGCATCCCGGCCCCGGCCAATTTCAATACATCGCGTCGCGTTCTACCCATGACTTTTCCTGCGCGTCTCTTTCTTATGCTGGCACGAAGGCCGTTGCTTCAATCTCAATCAAGGCTTGCGATTCAAGTAATCCAGCCACTTGCACGAGCGCCATGGCCGGAAAGTTGCGACCTATAATTTCCCGATACGAGGCGCCGACAGCTTTGATGGAATCCATGTAAGCCTCGGTACTGAGCACGTACATCGTCAATCGCACGATGTGCTCCGGTCCCCCACCGCCGCTTGCCACCACGGCCACGACATTGGAAAGCGCCTGTTCAAACTGCGCTGCAAAATCGCCCGCCCCCACGATTTTTTGGTTCGCATTCCACGCGATCTGACCGGCCACGTAGATCGTGCGGCCAGGCCCCTCAACCGACACGCCGTTGCTATAGCCCTTGGGAGGATCCCATCCACCTGGTTGAAGAATTTCCATCGTGCTTCGAGCTTAACAGGCCGTTGCTAAAGTGCCTACAACGACGAATTGGAAAACGCGTAGCGAATGAACCCCGAAAGCTGGTCGGGAGCCTGAACAAACCCGACTCTTGCCACGGCCTGCTAGCCCGAATTATTCATGAACACGCGGACCAAACACCACGAACGACCGGCACTGCCGGTCTATTGGTTCCTGCTGGCACTTTGCAGATACTGGCGTCCTCGACGACCTTACAAGGTCGTCTGCG
>JBLINP010000135.1:0-11327 GCA_047639415.1 Planctomycetota bacterium | reverse complement strand
CGCAGACGACCTTGTAAGGTCGTCGAGGACGCCAGTATCTGCAAAGTGCCAGCAGGAACCAATAGACCGGCTGTGCCGGTCGTTCGTGGTGTTTGGTCCGCGTGTTCATGAATAATTCGGGCTAGGGTTCCTCAAAACTAGGCCTCGAGGTTCAATTCTCCAATTTCGTGGCCAGCGAGCCCGGACGTGGACGCCCCACTGCCGCTGGGTTGACTCAGAAAATCGATGCTCCACTCAAAATGAGGTCGGCTCGGGAGGGAGCGAAACGCGACTCGAACCGCTCCTCGGCCAAAAGATCTTCGCGCGCCTGCTCCAATGCCATCGGACCTCTCAAGCGAACGTCACGCCCCGCGAACCGGAACATGGCGACTTCGCGCGAAACTTCGAGATACAGCAAGCGCGTCAGCTGCGTGGCAATGCGCGGGTCGAGCAAATAGGAGCCCTCGAGAATGAGAAGTTCGCCAGTTTCGCCGGCCCGATGCGGCTCGATGCAATCAGCAAGCAAACGATCGAGGTCATAGCCCTCGCCTAACGAATCGCCATCGACTGAGTTGTCGGTCCGACGGAAATCTTCCAGTGCAATCACGCGAGTAGCGCGACCGCGAGCGTTCAAGAGTTGAGCAAGATCTTTCGCGAGGAATGTCTTGCCTGAACACCGCCGGCCGGTGATTCCGAGTATCGAGGTTTGTCCGTTCAATCCAAGCTCATCCAAGACATCGGAAAGTCGATCCGCTCTCCGACGCAAGCCGTTGGACAATTCCGACAGATCTTCAAGCACAAGATCTGCCGTAGCCCCTTCTTCGACATCTGCGTATCCAGTTCGCACGTGAATGTGTGGAAGCGCGTTAGAGCGTGCAGACTGCTCGTCACCAAACCGATCGCCAACCATGACTGCGCGCCGCGTATCAAAGCTCAACAAAAGATCCGCGATCATGTCTCCCTTGTCGCGAATGCCCGCACTATCCAAACACCGCATTTCGGAGGCCCATTTGGCGAGCCCCAGAGAGGAAGCGACATGCTCGATGTAGCTGGCTCCGCAATTGCTCGCGATGCCAATTTTTATGCCGGCCGCTTGCAATTCGTCGAGAGCCTCGCGAACACCGGGCAACATGGCCGCGCCGTCGGAGGAAACCAGAGCCTGTTCCTCTTCGAGACAGTAGCTCGCCAATTTCTGAATCTGGTCCGCGTCGAAACTTGGAAACAAGCTCGCTAAGCCTTCATCGAGCGGCAATCCGACGATTCGGAGCCATGCGCGCGTCTCGGGAATGGTTAACTCAAGACCGAACTCTTCGAGTGCTCGACGGGTCGCGCTGCGCGCCGCTGGAATCCAATAACGATCCGTCGCTACGAGGGTTCCATCGAGATCAAAAATGACTGCGTCGAATAATAGCGGCTGCAACATTGACGCCATTCTTCCTCCAAAATCTCGCCGCTCCCATAGCTCATCCGAATTTATATTGAATCGGGAAGCCAGAGCACAAATTGCCGAGCCAATCGGCTCTTTAATCTAACCAGCTTCGCAGACTCGGCTGTTGGGTTCAGCCATGAGCAGATGCTTGAGGCTGACTTGCGAAAGCGGCCATTCGCGCGCGCTATCCGCACCAGCGCGAAGTGCGGCGTTCTGCCAATCAGTTCGACTGCGTCCACCCGTAACCAAAATGCGGGCATCGGGGTAACGCCGACGTAGCGCTTGGACTCGATCAACTTGATCGGGCTCGTACCCACAAACCCAAATAGATTCAAAGCCTCCGACCTCGTCCAAACTGAATTCGAGATTGGGGATCGCCTCACCCAAGTGCATACACAGAGAACGTGATAATCCGCGCTCCGGATGCATGTCTGTAACCAAGCATCGCGGACGCAATGCTTCGGTGGAGAGCACACGCAGTTTACGTGTGGTGTCCAAAAGGTTTGGGTCTGAATGCTTCATGATCAGGGTCGAAACAAAGTGAGAAGAGCCGGGCTCAGGGACGCCAATTGCAGGCAGGGTTAAATGATTACGGGCTCTGTCTGTGCTTTGTTTCAACTGGGGGGGAATAGCGAGTCAGTGCTCAGCGGTTTCGTTTTTTTGCTGCATCCCCTCCCTTAGGGAGGTTCAACGCCGCAAGCAACGGCCATTCCCGAACCTCTCACGTTCGAGGCAGCGAATACCGTACCCTCGACCAAATCCGCCAATTCCCTTACCTCGCGGCCCGCTCCCCCTCTCAGAGTCCAATCGAGGCCCATTCGCGCCCAAATGCAGGTCAGCCCGCGCACTTGCCCGACCGCCGTCACAAATAACATGAGGCAGAGAGACGCACCCTCATATTTTAGACACGTGCTAGAAAAGGCAAGTAACGGGAGGCACTCAAACAGTACGGATTGGCTGACCGCGTAGATTCAATTCGAATCAGTCGCCCGTGTAACCGAGGGCCGACATGTTGCGGCTCGCATCGGCGTCCGCCCCCATTGAGGCGGGCTCGCTGACACCTTCACGACGTTCTAACGCGACGGCCTTCAAGCCCTCTGCGCGTTGGCGCATCTTCGCAACACGCTCTGGGAATTCTGCAGCCACGTCGTTCAATTCCTTGGGATCCTCTTCAATATTGAACAGCATCACGTAGATCTTGCCTTTATCAGCCTTCGGATCTTCCTTGCGCGCCTCGCGATTCGTCCAACGCTCGACGGGCTGCACCAAAAGGCGCCACGGATACATGGTCAACGCGAAGTCCTTGCCGTTTCCATAGAGTTCGGCTTCATGAAGAATGGGCGGCAACTCGGGGCCATCCTCTCCGCGCAGCAAATGCGCAAAGCTACGCCCTTCTGTTTCGCGATCGGATCTGGGCAAGCCCATCAGGTCGAGTGCGGTGGGCAGAACGTCAATGGCGCGCACGGGTTCGCCAATGCGAGTCCCCGCCTCAAGCTTTCCGGGCCAGGTGAACATGAGCGACACATTCTCAAGCTCTGCATGATGTGTGTGACCATGCCACCACTCGCCGTGATCCCACAACTCTTCACCATGATCGGTGTGAAAGATAATCAGCGTGTCTTCGAGCAGGTCACGTTTCTCAAGCGACTTCAAGACCTTGCCTACGTGCTTGTCCATGTACTCCACAAGGAACCCGTAGATCTTCACCATATCTTCACGGTCCTCCTCGGGCACACCGTCAGCAAACATGGTCACCGGAGTTCCGTCCAACGATTCGTTATCCCGCGTATCGGGCATGTCCAAATCCTTTGCGAAGCGCCGTGGCACGACGTACGGCCAGTGCGGATCGGTCATCTGAACGAACGCGAAGAATGGTTGATCACCCGTTGTACCGGTCCACTCGTGAAAGCCTTGCGCCGCCGTGTCGCCGGTCATTCCATACCAGGTATAGCCGTCGAAGCCACGCTCGATACCCGAGTTCAAATTCAGGTGGCCATTGGAATAAAACGACTGCGTGCGATAGCCCAGGTCCTGAAACTCACTGACCAAAGACGGAATGCCGGTCGCGACACCCAATGTCCCTTGTGCCTGGCCAGCCTCGTGCTCTTTAGATCGATCGGCACCCGCGCCATGCGTCGACGGATACTCAGCCGTAAATAAGCTCGCATAGGCCGGCAACGTCCACGGAGATGTACTCCAGAACTGATCGAAGACAACGCCCTTGTCGGCCAAGCTCTGCAGGTTCGGAGTTTTTTGTGGATCCGCTCCGTAGGGCGAGATTGCGTCTTTGCGAAGCGTGTCGATACTGATCACAACAATGTTCGGACGCTTGTCGGTCGCTACGCGCACGGTCGGGTTTGCGAAGGCGGCGACCAAGTCAAAGGGCATCACGGCTGGACTCTCCGGAGTCGGAACGGCTTCGAAAACGAAGTGTCCCTCGCGGCCTGCCAGTTCGGCCAAATCGATTTCCGTATCGCGCCAGTCCCCTCCCGTGGGCGGTCGAAGCAGGTGCCGCTTGGTCCAGATTTCGGCGCTCGATACTCGCCCTCCCGTCCCGACCACTTCGAAGGAAACCTTCCAGTCAAGACCGAAGAGGAATCCGCCCATGCCGGGCAGATAGGGCATGTAGGAGAACGCCAGTTTGCCACCGGTGGGAACCTTCAACAGCGGCGATTTCCAATTTTCGCTGGCCACAACACGCAATACCACCGAGCGTCGGCTGTCGCGGAAATTTGAGGCATAGGACTGTGCGATTAACTCAAAACCTTTGATGTGCCGGTCCACCGAACGCTTTTGACGATCCTCACTCAACGAAAACCAAATCCCAGTCCCGGACGGGAGCAACCCTCGATCGATCGAATCCTGATCGTAAGTTCCGGTCTTGGGAAGCAGGGGCGTAGAGCGCGTGATTTCGAGTACCACTCCCGAATCCGATGGAGCTTCGTTCGAGTCGCTTGCCGCATCAGCATCACCAGCCGCACTGGCTGCCCGATTGGACGCTGAATCCGGGCCCGTGGTCGTCGCGCTCGACATGCTCTTGGCTGGTTCGGGAGCGGGCTGCGAATCGCCGCAGCTCGTTGCCGACACCATCAGAAGCGCGAGCGCCGGCAATAGCAGGCGGCCTTCTGAGCGGAAAAGTTGGAAAGGCTGCCGAAGGAATGAGTTCATCGAAAAGCTAAGCATGACGGTAGATGGGCGATATCGGAGTTCACCCTACGGGGTCGAAACCCGATCCGTAGGCGGAACTTGCACATGTTAGATCGGTCGAGGGGCTCCAGAACATGAAAAAGGCGGCCCGGGCTGAACCCAGGCCGCCTTTTTATCGGTCGGCGGTCGCTACAGGAACTGAATCGGGTTTTAGCGAGCGCCCAAGGAGCGCTCCAGCAACCAGCCGGCGAAGAAGATGCCGCCCCCCCAGGCCAAGCCCAGGCCTTCGTACTTCATCGACTTCAGTCCCTCGTCTTCCATCCCCATGTCGATGCTCATGAGCAGGCCAACCAGGACCAGTAGCATGCCGAGTCCCTCTAGAAACTTGGCGAAATTCCAAGCCCAGCGATGACTCGGACTGCTCACCCTCGCCTCCGCGATTCGTTCGGAAGACAGTTTTCAATCGCAGCGAGTAACCGCTCGTTCGTCAACGTCGAGGTGTCAACGTTCGGCTTGTAGGAACAGTAATCGGGCGACGTGCTGACGACTTTTTCGCCACAACCGTAAAGATCGATTTCAGCTGCCGAAGTCGGCGCGAAAAATGCGACGACCGGAACGTCGCGAGCCACGCCCATGTGCAGCGCTAAACTGTCGCTGGTCAAAAGCAAATCGAGTCGGTCCACCAAAGCTGCGAAGTGGTGAATCGTGTTGTGCGTGCCCGCGTCAACCACCCGTGCACCGTCGCCAACTCGCTCGATGATCTCGGCATTGCGCTCCGCTTCTTCCGGTCCGCCAAGCAAGAGAATCGTTTCCGCACCTTCCAATTTGCGATGCAACTCGACCGCGATTTCGACGGTCTGATCCACCGAAAGCTTCTTGGATTCCCAGCGTCCGCCGGCACCCGTATTGAAGCCAATCACCGGGAAACTGCCGTGTAGACCCGTTCTGCGAGAAAATTCGCGTGCGAAGTCGAGCGCAGGTTTCGACAAAAAGATCGAGGGCTTGCCCATCTCGATCCCGAGCATTTCCGCGTAGATCTCGGGATGGCTCCGAGTGTTCTCGATCTTGAGTTCGTCCGCGCGTTGCTTACCGAACTTCGAAATCAAGCCCATGTCGAACCAGGCAGCCGTATCCGCCGTGTACGTCAACCCGCCGGATTCGTTTTGATAAGCACCGGACAAAATGCCCGCTTCAACACCGGCTTGCCCACCCGCTTGTTCGAAAGCGATCTGACACAGATCCGATTCGTCGTCGAAGGAGAGCACGCGATCCCAAGGACTTTTACCGGCCTCAACGACGGGCAAATGATTTGAAATGATCGGCAACTCCGGGGTTGGGTGACGAATTAATTCCGAAACCAAATTGTGTCCGGCATTTAGCTGATTCGGCGCAACGAGCGAAGCCGCCGCAGCAGAGGCCACCCACGTGATTTCACAACCGGGGTAGCGCTTGTGAAGGCCGGGCAAAATGGAGGTGGTGCGAAGCACGTCACCCAGTGCCGCGGTCTTGATGATCAGAATTTTGGTCAAGGGATCGTCCAGTTAGCGCGAGTCCAAACAGAAATTGGCCAGTGAGATTAGTCGTAACCGGAAACTCTCGACACGATAGAACCGTCGTCTTGACGACGCGACTCCCTTCGACCGAGACATCCGAGGCAGAAAGTTAACTTAGAACTCGATGCCAGCCATGCAGGAACCCGCGTAAATCAGTGCTTCGAAAGGTCCTGACCCCAAAGAAGCCCCGAAATAGCAACTTTGGGCCTTTGTATGACCGTCAGACTTGGGTGGAAGCGTGCTAGCACCAAAGCCCTCCTCCCCGTAACTTCACCCCGCCCCATGCGCACCCTAGTCGTCACTCCCACCTACAACGAAGCCGAAAACGTGATCCCGCTCGTCACGGGAGTTCTCGAGCAGGCACCAGATGTCGAGGCATTGGTGGTGGATGACGGCAGCCCAGACGGGACCGGCGACCTGGTGCGCGAGCGCATGAAGACCGAACCACGCCTGCATCTCTTGCAGCGCGAGGGCAAACTTGGCCTTGGGACGGCTTACTTGGCTGGGTTCAAATTCGCGATGGACAACGATTTCGATCGTGCCGTCACGATGGACTGCGACTTCAGCCACGATCCGCGCTATCTACCGGACATTCTGAAAGCCATGGACGATCACGACATGGTGATCGGATCGCGATACATCCCGGGCGGCGGAATCGCGAACTGGCCCTTTCATCGACGCATGCTCTCGAGTTTCGCAAACATGTACACGCGGCTCCTGCTCCGACTGCCGGTTCACGACTGCACTTCGGGCTACCGTTGCTACAGCATCGAAACCCTGCGCACTGTCGACCCCTTTGGCGTGCGTTCCTCCGGCTATTCTTTCTTGGAAGAAATGGTCTCGCGCGTTCACCGCTGTGGATTTCGCATCGGCGAATCTCCGATTCTCTTTGAAGATCGCGTCGCCGGAACTTCAAAAATCAATCGCTCCGAAATTTGGCGAGCGGCATTCCATGTGCTGCACACGGCGATGTTCCCGCCGAAACTTCCCAAGCGACCGAAGTAGTAGCTATCCGCCGCTTACGGCGACGACAATGTCGAGTACATCTCCGCTCTGCACTTGATCGCAAGGTGCCAGCAATCGTTCGGTTCGATAGGTAGCGGCGATCGGACGTTCGTCGAAGTACAACTTCGAGCGCGTCACTGGATGCTGTTCAACCAAATGTGCCAAGACGTTTTCGAGCGAAGCGGGCAGCTCCAGCTCCAGCTCGACCTGGCCACCCAAAAGATCTCCCAGTGGGCCTGAAGCTCGAACAATGAGCCTACCCAGGCGAGTGGAGAGTTCTTCCGATTGAACTTGCTCAAGCACCGCTGGATCGGAATGCGTGGCATCGAAGTGCGCGAGGCGAGAACAACCAAAGTTGAATAGTTCGTGCTTCTCCAGCGCCTCTCGCGCTGAGTTCGTCGGCTTGCCAGCTGTGTCCAAACCGCGCGCGAGGTGATACTCGTCCAAGACGCCAGGCAATTCCAAAGTGTCGCGAACCCAATTGGGCCAAGCGCTTTGAGTGTCGCCATCCCAAAGCATCGCCAACTCTCTGCGCAACCACACAATCGTGGCGCCGACATCGAGCAACGCCGAAGCGCTGGCCTCGCCGTTTGGTGAAATCCAAGCACACAACTGGTCGAGGCCGATGACGGCATCCGAAACCAAACTGCCCGCGGAAAAAGAACAAAAGCCGCTGGCGTCGACAGCTGCGACGAAGTTCTCGTGCCACCAAACCAATCGCCCTACCGCATGCGGGTCCGTGCGATCCTCCGCACCCGACGGAAGCCTTATTTCGCCCAATAAGCGCTGCATTCGAGCTCGATCGAGTCCATCGCCGCTCGTAAAGGGAAAGCTGCGCATGGGATCCGCACCGTTCGAAGACACGCACTGCCCGAGCAAGGAGGCCAGGTCTTGATCGGGTCGAACCGATTGATCGCCAACAGAATAGAGTTCGTGTTCGAGACCGAGTTCCCTAGCTAGAGCAGCGGCACCCAGCGCGCCAAAGCTGGCGGACTTCGTTTCCGTCAACAGCTCTGAAATACATTCGCGTACCTTCGCTTCGGTCCCCCACTCTGGACCGTCAACGGCGTCGTCGAGTTCGTGTGCACGCATCAAGAGCGCGAGCACCGCACCGGTTTCTTTCGCGTCGATTCCGGCGTCGTCGCAGATTTCGAATAGACCGAGAGCTGGATCGAGATTGGCAAATCCGAGGTTGGGTCCTAACGCCCACGCAGCTCCAAACCGCGGACCGCTCTGCGTTTTGCCGCCACCAGCATCCACCACGAATCCGCACGGAGTTGGACAGCCCGGGCAACCGCGTCGTTCGGTCGCCGCTGCACGACTATCGCTCCAAAGTTGATTGGCTTCCTCACTCGAAAGCCGCGAAGAGTAATTCTTTCCGCGCAGCTCGCCACGCGCGGCGAAGGCCGACCACAACTCGTGAGTTCCTCCTTCGGCGCGCGCGCGTAGGCGCGGCGAACTCACCAGCGATGAAAGAATGGTCGAGTGTGAATCCTTTAAACTTTGCTTCGTCTCGGGATCCGCGCCGGTAAAGACCAAAGCTTTCAGTCCCAACCTTCCGAAGACCGCGCCCAATCCGCCACGGCCGACGTGACTGGCGTGGTCCAAGCCCGAGATGAGAGTTGCGAACCGAACGCCGCGCTCGCCCGCAGGCCCCACGTACAGTGCGGCCGAACCACCGAAGCGTGCCGACAACGCGCGCCGCGTCTCGCTCGATTTCAATCCGAAAAGTTCGGGGAGCGAGTGAAGCTGCCCTCTGCCAGCCTCGTCAATCTCGAGCACGGCGCCTGGCTTGGTCACGGTCCCTCTCAGCACGAGCGCGTCCGCAAATGCTCCCAGACGAAAGGCAGAATCCCCACCCACTTGCCCCTCTGAAAATCCGCCGGTCAAAGCTCCACGCGAGGCGACGGTCATGCGGGCCGCCGTGGGGACGCCGCGGCGAACTGCATTTCCCACAGCCAGTATCAAGGGCGCGGCTGCGCTCGGGCTTTCACGCGCCGACTCGACCGCCAAGGCGACCGCGAGCGCACTGCCTCCCCATGGTGCTAGTCGAGCAAGGACCGGGTCCTCGGGCATCCAATCCTGGGTAGCGGGCGTACGGCGGCCACTATCCATTGCCCCAAGATCGAGGAAAAGAACGCGCGCATGCCTAAAATTCACGGTCGGAGTCACGGTAACGGCAATTGTACGCACTGACTTCCCACGAACGGCGGACGATTCCCAGACGAGTGTCCGCTTGTGCCACAACGCGTCGGAGCCTAGTGTTCCCGGCCGCGACCGCAACGCGCAAACCTGAACCCCTCACCGTGAACCACCCCTTCTCCGCCTACTCGCAGAAATCGAACACGTCCTACATCCCCTTGGGCAAGGTCTTCGGCATCACCGTCCAGGCCCACTGGAGTTGGCTGATCGTCCCCCTGCTCTTTATCTCGGTAGGCGGCGGATTTGCCGGCCTCGCCTACGGACTGCTCGTCTGCCTGGTACTGTTCGGGTGCGTCTTTTTGCACGAACTCGGCCACAGCATGGTGGCGAAACACTACGGCATCCAAGTTCTCGACATCACCTTTTGGCCCTTGGGTGGCATGGCTCGTATGAGCGAATTGCCCGAAGATCCCAAGATCGAAGGCATGATTGCGATCGCTGGCCCGCTAGTGAACTTCGCGCTGATTGCGCTCGCCATTCCGCTCTACATCGGCCTCGGTATTTCGGGATTTGAGGGAGTCGCGCTGCTCGTCGTCGGGTTCATGAAATTGAACCTAGTCCTGGGCGCCTTCAATCTCATTCCGGCATTTCCAATGGATGGCGGACGCGTACTGCGCGCATTCCTCGGCCGCACGCGGGACTGGGTGACGGCCACCGAAATCGCAGTAAAAACGGGTCGTATCGCAACGATCGTCATGATGCTGGTGGCCTTATATAAAGGCCCTTCGATGTGCGTGATGTTTTTCATTGCCGCATTCATTTGGTACGCGGGAACGCGTGAACTTTGGGCCGTTCGCATGCGTCACGGGATCTCCCCACTCGGCAATTTCGGCGGCGCTAGTCCCTTTGAAAAACAAGCCTCGAACGAAACTTGGGCCGAGCCCGCAGAAGCCGAATTCGAAGCGCATTCTGGCTTTGAAGGCGATGTCGAAGGACAACCCGAACGCCAACCTGGTCGCGGCTTTAGTGACAAAGATCTAAAGCGTCTCGAACAATTTCACGGTCGTTTGCGCCGCCCATCCGACGAAGAGTAACCGCAACGAAGCTTAGCGGTTCTGCCGTTCGCGCAAGAAGAGATAAAGCTCTTTGAGGAACACGCGCGCGTCTTGGAAACCACCGAGCTCAAGGCGCTGGTCGTAATAACGAGCCGTTCGCACCATCAGCTTTCGTCGAGCCTCGTGTTGCATGCCGGTTCGCATGAGTAGGGTTCGCAACAACTCGTAATCAGGGCGCTCGAGCACGGCCATACGGGAGGCTGAAAGATCAAGTGATCGCCGCGTCAACTGACTCCAGCTTTCGCCTCGAAAGGGCTCTCGGTCTTCTAAGAATCTCGGCTCTCGAACGACGACTGTTCCGGCGATCATATCACCGAGTCGCTGGCGGCGTTCGGTGATGCCAATCAAGATTAGGCCCAGTGGCATCGGAATCCAGAGAGCCAACTCGATCAGCCAAAACAAGGACCGCAAAATGTGCTGAAGCGCGTCAGCGGGATAGCCGCCGTCCCCCACGACTCGCAGTCCCATCAGCTTTTTGCCGACCGTCTGACCGTCAAACAGGATTCCAGAGATCCCCGGGTAAAGGCACGGGATCAGAACGGTGCCGCCTTGAAGTACGCCGCTCGGAATGCCTGAGAGTCCGTTGCTCTGGGCGATCAAGGCGAGGAGCAGCAAAACCAGGTAACCCACCGCCAATACGATGACGTCCAGAATGGCCGCGGCCGAGCGGCTACCGGGTCCCGCGATTTCACGGGAAAGATCGACGCCTTCGGGCGTTTCGAGAACGAGCATAGTCATCGCGCTCGCAAGCTATCAGTTCACGGACGCTCGTGCGATTGTGAAGCCGCTCCTCTCTCAGATTGAGCGTGTAGAGACAAGCGATCATGGGTACCGTGAGCCACGTGAGCACCGAAACGAAGACTAGCGAGCGAACCGAAGAGCCGCTCGCACGATTGAAGCGATCGATAAATTTCATTCGCTCACAGGGCCTTAAGAAACTGCCCGACGAGCAGCTCT
>JBLINP010000134.1:0-11341 GCA_047639415.1 Planctomycetota bacterium | reverse complement strand
TCGATGCGGGTACGGAGTCATTGACCACGATGGACGACCTGTACGGGGACATAAGAACGGCCCCCATTGATGTGGGAGCCGTTGACGGATAGTTGCCCTCGCAAAAAGCGAAACAAGCGGTTGAGCGGAGCGCGGTCTACTTGTGACCGTGCTCTTTCATGTGCTCAAGGTCTTCATCATTGAAATAAGTCGCGCTGAACTTCTTCACAAGCCCGCGCAAATTGTCGACGTTGGCCGAGTCCGTGGTTTGCTTGCACTTCATCGCCGATACGGTCATGCCATGCAATAGCTCAAGCTGCGTGATGTACTTCTCACGTCCTGCAGCCTCTTTCGGTGCCTTGATGCGTTGCGCCAACCAATACGAAGCAATTTGCTCTTGAATGGCACCGGCGTGCGTTTCTTTGTTCATGACCCAACGCACCATTTGGTTTTGTGCGAAGGAGTCGGCGCTTTCCATCTCACCGATTTTGAGCATGCCCTTTGCGATCGTGTCGATGTCTTCATTGAGCATCGCAATGCGCATACTGTCACCGTAAATCCCGCAGGGAATCTGACAGTGAAAAGGCGCTGGAGCGGGGGCGGAAGGAGTAGCGTTAGCGAAACCAAGAGAGATGGCGCCGAGTAGGACGGCGGATAGGGCGATGCGCTTCATCTTGAATACCGAAGGGGTGAGACGGATGTGGGGGTGCCTGTAAATTCGGCTGGCAGCATACCGAGCGAGGGGCCGGGAAGCAGCGTTTTGCGATCCTTTTGTATCGATCCGATCACCGTGGTCAGTTTCGGATCTAGCCCGGATTATTCATGAACCGCGAGGCAAAGTGCCAGCAGGAACCAATAGACCGGCAGTGCCGGTCGTTCGTGGTGTTTGGTCCGCGTGTTCATGAATAATTCGGGCTAGAGTGGTTAACATTTGCGCTGTACCGAACGCCCCTTTTACAGAGCCTCCCCATGTTGCCGAACGTTTCCCTGTTTTTTGCTGCCCTCCTTTTTTCCTCGTGCGCCACGACAACGACGGAGCAATCTCCGACGGTCACAGTTGAGGAGGCATCGGCAACTCAAATTGCGATCGACTCGTCTGTCGATTTACGAGAGGCCTACGACGTTCTCAGGTACGAGTTGGACTTGCATCTCAACCCGGATGAAAAGCAACTTTCGGGAACGGGCACTACACACGCGAGAGTTACCGCAGAGTTTATCGATGTCTTCCAAATCGATTTGCGCAACGAACTGACCGTTAGTTCGGTCAAGTTCAATGGAGCGGACATCGAGTTTGCGCACACGAACGATTCGGTCCTGTGTCAATTGCCGGGGCGGGTGCCGCAGGGTGAGGAGATCGCGATCGAAGTTGCTTATTCGGGGCATCCCACGGCCAAGGACAACTTCTCCGGTTTTCATTGGGCGGAGACCGCCGATGGTAGCCCGTGGATCAACACTTCCTGTCAGGGACCCGGCGCTCATTCTTGGTGGCCATGCAAAGCGTCGTTTTATCATCCCGAAGATAAGCCGGAGAGCATCTCGATTGACATCACGTTGCCCAAACCGTTGTACGCAGTTTCGAACGGCCGCTTGGAAGGCATCGACGATTTAGGAGCGACGCGCACTTTTCATTGGCAGCACGACTATCCGCTCGAAACCTACGCAGTCACGCTCAACGCCGCACCTTACGTTGTGGTTGAAACTGAACTTGAGCTAGACGGGCACGACGACCCGCTGCCCTTCAGCTATTACGTGTTGCCGGAAAACGCTGAGAAGGCGGCCATTCAATTTCAACAGGTTCCCGAGCTACTAAAAATTTATGGCGATGCGTTCGGGCCCTTCCCGTTTGAGAAATCAAAGTTTGGTTTGGTGGAGACGAACTTCTGGGGCATGGAGCACTCGACAGCGATTGCTTACGGCTCTTCTTATCCGGCTTGGTGCGAAGCAACCGGTGAAACGGATCGGTACGCTCGTCGGAACAAATTTTTCGATTACATCCTGATTCACGAAGTGGCGCACGAATGGTGGGGCAACGCAGTGTCCGCGACGGAATGGGGACACTTTTGGATTCACGAGGGATTCGGGACGTATGCCGAGGGCGTTTATGTCGAGCGTACGGCAGGTCGCGAGCGAGCGGACGAGTATTTTGTCGGGCAGCAAAACTCAGCGATGCGGTCGGGCGTGGACTCGCGGCTGTATCGCGGCGAAGACGTGACTTCGGGAGAAGCCTACGCAGGGTTGATCTATTCCAAAGGTGCCTCGGTACTCAACACGATGCGCGTGTACATGAACGACGATGACGCTTGGTGGAAGGCATTGCGCGAGTTCAACCTGCGCTTCCGTTACGGCAATGCCAGCTCCGATGACTTCCGCGACGTGCTTGAAGAAATATCCGGCAGGAGTTGGGAAGCGGTCTTCGCAAGCTGGGTTTACGGTGAGGGCTATCCGATGGTTACGGGCACGGTCCAAGGAACGCCGACATCTATCGAGGTCTCGCTCGAGAATACCGGTAGCGGCCAAACTTCCTTTGAAGTGCCGATGGATCTGGAGTGGAGTGAGTTGGGTCAGCCGCGTCGTACCAGAGTCATGGTCAGGCCGGGCGAATTTGCAGCTTCGATTAGCTGTGAATCCGAGCCGAGCGATGTGCGCGTGATGAACTTCAATCGGGTGCTCGGAAAGCACGAAATCGTGGTCCTGTAGCCGCTCGAGAATGAAAGCCATTGTGATCGCGGAATTGCACCGCTCTCGGAGGGCATTGAAGCCTGCGCGGAGATACACTTTCGCACGGAGTGCGAGTAACGTAACTTCGCATGGAGTGCGAGCAGCGTGACTTCGCACGGAGTGCGAGCAGCGTGACTTCGCACGGAGCGCGAGTCGCGTGACTTCGCACGAAGTGCCAGCGGCGTAACTTCGCACTAAGTGCGAGTAGCAAAACTTTCACGCCGATAGCGACCCCTGGCCATCTGATCATGCCCAACGATTCAACCTCAACACTTGCCGGCTGGGGCCGCATTGCGATGCCCGGCCGCGAAGAGTTTTCGGAAAACCTCGTTCGTTTGAGCGAAGGTGCCGTTCTATCGCGCGGTTTGGGGCGAGCATATGGGGATTCCGCCTGCCCGCCCAACGCAGAGTCTCACGTCGCCACGACGGTTCTGGCCGATCGAATTTTGGCCTTCGACGAAGAGACCGGAATCCTGCGAGCGGAAGCCGGACTCTCGCTGTTCGAACTCAAGCGATTGATGCTCCCACACAACTGGTTCACGCCGGTTACGCCGGGCACGCAGTTCGTCACGATCGGCGGTGCCGTGGCTGCGGACGTGCACGGCAAGAATCATCACGTCGCGGGCTGTTTCGGCGAGCACGTGACAAAATTACTGATGCGCGTGGCGGACGGACGAATCCTCGAGTGCAGTCCGGACGAAGAGTCCGAACTCTTTTGGGCGACGGTCGGAGGCATGGGATTGACCGGCCATATTCTCGAAGTCGAGTTCAAACTGGTGCGCGTTTCGTCACCGTGGATCGAGGGCGAAAGCTTTCGTGTGCCGAACATCGAGAGCTTCATTGATCAGCTAAAAGACGCAGCCGCTGAATGGCCCATGACGATGGGCTGGATCGACTGTCGCTCGACCGGCAAGAACTTGGGACGCGGAATCCTCTATCGCGGTCGTTGGGCTGAAGCTTCAAAGGCGCCCAAGCACTCGCCCCAACCGAAACGCCGAGTTTCGATTCCCTTTCAGTTCCCCGGTTGGTTTCTGAACAAGTTCACGGTCAGCGTCTTCAACGAAATTTTGTACCGCACGCACATACCGGAGAAGAAGGCCAGCATCCAACACCCGGATCAGTTCTTTTATCCCCTCGATAAAATTCTGCACTGGAACAAGATGTACGGGCCGCGCGGATTCACTCAATATCAATGCGTATTGCCGGAATCGGCGGGACGCGGAGCCGCGCGTCGTTTCCTCGAGTATCTGACCGAACTCGGCGGAGCTTCGTCCTTTCTGTGCGTGATCAAGGACTGCGGTCCGCAGAACAAGGGCATGCTGTCCTTTCCGATGCGCGGAATTTCGATCGCACTTGATTTGTCAGTGAACGATGGCATTCAACGTTTGGTCGATGATCTCAATCGACTCGTGATAGAAATGGGCGGCCGCGTGTATTTAGCGAAGGACGCCTTTACGACGCCGGAGGATTTTCGAGCTATGGATTCACGCATCGACAAATGGCTCGAAGTTCGGAACAAATGGGATCCTGAACACAAAATTAAGAGCGCTCAATCAGTTCGGATATTCGGAGACACACAGTGAAAGTAGCGATCTTAGGTGGCACGAAGGGCATGGGGCGTTCGCTCGCGCGTGCATTGGCCGAGCGTGGAGACACGTTGTACTTGCTTGGTCGTGACGCTGAGGACATGCAGCGTTCGGCCAGCGACTTGGTTGTTCACGGGATGAACAAGCAGGAGGTCGGGCACGGACTGTGTGACCTTTCTGAGCCCGAAAACTTCGGCGCGGCATTGGACGCAGCCAGTGAAGCGCTCGGCGGATTGGATCTCGTCGTAGTCACGGCCGCCATCTTCGCTGAGCAAGCCGACTTGGAAGCGGATACCGAACGTGCGCGTCAGATGCTCGTTATCAATTTCGCGAACACCGTCGCGTTTTGCGAGGAAGCACGTAAACGACTGCTCGCTGGTGGTGGAGGAACGCTGTGCGTCTTCTCGTCAGTGGCGGGCGATCGTGGACGCAAGCCCGTCGCGATTTACGGCGCGAGTAAGGCCGGCTTGTCCGCTTACCTCGAAGCTATGGATCACAAATTCAGGAGCGAGGGATTGGTCACCATCTGCGTGAAGCCCGGCTTCGTCAAAACCGGCATGACGGCAGGTTTGGATCCGCCGCCCTTCGCGGGAGAGCCCGACGATGTCGCCAAAATCGTGCTCAAGGCGATCGATAAGGGCACGCCGATCGTCTACGCGCCGGGAATTTGGCGCTTTGTAATGCTCGCCATTAAAAACCTTCCGCGCTTTGTGATGCGCAAGATCAACTTCTGATCGTTATGCATTCGTACTGGAGCCGATCGCGAGTCAGTCTTCTCTTCGTTGGCCTCTTGTGTGCAAGTTGCTCGCCCAAGTTGGTGCCAGCAAAGTACGCGGGAGAACGACCTGATGTTGTCATCGTTTTAGTCGATACGCTGCGCGCGGACTTCGTAGAACTCGAGAGCGAGTTGGCGACGCCCTTCTTGGCGGAACTCGCGAAGGAAAGCGTGGTTTTCGAAGACGCGAGTTCAGCTGCGCCGTGGACGTTGCCTTCGGTCGCTTCGCTCGTCACCGGCCGGCACATCGTCGAGCATGGCGTGAACATCGAGAATCGGCGTTTGCCGAAGAGCATGAAGACGCTTGCCGAGCGACTTGGAAACCTCGATTACGAGACTCGCGCGCTTTACCGCAACGCCTTCGCGGGTCCGATGTGTGAGTTGGACCGCGGCTATGAGTTCAGTAAGCGCACGGAAATCGACATCGACGGCGAGCAAGTCATGCCACTCTTGATGCTTCCGGATGGCAGCCCTGACAAAGATCCGCTGTTGCTTTACGTGCACAACGCCGAGCCGCACGACCCGCACAACACACCTGCGAACAACAATTGGTCCTTGGATTCGGATGAGCGTGAGTTCATCGATTGGTATCGCGAAAAAGTCGATCGCTATCGGGTGCTGACGCGGGCCGGTTATCAGGACGACCCACGCAACGCCGGAACTGACTTTGATGGTGAACAAGCTGGGCTGTTAGCGGAACTTAATGAGCGCCAAGCCGAGGCTTATCGCATCTACGCACGATCGGTGAAGGAGTGCGACGAGCGGATTGCGTCGATCGTTCAAAAACTGCGCGAACGCGGCCGTTGGGATCAAACCCTCTTCATCGTGCTGTCCGACCACGGCGAAGAGATGGGGGAGCACGGTGGTTGGTTGCATGATCAATCGCTCTATCAAGAGTTGATCCACGTCCCGATGATCGTTCGTTTCCCAGAGGGACTGCACGGCGGCACTCGCGTGACGGAGCCTTCAAGCTTGATCGATTTGCTTCCCACGATCATGGGCGTCATTGACGAAACCGATCAACTCGCCGATCTCACCGGATTGGATTGGGGCGCGCGTCTATCAAACGATCAGGCATCACCAACAGAACCGCGAATCGTTTCGGTGCGCATCAACGAACGCAAACGCTTCGGTCCCTGGTTGAAGAGTCGCGGAGATCAAAACGTCGTCGTGCGCGACGGTAAGTGGAAGGGTATCTTCAACATCGAGCTCGACAGCTTGGAACTCTTCGACCTCGAAGCGGATCCCGACGAAGCGAACGATGTGTCGAGCGAACATTCCGAGCGCGTCGCCAAACTCAAGCAAGTCGCACGCGAAGGCTGGAAGGACATGACCAGCCGCAGACAAGTCGTAGAAGGCGACGGCTTCGACAGCCTGGACGCCGGCGCTCTTAAAAACCTAGAAGACCTCGGCTATATCGGCGACTGAGCTGCCCACCAACGGGCAGGGCTGTCCACAGAAGTCGCCGTTCTAGTTTCACCATTCTCAACCCTCTGCCGCGCTGCATCGCGGGGGGGGGAGTTAGCAGGCTGTCCGAAAAACTACCTACTTCGACGAAGCCGTCTGCTAGGTGCAGTGCCTGCTCCGAACTCAAAAAGGGAGGGTTCGACCCATGACTGCGTGAGGGCGCGGTCGCGGGGAGGAATCGGAGTTCGGAGCAGGCCTTGCTTGGTGAGGAGGACACAACCCTTTGGGGGGTCTATGTCGAGGCTTGCATTGAGCAGTTCACCCACAGAAACATCCCCGGAGGGAGGGATGCTTGTGAGGGAGTGTGGGTGATCGCCGAGGTACCGACGCTGCCTAATGTTTGCCTTCTGCTCACAATCCGAAAAGCGGATGTAGAACCCTTCGCTTTTCTGGAAATAATTTCCGGAGGCTGTTCTCGGGGTTCCTACTAGGGATTTCGGAAGGTTTTCTCGGCTTCCGTCACGTATAAATCGATCTCGATGTTGGCTTCGTCGGTGAAATCTGCGCGCCCAACTTCAGATTCAAAGCGCAAGAGGCGCTCGTACACGTTGTGCAGCTCGTCCTCTTCTCCCAGCTGGGAATGGATCATGGCGAGTACGGCAAGATTGTCCGGTCGCTCACGCGGACTGCGCTCGTTGGCTCGGATCAACAGCACGCGGGCTTCCTCTGGCCGGCGCAGTCGGTATAGAGCTTTGCCGATCGTCGATTCAAAGAGTGGGTGTGGGCCACCAACCTCGATGGCGCGTTCACTTGCACTTTTTGCAAGATCGTAGAGTCGGTCGCTGAAGCCATCGGTCCGAACGGCGAGTCGGGCCCAACGGTCCAATCTAAAAGCTCCTTGGTCGTCGGAGAAATCGACTCGGAGATGCTTCTCCAGGTAGGTTTCGAGCATGGTCGGACGATCCCAATCCAAATAGAGGCGAGACAGATATCCGAGAACCGAATCGGTGGATTCGTGACGTGGTCCGAAGAGCGCCATGCACTCTTCCCAAGTCCGAATGAGGCGAGCTTCCGCAACGGTGAAGCGACCTTGTTCGACCAAGGTGACGATCAAGGATTGAAGCGTCTCGAGAGTCTCTTCATCCGAGAACCCGAAAGCTCGATGCTGGAGTTCCCAAGCCTGTCCGAAATAGCCCTCGGCTCGCGCGGGATCGTTATCGAGCGCGAGTGCGTTTCGGCCAAGAAACTTGAGAGCCGTTGCAACCGGTTGAGGGAGTCGTTCTCGATGAGGATTGAGAACGAGCAAAACCTCTTCGCTAACGAACTGATCGATTTCGAATATCTCGTGCGATTCGGTTCCGACGTACTCGGAAAGTAGGCGAGCGATAATGACCGAGAGCGGATCGTCATGCTCAAGCAGCTTGTGTCGCAGTTCGATGACTTGCGCCATCGCTTCTCCTAGTTCCGCGTGGAAGGGAATGTGGTTAGCCGTGCTATGCGTATCTTGAAGTACGAGTGCGTCGAGTTTTTCGATCGCGACGATTAGATCACGGTGCTCTGGTAGGAAGGCTGCGGCTTGCTTGTCCCAATGCGAGGGCGCGTTACGCGAAAAAGCGAATGCTTGCGCGAGTTCACCTCGATACTGGTCTGCCAGAGCAGGGCGCATGGAGTTTTCGAAATGTTTGATCAATCGAGATATGGAGTCGAGACCTGCTCGACTGACATTTCCCCGTGCGGCGACGATGACCTTATGGCTGGGGAGCAAGTAGTCTTCGGCGGCGACCACGTAGCCTTGTCCACTCTGGCATTCGCCAAGCAGTGAACGCGTTTCGGAGAGCAGCCAATGGTCGCTCGGAAACGCAGCCTCGTAAATTAGGAGAGACTCATGAATGAGGTCGTTTGCGTACGAATACTCGCCCTGCGAGTTGAGGACGTTGACGAGCAAGTTGAGGACGTTGGCAATCTTTGGGTGCGCGACTGGGAGTTCACGGCGACGAATGACAAGCGCTTCCTCTAGGAATCGGACACCTTCGACGGCTCCCCATTGATAACCAAGGGAGTGACCAAGGAATTCAAATATGTCGGCGACAATCAGCCAGTGCTCATCGTTCGCAGGCAAGTGGTCTGGCAAATTCTCCACGACGAATTCAAACAGCCTGGCTGAGTGGTGAACGTCGATTTCGGAAACGTGCTCGATTAGGTCTTCGAGGTACGGTTCGAGCGAGTGATGGTATTGCCCGATGACTTTGGCGCCAACTTTGCAGGAGCGTTGGAACAATTCAAAAGCGTTGCGAGAGTCCGACTCGGTATAAACGCGAGCGAGTCGGGCCATGGTTTCGTAGATCTCCGAATTCTCGGTACCGATCAGACCGCGTTGAATCTCTAACGCGCGACGTAAGTGAGTTTCGGCAACTTCTAGGTGTCCCAGTGAATGCATCGCTTCACCCAACACCTTTCTAACCGTGGCTTCGCCCGCGGGAGATTCCTGAAATGCGTTTTCAACTCGTTCGCTTGCAGAAACCAACATCGTCTCCAATGACGGTTGCGGGTTCACCGAAGCGCCTGAATCAGCAAGCGACAAAGTCTTAACCAAGAACCTCGTAATGTCTTGGGACTGTTTGGCTTCGTTCTCGGCCGAAGAGCGAAGCGACGCCTCAGCTAACTGAGCCGCATCCGCCATTCCGCGTTGACGCTCGGCTTCCTTCTCGGCAGCTTGGGCTGCCGCTTTCGAGGCTAGTGCTTCGTCGCGCTTGTCTTCCGCAGCCTGCCGTTGGCTATCCGCTTCTATGCGAAGCATATCGGACTCACGCTCGGCCGTTTCAGCGCGTGCCTTTGCAACCAGCGCCTCATCCCGAGTTCGAGAGGATTCGAGCATGCCCCATGTCGTTCCGATGATGCCAGCGATCATCGCCAGTAGGATCAAGGCGCCCGAAACGACCTTGATTCGGTTGCGCCGAATGAACTTTTTCACCCGGTAGGCCATGTCCGGAGGACCGGCCATAAGCGTGCGATCTTCGAGATGGTTTCGAATGTCGGCCACTAAGCCTGCAGCGGAGGAGTAGCGATGCTGAGGATCTTTTTCCATCGCTCGCATCGTGATCCAGTCCAAGTCGCCTGCAAGATGCGAGACGAGTGCGTGGCGAGCGACGCCTCGTCGCTCTGCGACGGTTGTGGTCGACGCGCCAAGTCCAGCAACTCGAGCACTGGGGTGCGCCGGGTCCACATCGCGTAAAATGGTTTGAACCTCTGCCGCGGTCTTGCCCCTAAACGTATCGGAATCAAAGGGCAGCACGCCGGTCAACAATTCGTAGAGCATCACCCCGAGTGCGTACACGTCGGTACGCGTGTCAACGTTGACTCCTTCGGGGTCAGCCTGCTCGGGGCTCATGTAGTAAGCCGTGCCGACCACTTCGGATGCTCGCGTACTTTGTCGGCGCTCTTCGGAGGACTCCGACGTAGCGCGAGCAATGCCGAAGTCGATGACCTTAGGCACGATGCGGCCGTCGTCACGGCGAGAAACCAAAACGTTGGTAGGTTTGATGTCGCGGTGAATGATGCCCTTGTGGTGCGCGTGCTGAACGGCTTCACATACCTGAATGAAGAGCAGCAAACGGTCCCGCATGCTTAGGTTTTCGGAATCACAAAAGCGCGTGATTGAAATTCCCGGCGCAAACTCCATGGCGAAGTAGGGTCGGCCCGTATCGGTGGCACCTCCGTCAAAGATGCGCGCGATTCCAGGATGATCCATCAAGGCCAGTGCCTGTCGCTCCATCTCGAAACGCTGAATCACGCGTTCAGTATCCATACCGGCTTTGACGATTTTCAAAGCCACACGTCGCCGGACTGGGTGCTCTTGTTCGGCCAGGTAAACCGAACCCATGCCGCCTTCGCCAACGCGTTCGATGATGCGATAGCGTCCGATTCGTTCCGGCATGAAGCTCTTACCGGGGGACGGTAACTCTTCTTCTTCGCCTGTCGATGTTTGACGGGAAGTCAGGACGGGGCTCTGAAGGAAGTCCTTCGTGCCCTCCTCGTCCTGCCGCAGCAACTCCTCGAGTTCTGTTCGCAGTTCCGCGTCCGTGCCGCAATGGCGAACAAAAAAGGCTTCGCGCTCGGAGATATCTAAATCGGCACCGAGTTGAAACAGCTCCTCAAGCTTCCGGTCACGGTCGTCGTCGAACACAGCTTTTTTGTCCTAGGTACTTCATCGGTTAGTCGATCTGTAGTCCTTCGATTTCGCGTTGTAACCAAGCCCTTGTAAAGCGCCAATCCCGTTCAACCCGCGTTAGTGGCAATCCCAAGACTTCAGCGACCTCCGGCATGGTGAGGCCGGTGAAAAATCTCAACTCGACAAGCCGCGCTTTCACCGGATCTCGCTTCTCGAGTTTCCGCAAGGCATCGTCGAGCAAGAGCACATTGTCGACGGGAGCCTCGACGCTGATTTCTTCGGCATCATCTTGGTCGATGTGTATGTGATTTCCGCCGTGCTTGAGCGACGACTTTTTCCTGCTCTGCTCAACCATGATGTTTCGCATGGCTTGGGCGGCTGCACCGAAGAAGTGCGCGCGACATTCCCAACCGGGATCTCCGCTTCCAACGACACGAATCCAGGCTTCGTGAACGAGCGCCGTTGCCTGCAGCGTTTGTCCCGCTTCAAGTCTCGCAATCCGAGACTGAGCTAGCCGGCGAAGTTCCTTGTAAACCAGCGGCAAGAGCTCATTCGCTGCCCTAGGTTCCTTCCTTCTCACCCGGTCGAGGACGCGGGTGATTAGATGCGGATCGTCATCTTGTTCTATTTCTGCATCCATGCCGTTAGTGATCGGGACGGGTCGGCGGATATTGGAGATCTACCTGAAAGCGGACGGACCAAGTACCC
>JBLINP010000133.1:0-11417 GCA_047639415.1 Planctomycetota bacterium | reverse complement strand
CCGTCACCGTCGAGGTCGCCGCAAGCTGAACCGCGTGAAACTGACAAGGCGGAAATTGCTGGTCCGACGACGAGCGAGTCCGCCATCTCGAACCGCCCCGCGCCATTCCCGAGGTAAACATGGTTGCTTTGCGGGTAGCTTTCCATGTCGGTGAACTGGTCGATGTTGTCGATGATGTGTCCGTTCACCACCATGATGTCAAGATGACCGTTCCCGTCGATATCGTTTAGCAAAGCTCCGAAACCAACTAGAGGGCGGCTGCCGCGCGCAGTCCCGCTGAATCGCGTGACGTCCCGAAAGAGGTTCTTATCATTCGAAATTGGAAGCGCCTGCTTCTTGTCGAACTGATTTTCGTACAGCGTGTTGGTTTCTTGATCGAGATTGGTGACGAACAAATCAAAATCGCCATCCCCATCGAGGTCACCAGAGTCCACGCCCATCCCCGCTTCGCTGCGACCGTCTTCGTTGAAGGCTACTCCCCAAGCTTGACCGACTTCCTGGAATTGCAAACCACCCGCGTTGTGAAACAGAAAATTCGGCGTCGAATCATTGGCTACATACAAGTCGATGAGCCCATCTAAATCGCAGTCAGTAGCCACGACGCCCAGGCCTTTACCAAGTACCACTTCGAAGCCAGCTTGCTGTGTTCGCTCTTCGAAAACACCGGTGCCATCGTTGACGAAAAACTGGTCCTGCTCGCCGAAATACCGATCGGGGTGTGGGTAGGAATCAAAGCCCGTTGGATCTCCGAGTCGGGCAAAGGATCCGGGCTCACAAGCTAAGTAATTGACGACGTAGAGATCGAGATCGCCGTCGCCTTCGGCGTCAAAGAAGGTCGCGCCAAGGCTCCAGTTGAGCGTTTGATCGAGCACCGCCTCCGAAAACTGGCCGTTCGTATTTCGGTATAAACGGTTCGGTCCCCAATTGAGCGAAAGTAAGTCATCCCAGCCGTCGCCGTCGATGTCCCCCACGGCGAGCGCTTGGCCGTACTCAGAGTCGGCCGCTCCGGCGGCGCCGGGTACGAACTCGAAGTGGCCGCTTCCGTCGTTCGAATAAAGTTCATTGCGAGAGCCCGGCTTGCGGACCCCGCCTGCAGAACGCATTGAACCTGACTGTGAAAAATACAGGTCGAGGTCTCCGTCCCCATCGAAATCAATCATGGCAACTCCGCCGCCCATGGCTTCCGGCAATTCGCGATTGCCCATGCCGCCAGTACGGTGTTGAAACCCAATGCCTCGCTCGCCTCCGTTCTCCAAAAGCACGCCGCCATTCTGGCCATTTTGCGTGCAACCCGAAAGCGTCAACATCAAGGCGCAGATGGTCAACAATTGAATGCGAACCGAATTCACTGAGGTTGTCCCGCTGCTTTAGTTCGCTTGGTTTCCAATTCGATTCCTTGAAGGCATTGCTCAATTCCCGCCTCAGCCTCGTCTGCAAGTTCACCGGACAAAGTCATATTGGCTGCAGCCCGATACTCGACGAGCGCGTCCTCAAATTCTTGTTGCGCGGCCAACGCCCAGCCCACGGCCAAGTGCTTGCGAATTGGATTCGTGCCGGGTTTGCGCAGTCCCAGATCATCCAGGATCGCGGCTCGGCGATGGGCTTTTTCGGTGCGCAGTGCCTGCTCGGTTTCGCCCTGCTTGCGAAGCACTCGAGCCAAGCGAAAATGCGGTGTCGGGTGCTCGGGATCCAGCCGTATGAGAAATTCGAGATTGGAGCGAGCCTCCTCCAAGTCTCCCGAATCTTCCTGCAAGCCCGCCAAGTTCATGCGCGCATGCCAGCCCTTCGAATCGAGCTCCAATGATTTGCTAAAAGCCCGCTTGGCCAAGTCGGGATGCTCCAGTTCAAGTTCCACTTCGCCGACAAAGCGTTCGAGCGACGCACTTTGCCCGCCCAAATCGCGCGAACGTTCGAGCAGAACTTTGGCTTCCTCAAACTCTGCCAAAAAGTACAGGTCGACTCCCAACCAGTACCAGTACTCGGCTTCTTCGGGTATTGCTGTAATCGCGGTCGTCAACCAAGCGATCGCGTAGTTGCCCGATTCGGTCTGGGTGTAAAGCGCACCGAGCTTACCCGCCGTGCGTGGCGAGCGAACACGCAGGTAATCCCCAAGCAGTTCGCGCTCTTTACTCAACTGCTCCGGCGTTTGTGAATCGGAGAGGCCTTCCAAGAACGGCCTAGGCTTATTCGGAATGCTGTACTTCTTCGAATAGCGATCGACAATTCCTTCCGCTGAAAGGCCGATCTCCGAATTAGCTCCCTCCGTCGCAAGACCTCCGGGGTGCGACGCATCTTCGCACGCCGGGGCGCCGCAGAGAATCAGGGCAAGCAGGCAGCTGTTTCCTCGATAAGACCATGCGGATAAACCTCGCTTGCAGGCTATCGCACTGTCGTGCCGCGCAGGTTCAGAGATCAGTTCGCTCGCACTGCTAGGTTGCAGACAGTCGAAGTCTCTCATTCGTAATTTTTGGTCGCCCCGCATCGCTGATTCTTGGCCCCGCTCCGTCGTCACAATCGAAGTAGACAGTGAAAGCCTACCGATCGGATGCGCGGCGAGCGATTTCTTCCTGAAGAAGCATGTTGGCATCGAAAATAGCTGACATTACGCCACGCTTAACCTCTGCTTGAGGTCCTTGCTCTTCAATGCCTTGAACAGATCGAAAGACCGACGCAACGCCAGGATCCACGTCTCGAAGCAGCGCCATTTCGCTAAGTTGGCCTTCGGTGGCTTCAAGCGAAGTCGAGAGCTTTCCGATCCGGCGTTCGAGCACTTGAATCTGGCGATTGTGCTGCTGAATCAGATCTTGAACTTCGCGTTGCAAGTCCACTCCACCACCACCGCCGCCAACCGACGACGAATCCTTCTGCAGTAGCTCGCGCAATTTATCGGCGAGCGTTTGATCTGACGGAAGCTCTGGCGGAGGAGCCGGAACGTTTACGTTGTGCAGCGATTCGCGCAGCAACTCGACGCGCGCTTCCAATTCCGTGCGAAGCGCTACTTGATCGACGTCAGGCTTGTCCGGTTCAACGCGCTTCTCAATGAATCGGCCACCGCCGGAGCTCGCGGCCTCCCAAAGCCCTTTAGTGGCTGCTTCGCAAAGATCATCGAAACATGTACAAGCCGGGTCATCGGAGTAGGCCGCTCCAATCGAAACCGAAATGCGCAGCGTACGCCCCTCCGATGAGAAGAAGATCTCACGGGCGCCCGCGAGCAGGCGTTGAGCCAAAGCGCGCGCACCTTCCGCCGATGTAAACGGGAGCGCGATCACTAAACGATCAGCGTCGCGGCAGCCTAGGAAGTCTCCGACTCGCAGACGTGAGAGCAATAGCTCCACCACGGATTCAATGACCTCTTCGCGCGATTCGTGACCGTAAAAGTCCGCTAGCTGTTCAATGCGATCGACGCCGATGACCAAGCAAGTTAGCTCGTGGCCATACCGCGTCGCACGCTCGTGCTCGGCAGTCATTAAGGTGCGGATCTCGGTCGGACTAAAGAGGGCCGCTTCCGAACCGGAAAAATTTGCTGTGGGGCTTTCTATCACGGGGATGACTCTAAGAACTTCGCGAAGAAGCTCTATGAACCTCTGTTCGTCCCTATACCGGCCAGCCCTTTAGGGGGACAGGCCTTAGGACTAGGTCTAGCTTGTTTAGTTGCTCGCGCCTGCAGTTTCGAGGCCCAGATGCTCGAGGAATGCATTCGAATCGGGCTTGCGGCCAAGGTAGTCGAGAAGCAGCTCACTCGCCTCACGCATACCGCCCGGTGCGAGGATTTTTTTGCGGTAGTAGGCGCCGGCCTCAGAATTCAACATCCCCAGTCGCTTGAAGCGCCCGAACATGTCCTGGGCGAAGACCTTCGACCAAAGATAGCCGTAGTAGCCAGCCTGATAGCCGACCAAGTGGCCAAACGAAGCATGGAAGTAAGTTTCGGGCAGCGTCCGGTAGAGCGTCTCCCGCTCAAAGATCTCGTTGCTGACCGTGGTCGTATCCACTTCGCCGCCGCTGGCCGTATGGAAGCTTAGATCCAGACTGCCCAAGAAGACCTGCCCTTGATTGGACATGCCCGAACCGAGATTGCGAGCGGCCAACATGCCGGCCAACATTTCGTCGGGCAGTAGTTCTTCGGTTTCGTAATGCTTCGCAAAGCGATTGAGAACGTCTGCATCCCAGACCCAGTTTTCAAACATTTGCGAAGGCGCTTCGACGAAATCGCGCGCGACGCGCGTTCCCGAGAACTGCGTGGTCTCCGCTTGCGTAAGAATGCTGTGCAAGCAGTGACCGAACTCGTGGAAGAAGGTTCGAACTTCGCTGTGAGAAAGTAGAGCGGGTCGTCCAGCGGTCGGCTGACTAAAGTTGCAAACCAGAGCAACCAACGGCTTTTGAAGGGTTCCGTCGGGATATCGTTTGCGACTGAGCAAAGAGAATTGAGCCGCGTGGTTGTACTTGTTCGCGCGCGGGTAGAGGTCCAGGTAAAACTCGCCCAATAGCTCGTTCGTCTGCTTATCCCAAACCTCGAAGAGGCGCGCATCGCTGTGCCACATCGTGTAGCCCTGTTCGACGGCCGTCTCTGTGATCTCGCGATATTCCAGACCATACAACTCTTGCGTGACACCAAATAGCCCATCGATCACGTTGGCCGCCGAGAAATACTCACGGACCTTTTCCTGATCGACCGCGTACTTCTCCTTCAATAATCGATTGTGATAGAAGCTCTGATCCCAGTGCTCAAGGCGCGCTTCGGGATCACCAAGGTGCTCGCGCTTCGCGTCTTGATACTCCGCATAATCGATCTCGGCCTTCACCCGCAATTTGGGTCGTAGCTCCTCGTAGAAGGCTTGCACCACGTCAGCGCTGCCAGTCATCTTCACTTCGGTCTCGAAGTCAGCGGCGTGCTTGTAGCCGAGCAAGGCTGCCTGTTCCGCGCGAAGCAACAAGATTTCTTCGATCAACTTCACATTCCCACCTGCACGACGGCGTCGCGCCACATACAGTTTGCGCCTCGTCATTTGATCTTCGCAGTAGCGCATGATCGGCGAGTAGGTCGGATTATCGAGCGTCACCATGAACAGCCCCTCCGACTCTTTGACGCCCTCGAACCAACTACTTGGCAAGCCCGGAAGTTCTTCGCGACTGAGCAGAACGATTTCGTCCTCTTGTCGAATGTTCTTTTGGAAGTCGAGCTCGAGCTTGCTCAATTCGAGTTCGACTTCCGTGAGCCTTCCACGAGACTCCATATCGAGTTCCATGCCCGCCCGACGATAGTCGCGCAGGTAGACTTCGAGCAATCGCGCTCCTTCACCTGCCGGAGCCGTTCCATTCTTGGCGAAAGCTTGAATCGCTTGATAAACATCTTCGCGCTTACCAACGCCGATCGCCCAAGCCTCAATTTCGACCTGCGCGGTTTCACCCAAGTTTCGCAAAGCCTCGTCCGGCGAAACGACCGACATGAAGGTCATCATGTCGGTGGCTTTCCACAACTCGGCCCACATGTCGTCGACAGCGAGGACCGTGTTCTCAAAGGTGCGTGTCCCGTCCGGTATCGAAACGATCGTCGCGATCGCTTTCTCGGCATCCCGCAAAGCCGACTCCACTTCCGGGATCGACGAGAGCAAATCACTTTTCGATTCCGCGCTGGCTTCCTTGGAGGACAGATTGGTCGATGCTGAGGCGCAGCTGAGCAGGGCGATCGAAAGACCAATCAAGGTCACGGTTCTGAAGCATGAGGGCATAGGAGTCTCCTGATTGAGGATCGGGAGATTAGCCGTATCGGACGAATCAATCCAGCTCTGCGTCTACCTAGTGATCGAGCGACGGCCTTTCGAGCAATCGACTCGCGCCATGCTTTCCTTGAAGCCCGCTTTAGAGTTCGATCAAGGGCAGCATTTCGACGCCCCACTCAATGACGTCTTCGAACTCGCTCGGAGGCATTTTGAGGAGATTTGAAGCGAGCGCCGCTAGCTTCCGCCAAGATTGCTCAAAGCCCGCTGTTTCCATCCGGTAGGCCAACTGATCCGCAATTGCCACGATGGCGACCTCGGGATGATTTTCGACTTCGAATCGCGGACCGTGGTGATGCTTAATCACGAGTGCAATTGTCTCGTGAAGCTTCCAACGCCGCGCAACCAATGCGCCGACATCCGTGTGATTGAACCCTAGCTCCTGCTCTTCAACCAGGTGAACGGCCCTGCCCGATTCGCGCGAGAGGCGATAAAGGTCGAGGTACTCTTCTTCCAAACTTTCAAGCAAGACGACCTTGCCCAAATCGTGGAGCAAACCGCAGGTGTAAAGTTCTTCTGCCAGAGCATTATCGACGATGGTCGAACGCAGTGCCAATTGCTGCGCCAACTGCCCGGTAAAGATCGCGTGCTTCCATATGCCGCGAAGATCGAAGTCCTTGGTGCCCTCAAGCGCCTCGTAGCGATTGAAGATGGAAGCTTGCAACGCGATATTTCGAATCGTTCGAGCTCCCACCACCTTGGCCGCATCGGCCACCGAGCGCGCTGGCTCCGCTAACCCGTAGATCGCGCTGTTCGCGATGCGCAGGACCTTCGACGAGATGGGCGCATCCTGAAGTACGACAGCTCCAATTTCATCGAGGCCAACGCTCTGATCTTCGACCATCGAATTGAGCTTGATTACAACCTCGGGCAAGGTCGGAATTGTCACGCGTTCTGCGAGTTCGTCTAAGTCAATCCTGGTAGTCATGGAGCACGCGTCCGGTAAGTTCGGCGCGGAGGCTCTATCGGTTCCTTCGAACACCTAATCTGAAGATTGCTACCTAGATTTCTTCGTGGGGTTTCGGGATCGTGAATAGTTTTCCGGGGCGATTCTCGAACTTGGCAAAGGCAACGACGCGGCAACACGTAGTCCCAGCACTGCTGGCGTGATAAAACTCATCGAATATGCACTCCGAGCGTAAAAGCGATCTGGTCTTCTTCCTATCGGGAGCTGCGGCGCTCATCTATCAAGTCGCGTGGGCTCGCCTACTGGCTCGACTGACGGGTAGCGATTCAATCGGCATCGCCCTCGTGCTGGCAGTCTTCATGGCAGGCATGGGAATCGGCGCCTGGTTTTTTGCAGACCGCGTCCGTTCGGCAAAATCTCCAGCAACGCTCTACGCCGTGCTCTCGGTGATCATGGGTTTGTGGGCCGCCGCTTCGCCCTTCTTGCTTTCGTCGCTGCAACCGGTGGGTTCGATCGAAACGCGAGTAGCGATCGCAATGCTTTTGCTTCTGGTCCCGACCGCCATCATGGGCGCCACCTTTCCGCTCATGGGCAGACTCACCATCGATGCGGATGTGAGTGCCGGCGCGAGTACGTCCAAGTTTTATGGCGCAAACACCTTGGGAGCAGCGGCTGGAGCGCTCCTCGGTCCTTTCTTGATCTTTCCGCTGGTGGGATTGAGCCGTGGATTGTGGATCGGAGCTGCCTTCGACATTGCCGCTGCCGGATTGGCGGTGCTCTGGCTTCAAACCGGACGGGTACAAGCTGAAGTCAAGCAACCGGACGCGGGCTCAGAATCAAATTCACTGCGCACGCTAGCACTCACGCTCACACTGCTCTTTGGCGCATCGAGCTTGGCGCTCGAAGTCCTGCTCACGCGACTCCTAATTACAGTGACCGGCGCGTCCGTCTTCGCCTTCGCCATAGTCCTCGCTGTGTTTCTAATCGGAATTGGGTATGGAGGCCGCACTGCAACCAAATACCTTTCGGAATCTGGCGGAGCCGCACGGCTTATATACCGCTGCGCAATTTGGATTCCCGTAGCCGGCCTCTTGGGCTTACTTTTTCTGCGCTTTCAATTAGGTGAGCAAGACCTCTTCGGTGTGCTGACCAATCGCATGCCCAAGGGTGCCTCGACTCCAGTGGTTTGGGCATCGCAAGCTTTCTTCGCCGGACTTGCCCTCTTTCCCTCGGCGTTCGGATTCGGTCTCGCGCTACCCGCCTGCACCGAACTGATCGTGAAGGCTCGCGGGAATTGGAGTCGAGAAAAAGCAATGGGCCGGCTATACGCATGCAACACGGCAGGCGCGACACTCGGCAGTCTCGGAGCCGGCTTCCTGTTGCTGCCGCTCCTTGGACCGCGTTTATCACTGGCCATAGCGTTCGCTCTCACTTGGCTTTCAGCGCCATTACTCGGCAAGTATTCGACGGTGCGCTTTTCAAAACTGCTCGCTCCTTCCCTTCTCGGAATTGGACTTGGCTGGCTGGCCTTGAGTCCGGCGCCTGATTCGTCAGCCTCCCAAACGCTGTACCACCGTGTCGGACGCGACTCCACCGTCAGCGTAATCGAAACCCAAGGTGCGACTGATCCCAAGCGCGAGGTTCGATCGTTGCTCGTCAACGGCAAGGTCGTCGCGACAACGGCTCCGGTCGATTTGAGGCTTCAGCGCTTGCTCGGAAGCATTCCGGCGCACCTCCACGGTCAGCCTAAAAGCGCTCTGGTCATCGGACTGGGAACGGGCATGACGGCGGGAGCGCTGCTCGACTATCCGTCACTGGAATCGCTGCGTATTTTTGAGATTTCGACGACCGTTCGAGAAGCCGCGCAATATTTCGATCGGTGGAACTCATCCGTGTTGGACGACCCACGAACTGAAATTGAGATCGCCGACGGTCGGCATGCGCTGTCTTTATCCAACGAACGATTCGACATCGTCACGTCCGATCCGATTCATCCATGGACGCGTGGATCGAGCGATTTGTACGCGCAAGAGCACTTCGCACACATGGCTGAGCATCTGGCGCCCAATGGCATCGCTTCGCAATGGCTGCCGCTTTACCAGCTGGCCACTGAAGATGTTAAATTGATCATCTCAACCTGGTGTTCGGCTTTTGAATTCACGTCAGCTTGGCTCTCGGCCTACGACTTAGTACTGGTCGGCTCAAAGGTTCCGCAGCCCATGACTGCGACCTTCATGCGAGGCTTCCCCAGTGGAGTCGATGCGAGCCTTGCGCGGGCAGGTATACACAGCCCGTTAGAGCTTGCGGCCCTTTTCGCCGCGGGGGATGAACACCTGCGTGAACTCAGTCGGGAATTTGAGCCCATGCTGGAGGACCACCCGCGACTCGAATTTCGGGCGCCGCTTTCGTACCTCTCCGGCTATGCGACGGAAATCTTGGCTTGGGCCGCGGAACTTTCTCCCCCGGCCATTCCGGCCCAATCGCAAACCCGAGCCCGCGAAGTACGCGAGCTACTTAAGCAGTTCCTCACCGAACTGCCGAATGGACTGACGGTCGCCGCTGAACGTTATGGCCAGCAACTGATTGCTCTACCGCCAATCCGTTGAGAGCTAGCTCCCTGGATATGGGCGCACGGTGGCACCCGTATAAATTTGACGCGGACGTCCGATTCTAAAGCTCGGATCAGCGCGCATCTCGCGCCACTGCGCGATCCAACCGGGAAGCCGCCCCATCGCAAAGATCACGGTGAACATATTCACCGGGAAACCAATGGCTTGATAGATCACGCCCGAATAGAAGTCGACGTTGGGGTACAAGTTGCGCTTGATGAAATACTCGTCGTTGAGCGCGATCTCTTCCAACCGCATGGCGATGTCGAGCAATTGACTCGAGCCCCCCACGCTCTTGATCACGTCTGCGCAGGCGCCCTTCAAAATCGTTGCGCGTGGATCGTGGTTCTTATAAACGCGGTGTCCAAAGCCCATCAAGCGCGTCGTGTCGTCGCGATCTTTCGCACGCTGCAAGAACTTGTCCGCCGTTCCGTGTTCGGCAGCAATGGCTTCCAACATCTCGATGACCTTTTGGTTAGCGCCACCGTGCAGCGAGCCCCACAGCGCACTAATTCCCGAAGAGATGCTGGCGAATAGGTTGGCTCGTGAACTGCCCACCATCCGTACCGTACTCGTCGAGCAATTTTGCTCGTGATCAGCATGCAAGATCAAAAGCATGTCGAGCGCTTTGGCGACAACCGGATTCAATTCGTACTCCTCGCACGGATTGCCAAACATCATCTGCATGAAGTTGGAGCTGTAGTCCAATTCGTTGCGCGGATACATGTTCGGCTGACCGAGCGAATGCTTGTACGAATAGGCCGCGATCGTCGGCATCTTGGCGAGCAGACGAATGATCGTTTCCTCGACTTTCTGTTCCGACTCCGGCTCTTGATAAAAAGTCGCGAGCGCTCCGATTCCAGCCGCGCAGACCGGCATCGGGTGCGCCGACTTCGGAAGCGCGCTGAAGAAGCGCCCGAAGTCTTCGTGAAGCATCGTGTGACACGTCACGTCTTTCGTGAAATGATTCAATTCCTCTTTGCTGGGCAACTCACCTTTGATCAAAAGCCACGCAACCTCAAGGAAGGTGCTGTTCCGAGCTAGATCCTCAATCGGATACCCGCGATAACGCAGAATTCCCTTTTCACCATCGATGAACGTGATGGCGCTCGAACATGAGCCCGTATTTCCATACCCAGGATCGAGTGTGATCACGCCCGATTCGGCGCGAAGGCGGCTGATATCGACGCCCTTTTCCCCTTCAGACCCCTCAACCACCGGCAATTCGTACGTCTTGTCGCCGACCGTCAATGTGGCTTTCTCACCCTTGCCTGTAGTCATAGAACTGATTCTCCGACGCTATCGACTCTACTGTGGTCCCGGCGGATGACGATTTCAAAAAGGTCCCCACTCGTAACCACCGTCCGCCACCCAATAATTGCCCGGGGAAAACAGCTCCTCCGGATTGAGGTTGGGCGAGATACGGAACGACGATAGTGTGTTGTGATTGCATCTTAGGCATGCTTCGAGTCGGCTTCAAAAACTTGGCCGCCCGTTTTTAATAATTCATACACTCTAGACGTAGCGCGAACGGTTTGAATTCCGTCAGAGAAGCGGTGCCGAGTCACAAAAACATGCCTACGGCCACCTCTCAAAGCAAGCCCGTACGCAAGCCTTGCCAACCTTGGGTTTCCAGTAACCGCTCAGCATGATCTCCCTCATTCGAAGTGCGGCTAGCTTGGCCTTTGGCATCTTTTACAGGCGTCAGCACTACGGAGGCAAAATCCCCACCGAGGGTCCGGTCATCTTGGTCGCCAATCACCCCAACGGACTTGTCGACCCGATTGCCTTGATGCTGGCGACCTCGCGACCGCCTCGTTTTCTTGCGAAAGCCCCCCTCTTCAGCATGCCAGTCGTGGGCTCTCTCATGCGCGGCATGGGAGCCTTGCCGGTTTTCCGAAGCATCGACGGCGCCAATACATCCGACAATCAAACGACCTTTGCCAAGGTTTACGAGGCTCTCGAAGCAGAACAAATGATCTGTCTGTTTCCCGAAGGCATCAGTCATTCCGAGCCGGCCCTTCAATCGCTCAAAACTGGAGCGGCGCGAATGGCTCTGGGCGCGGAGGCTGGCTCCGCCACACCACTTGGAATCCAGGTTGTACCCGTTGGCCTGATTTACGGGCA
>JBLINP010000132.1:0-11471 GCA_047639415.1 Planctomycetota bacterium | reverse complement strand
ATGGGAAAAGGATAGTCGGAGCGCCGAAAAGCGCCGGTGGAAGGTGAAAGCGTGGACGGGTACGAGGAGCAATCCTAGCGAATCGTCTCAAAGCATACGAAGTAGAAGAGTACCGCTGAGTTCAGGTATTCAAACGCAATGCGGACCCTCGAATTCGACGCAGACGATACGTCGCAACAGCTTGGCCTTGAGCCGGAGCTTCGCTCTCCATCGCCCGCAAACTAGAGCAGAACCGTCACCTTGTGTTTGTTGGTGCTCGTCCACGGTGTCGCGTAACCCTGCGAAACAGGTAGAACCAAACCTTCGAAGAAAATTTCGAGACCAACCGGCAAGCCGGTCACTGGCCCAATGTCCAACTTGCGCCAAAACTTCGGTCCCATGGTCCAGGTTTTCAGCTTCTTGACGTTATTGAGATTGCCGCCTCCGATTTCGAGCTCGAGCACGCCCGGTATAACGGTCGGTCCGTCGAAGGCCGAAAAGTCGAGCAACATGACGTCGAGACTCTCGCTCGATCCGGCGAAACTAATGCCCACCGATTGAATCAAGTTGGGAGCCGAGACGGCCAGCGTTGGAGTGGGTGGTGCGACGATTTCGAGTTGTGTAATTGCCGGCCCGCTGGGAGTCATTAGCTCGACATCCACCAAACCGCCGCCGTTGGTCAACGGCATGTCGAAAGTAACTTGCGTGTCGCTGTCGATCGACCATGAGCCAGAGAAGCTCGAGTTCAACTGCCCAACCTGCTTGTTGTTAACGCGCAGATCCAAAGAGTTCGTGAACCCCGTGCCGGTGAGGACCACCGTTACTCCACCGTTTGGGGTAAGCGAAGGAACCTGCGACGGAACGATGGAACTGATCGTCGGAAGCGGAGCTGGACCTGAGAACGGGTCAAAGGGGAACGGCGCTGAACTCGACTCTTGACCGGCGCTGTTGCGCTTCACGAATAAATCACCTGGTCCCGCATCAGGAGGGATCGCCATCAGGATTTCAGTCTGCTGCCCACCCACCGACGAGAGTCCCGTCACCTTGATCGGATCGCCACCGGCAGCACCGGTCGCGGGCGTCAAGAGTGTGAACCAAACCTCGTTGTTCGTCTGCTTGAAGTTGGTGCCGATGATCCGAAGTTGTGTTCCGAGATTCACGACCTGTGTAATGAACGGTTTTGTGCCCGAAGCGTTCGCCACGCCGTAGATAAACCGAGCGCCGAGAATGTCGTCGGATTCAATCGATCGATTCTGTACAGCATTGCCGAGGGCGGCCGCTGTCATCGTGGGAGAGCCCGGTGCAGTCGAGTGGTCCAGCCCAATTGCGTGCCCGTACTCGTGCGCGAGCAGACCTTGGATGTCGAAATGATTGACCGGCAAATTGGCGCCAGGCCCATCATTCAAAACAACGTCGTTGTGGAATCGAATCCACCAACCGTCGTTGCCGCCTTGGAAGAAGGCCAAGACTCCTCCGCCAACGATGTCGATCTGCGAGACAATGTTGTCGCCGATCACTCCAATGCCCAATGCGTGGCCGTTGAAGATTGGATCAAAACTGGAGCCCGCCGAACCCAACACAGCCTGACTCGGATCGCCGCTTCCGTCGCCGTGCGCAAAACTCGCCCACTCGACCGCGCCTTTCCAAATCGCGAGTACAGCTCCGGTGTATCCCGGAAACTGCGAATCCATAGTCGTGTTGTCGTTGGCTTGTGGATCGGTGAAGTTGTTGAAGACCCGAAAATCGCTCTCGTTGGGATTGAGCGAAAATCCGAAGACGGCGAAGCCTTCGGTCTCTGCGGGCGTCGATAGAACAACGGCGAAACCGACAAGCGCGGACGGCAAGAAAAGGCTGCGAAGCTTCATCATGGTTTTTGCTCGTCTCTCGACTGGCCGACGATCGAATAAATACGGATTATGGCCCAACGCGAGCGTTTTGGACCTCTTAGTAGAGTTTAGCAAGTCTGCAAAATTCGGTTTCTTAGAAGCGCGTAGATTCGGGCCTCCGCTCAATGCCCTCATCGCAATCACGCGCTGAGACCCGCTATCGCTTACCGCAAAGTGCGAGTCTCCGGTGCCTCAGCTCAAAAGCGCATCACTTTATGGTCAGCGGAGTGCTGGTCCGGTCGGAGTCCGAAGCCTGATGCTATTCTCGCCAACGAGCGCGCGGGCTCTCATCAGCTTGTTGTCGATGCGCCCCAACACTCATTGTTAGTTCGACTGAACTTCGACTTTAGCGCGGGCCTTACTAGTCGCGATGACTCAGTGACTGGCTGGCACCCTATACTCCCGCATGCCTCTACTCCTCATCTGCCTAGCCCTCCTTCTGACTGCTTGCGGCGGCAAAACCGCTTCAGCAAATCAGCCCAAGCTCGTTGTGCTGGCCGTAATTGACACGCTCTCCGCGGTTCATGTTTCGCATCTCGGCTATCCGCGCAATACATCACCCAATCTCGACGCTCTAGCCGCCGAAGGGGTGACCTTCGAACAAGCGATCACCACGGCATCGTACACCGTGGCTAGTATCCCGAGCATACTCACGGGCCGCTATCCCGATCGCCATGGGTTGAGTTGGTACGACCGCGAATTGCCCTCCGACGAAGACACTTTGGCGGAGCTCTTCGCTAACGCCGGCTATGAAAGTTTCGCGGCCGTGATGGTCGCCAACGGCGGCGTCGTCCGCGGAGCTTTGCAAGGCTTCGACGATTACTTGGAGATGTGGGTTGGCAAAGGCCCCGAAGGCTCAGTCGAGTTCGAGGTCGATGGCGATACGGTCCACATACCGGAAGTCCAAAACATGATTCCGCTAGTGCGCGATCAACTAGCATCGATAGAGGGCGACGAGAAACTCTTTCTCTACCTGCACATTTTGGAACCTCACGGGCCCTACACGCCGCCCAAGGAATACTTAGAGCGCTTTGTAGATGAGTATTGTCCGCAACCCGTGCGCGAGGATCAGGATTTCAAAACCCTGCGCTCGCAGGTTCTTCGGAAAGGCAAAAAAGGTCCCGCCATCCCGCTTTTCGTGCGCACCTACGACGCGTTCATCGCTTGGGCCGACCACAACTTTGGTTTGATCCTCGACGAGATCAAACTGCAGGGGCTGTATGAAGAGGCACTCATCATCGTCACCTCCGATCACGGCGAGATCTTCATGTCCCACGGGCAAATTGGACACGGCAAGCAACTCTACGACGAGGTCATGCGTGTACCGCTCATCATCAAACTCCCGAGCAGTTACGGAGTTTCGAATCTGCGCTTGCCGCAACTCGTCTCGAATATCGATGTGGTTCCCACGATCTGCGACTTGATCGGTATGCCTCGCGGTGCCAAGCAACTGGACAGTTACTCCCTGGCCCCGCTCATTCGTGGAACGAGCGATTCAATCGGTCGCGAAGACGTTTTCATGCGCGCGCGGACTGACGCGAGTCTCTACGGCATGCGCACTTCTACACACAAAGCGATTCTGCACGTTCCGCCTCCTGAAGAAGGCAATCCGTTGACTTCAAAGATTGAGATCTACGCGCTCGCTTCCGACCCTCAAGAACAAAGAGACCTTGCTGCCAAGCAGCCCGAAATGGCCGAAAGACTCCGGCGCAAAATCCTGGGCCAATTGGCGGAATTCGGCGGCGCGATTAGCGAGGGCAGTGCCGATCTCGGAGAGGCTGACCTACAGCTATTGGAAGCACTCGGCTACACGGGCGCGGAAGTGGAAGACGAGTAGCAACCAGATCTGCTATCCCTGATAGGAGGGCAGCAGCTCGGCCGGGGATATGCCCCCATCGCCATTTTTGTCGGCGCGATCGAAACCCGCGCGCATCGCAGCCGGAAGCTCATTGGGTGTCACCTTGCCGTCGCCGTTCTGATCGAATTGCTCGAAAAAGCGCTCCACCTCGAGATTGGGGTTCAAAGTCAGTTCAACCTGACCGGTAAAGACCAGTTCGAGCGCTCCCAACAATTCATAACGACTCGCGGATCCATTCTGTTCGTCGCGATCGGCCAACTTGACCAGTTTGCGAAAGTTCAACGCCGTCTCGTCGACGCCAAGCTCACCATCCCGATTGCGATCAAAGCATTCGAGCAGTTCGGTTAAGACCGACTCCATATGGTCGCCCAAATTGTGCTCGTAACGCCCCCATGAACGAGTGGCGTCTATTCGACTCGCGGTTTCTGGAAGTGCCCACTGCAGGTCGTGCGCGCATTCTCCGACTATCGCCATGGGGCCATCGAAAAAATGCAAGCACTCCACCTCGGTTAGGACATCGTGCCCATCGCGATTCGCAACTGAATCCAAGACGGAAACTCCGCTCTCGGTAATCTCGATCGTGTACTCGTCCCGCGGACCTTTGAACAGGACTGTGTCGATTCCGGCTCCACCGTCAATCCCGTTGTCGCCCGCGTTTCCGCGCAAATAATTGTCAAAAGCGTTTCCGCGCAAGCTCGAACTCAAGGCACCCGTGAGTGATACGTTAGTCAAGTAGCGCGACTTCAGGGTGTAGGGTAGGTCCGGACTTGTAACCAGAGAGAAAACACCGTCAAACGTCGGCACTATTCGGCTCTGATATCCCAAGGTCTCCGGAAAAAACACTTCCAACAATCCCAAACCCAACGGATCGCCCGCCTTCATTGCGGTGCGATTGATGAAGGCATATTCGTCGCCAAACGCTCGTCCCGAGCTATGGGGGTCATGGGCCCAAATTCCGTAATAAACCTCGAGAACGTTGGATATGTAGCGATGGCCACTTGAGGCCTCGAGCACCCAATCGAGATTGGTGTTCCAATTTCCGTCGAGCACGGCGCCGTGAGCTGACGTTTTAATTTGTTGTTCGAAACTGGGTTGGGCGAAACGAATTCCGGCGCCATGTACCAAGCTAAAAACGGCTTCCATGGTCGCGTCACGTACCGAATTCTCCATGTAGGCCGTGCTGCCCTCCAAGACGCATTCGTCCGCGTACAAATCCTGGAAGAACATCGGAATCGAGGGCAGCTCGCCCTTCTGAGCACGCAAGGAATCTTCGTAACTCTCGAAGATCACCAACGTCGCCCAGCGATCGGCCATTTGATTCGCGACTTCGGACTTGTCGGATCCGTAGAGCGTTCCGTTCGCATCCGTCAGAAAAAACCGCATCATCTCGCGCGCTCGAATCAAGCATTCATTAGCGACACCCGGCTGCGCCAAGAAGTGAATCGGCCTCCCACTCGGAGCGACAAGATGCGTGTACTTGTCGAACACTCTACGCAGTGCTTGATGCGCGCTCGCTGGCAGGGCAACGATACCATCCGCTGAACTCGAAACATCCACGGTGGGAATCGGCGGGTTCTCGTTCCACCATTCCAGCGACGGACCGCCGTCATCGAAGCTAACGCAGGAGACGAGTGACATTGTGGCCGTTAGCAGTGCAACCCTGAGTAGGCGAGCGGGAGTGGTTTGGATGTGGGGAGTCATCGTCGATCGAACGAAAGGGAGATTGGCAGAGGCAGCGGAATTCATTGTCGAGCGGGAAAATCGAAAGGCAAGCAACTGCAGCTGACGCTTGTGGGGTTATTCAAAAGTTCGGCCCAAATGTCGGCTCAATTGGGCGTTTCTGGCAAGGCGCGCCGACGACGCCTTACTTGTAAGTAAAGCTAGGAGGCGCAACGCCGCAAGGGGCGTTCAAGTGGCCCGACATTTGAGCCGAACTTTTGAATCATCCCACTAGCCCGGATTATTCATGAACCGCGAGGCAAAACGCCTCGAATTGGTTCCTGCTGGCACTTTGCAGATACTTGCCCCCGCAGACGACCTTGTAAGGTCGTCGAGGACGCCCGTATCTGCAAAGTGCCAGCAGGAACCAATAGACCGGCAGTGCCGGTCGTTCGTGGTGTTTGGTCCGCGTGTTCATGAATAATTCGGGCTAGGTATGAATTCGATGATTCCCAAAGGCTTGGCGCCAGTTGGCTGCCAGAACGCTACATTCCTTGGGTTGGGCCGCAGTCGCCCACGCGCCAATTATGAGAAGGATCTGTGAGTTGTGGCTAGTTCTCGGTTTTGTGAGTTGTGGCTCGCACGATGCGATCGCTCCCGCTGCCAAGCCCATTCGAGTATTCGCCGCTGCCAGTCTCACGCCAATCGTCCAACACCTCGCGAATCAGCGCCCTTCGGAATTGGCCAGCCTCCAATTGAACTTCGCTGCCACATCTACGCTCGCTCGACAGATCGATTCCGGCGCGAAAGCGGATGTCTTTCTGTCCGCACACACCGAGTGGATCGATTGGCTCAAAGAACGCGATCTAGTCGAACCCGATTCCCTGCATGACTTCGCTTCGGGTGAATTGGTCTGGATCGTGCGCGCCGATGCTTTGAACGTGGAACCATTCGCATTGAATCCGAACACCGACTTACCAAGTCACTTGGCGGGACTTCTGGCGATCGGCGATCCAGCCCATGTTCCCGTCGGGCGCTATGCCAAACAGGCTCTTCAAAACCTGAATGCTTGGGACGTTCTCAGCGATCGGGTCCTCTCCACCGTCGATGCGCCCGCAGCTGTGCGTCTAGTTGAGCTTGGTGAAGCCAGTGCGGCCATTGTCTACGCAAGCGACGCGCAATTATCCAAGCACATCGCCATCCGCGCGCGCTTCCCAATCGCGCTCTCTCAATCAATTCGATATCAAGCCGTATTGCTCCGCGGCGCTCACAGCTCCGCCCAAACTTTCATCGATCAACTGCTTTCGCCAGCGTCCGTCGCCAGCCTCGAAGCCTATGGCTTCCAACCCGCAAAACCTTGAACCTCTCACTTAGCCCAGCCGAGTGGGAAGCACTCGGCCTCTCACTCAAAGTAGCCTCATTCAGCCTAATACTGCTTTTCCTACCAGGTATTGCCTGTGGCTGGTTTTTGGCACGCAAGCAGTTTCCAGGCAAAGTGTTCGTCGAAGCGATCGTTCACGCCCCGCTGGTCTTGCCTCCGGTCGTCATGGGTTACGCGCTCTTGTTCACGCTCGGTCGTCACGGCTGGTTCAGCGAAACCTTTTTTGAATCGAGCCTCCAACTCGCTTTCACATGGAAAGCCGCCGCCCTCGCCTCAACGGTCATGGGTTTCCCCTTGATGGTGCGCGCGGTTCGACTAGCGATCGAACTCGTCGACGTGCGGCTCGAACAAGCAGCGGCAAGTTTGGGGGCACCACCTGCGCGTATCTTTTGGACCATAACTTTCCCCTTGGCATTGCCCGGCGTCATCACCGGAAGTCTCTTAGCATTCGCACGCAGCTTAGGTGAATTCGGCGCGACCATTACTTTCGCCGGCAACCTAGTTGGTGAAACGCGAACACTGCCTGTCGCATTATTCTCCGCCTTGCAAAGCCCTGGAGGTGATCTGGCTGCCATGCGATTGGCGCTCATCTCGATCGTGATTTCATTGGTTGCTCTCGTTGCCAGCGAGCTCCTGGCGAGGCGCGTTTCCAAACGATTGGGGCGCAGCGCATGACAGCCATCGAATTCGACTTTCAACTCGAACGTGACGCCTTCACGCTCAAAGCGAGCGCGAAATTAAGCGCTCCCGTCACGGGCATCTTCGGCCCTTCCGGCGCGGGAAAATCGAGTTTGCTTCATTGCCTTGCAGGTCTAAGCAACCCGACCAGCGGCTTCATCAAAATCGGTAAAACCACCGTTTACGACTCGAATTCCGGGGTTTGCCTGCCGCCGCATCAACGCGGAGTTGGTTTCGTCTTCCAAGACACGCGCCTGTTCCCCCACCTGTCCGTCATGGGCAACTTGCTGTATGGAAAGCGCTCATCGCGGAGTCAAGGCGGAGCACGGGTCGAGGAAATCGTTGAGCTATTCGAGCTATCGTCGTTGATCGATAGACGCCCGATGGAATTGTCGGGCGGTGAACAACAACGTGTCGCTCTGGGTCGCGCGCTTCTGTCGAATCCCCAACTCTTGCTGCTCGACGAACCACTGGCCGCGCTCGACCGCAATCTGCGTGCACAAATTTTGCCGTACTTGAACCGGCTGCGGAAATCGATAGGCGTTCCGATGTTGTACGTCAGTCACGACATCTCTGAATTGCTGCAACAGACCAAAACGCTGCTCTTGATTGAGAACGGCCAGACAAAAGCGAGTGGTCAGTTGCTCGATTTAGTGCGAGCGGGCCACATCGCGCATGGTGATTTGGACAATGTGATGGAGCTCACCCTCGATCGTCAAGACGAACAGGCCGGTTTGTCCTTTCTTCGCTCATCATCGAATGTCGAAATTGCAGCGTCACAAATCGACGCCGAGTCAGACGCCAAACTTCATATCGGACTGCGCCCCGAAGACATCGTACTCGCGCTCGCAAGAGTCAATGGCATCTCCACTCGCAACCAATTGCCTGGCCATGTCAAAGCGTTGATCAACGAAGGTCACCGCGTGCTTGCGCTCGTCGACGTCGGCATCGATCTACTTGTCGAGGTCACGCCCGGCGCCGTTCGCGACCTCCAGTTGCGCGAAGGCCGCGAAGTGGTTTGCCTATTCAAGGCCAATGCCGTGCGTTATCTCGACTCTGCGATCCAGTGACATACGTCGCCAGGCCAACCGCGGCCCTTCAAACTGAAGGCTGGGAGACGCGTGTATCTCCGTGTTAAGCCGTGCACTCTGAATATCGCAAAACCATCGTTACGTATGCGACCCGGTTTTCGCGGTCGGATACACCGTCCCCTTTACCGGCAGCGATGACCGATATAGGTTCTTGGTCGTAAATCTAAGCCAAAGCTGCCCGCACATAGGGCCCTTGTGCGTATTGCCGGAATTTCGGCGCTGTCCATAAAGTCACTCATGCTTGCACTCGCCCTACTTGCCTTCCTTCCGACCACGCCAATCATTCACGATGACGAGGTCTTGATTCCGGACAAGCTGGAGCTTTATGCCAACGGGCGCATTCGCTACGAGAGCACTTTTGATCAGACAAACGGGGAAGATCGTCATCGCGGACGCATTCGGTTTCGTATAGGTGGCAAGTACAAGCTCGATGACAAGCTCAATGTTCACGCGCGCGTGTCCACCAGCTCCGATGGCGTCGACGCAAACAGTCCCTATTTAGATTTCGGGGACAGTGGCGACGGTTTCGAAGGAGCGGAGTTGCTTCTCGATCGCTTCTACGTGGAGTGGTTCACAAATGACTGGATCACTCTTCAAGCTGGCAAACTCCCGCATGTCTTCACGACGCCGCCGGTATCCGGCGAAATCCTGTGGGACGACGATATTCAACCGGCCGGCTTTACTGCGAAGTTCTCCTGTACGGAAGCGAACAAAAAGTACGACCTGCGCTTACTCAAGTACACGGCAGTCGAAAGCGGCAGCGACGATGACCCGTCCATGGTCGGCGCACAGTTCAATGCGACCTGTGATGTCCAAGACGACCTAAGCGTTCACTTCGCAACGGCAATTACACACTGGTCGAACCTCAATCCCGGCTCCGGCAGTTTTCAGAACCAAGGCAATGTTCTGAATGGCGCGGGGGATTTCGCAAGCGACTTTGCCGTTTGGGATAGTTTCATCGATGTCACCCATCAGGGTGGACCGTTTGGTCGCCAACAAGGTTTTGTGATGTTCTGGGACAATATGAAGGAATCAGGTCAACGCGGTTACGCATGCGGCGCGCGAGTTGGCAATCATCAAGCTCCCGGCGACTACAGTCTCTTCGGCTTCTGGTTCCAAGCGGATGCAGATTCGCTCTTCAGCCCTGTCTCCCAAGACGATCTTCCGCTCGCCGGCACCGGAGCAGGCAGCGGCGTCCAGGGCATCGGCTACGGCAGCGATTACCGCATCAATGAGGATGTCACACTTCGACTTTGGGCGTTGGGCTCACGCTCAGAGACAACCGACAACCCGTTCCGCGTTCGCTTGGATCTAAACTTCAATATTTGAAGCGCCAATACTGAGCCAGAGCAAAATCCGCTGGCGTGAGCGGTACCGAACCAGGTTTAAAACCACACACCTGGCCGGTATAACGCCGATTTGCCGTAGCGTTGATTCTGCCAGGTGTGTGGTTTTAAACCTGGTTCGGTACCGCTCACGCTGGCTCAGTATCGGCGCTGGACGCTCGATCGATTACGGCGCGTAGTACGTCGGCGCTCCCGGGCCAACGGGGAAGTCGAAGAGGAACACCCACCCGTAAAATAGAATCACCCACCCGATCAAGAACGCGATCGAGTACGGCACCATCATTGAGATCAGAGTTCCGATGCCGAGCTTTTTGTCGTAACGCATCGCGAACGCGAGAATGAGGCCGAAGTAACTCATCATCGGCGTGATGATATTTGTCGTTGAATCGCCGATCCGGTAGGCCGCTTGAATTACTTGGGGGCTGTAGCCCACGCTCATCAACATCGGCACGAAGATCGGTGCGGTGACTGTCCATTGTGCTGAAGCGCTGCCGAGCATCAGGTTGACGCAGCAGCACATCGCGATGAAGGGCAGGAAGACGAGCGGGCCGGTTAGATTCCACTGCTCCAACAGGTCGGCGCCGACGACTGCCGTGATGGTTCCGAGGTTTGTCCAGTTGAAGAAAGCCACGAACTGTGCCGCGAAAAAGACAAGGACCATATAGAGGCCCATCGAACTCATCGCTTTCGCCATGCCGTCGATAACGTCGCGATCGTTCTTCATCGTGCCGGTCACGCGGCCGTACACAACCGCGGGAATGATGAAGAAGGCGAAGATCAGCGCAACGACACTCTTCAGCATCGGCTTCAAGTCTTTGACGAGCGTCTCGTTCTCGGCCGGGTCGCGGAACCAACCGTTCTCGGGCAGAGTCAGAGCGAGTAGTCCCAGTATCATGATTCCAATCGTCAAAAAGGCGAGCTTCAGGCCGCGCTTTTCTTTCGCCGAGAGTGCGCCCATCTCGCGCGTCGCCTCTTCGATCCCATCTTCGGCGCGGCTCGGATCGTAAACGCCAAGTCGTGGCTCGACGATCTTAGTCGTCACCAACGTACCGACAATCGTGATCATGAGCGTACTCACTACCATGAAGTAGTAGTTGGCGGTCGCCAGCACTTCGTTCGTCCCACCCGGCGCAAACGACGGGTCGATAATGCGCGCGGCTTCGGTCGTAATACCGGCCAGCAGCGGATCGACCGTTCCGATCAGAATGTTCGCCGAGTATCCACCGGACACACCCGCGAACGCTGCCGCCAATCCCACCAACGGATTGCGACCGACGGCGTAAAAAACAACGGCCGCCAACGGAATCAGAACGACGTAGCCCATCTCCGAAGCCGTGTTCGAAACCACCGCGGCAAAGACGATCACCATCGTGAGCAGGTTCTTCGGCGCTCCCAAAACCAGCGCTCGAATTCCAGCACCCAACAAACCAGAGCGCTCGGCCACACCAACGCCAAGCAGCGCAACGAGCACCGTTCCGAGTGGAGCGAACGAAGTAAAGTTCGTCACCAGCCCCATCGAGATGCGACGCAACCCTTCGGGATTCAAAAGGCTCACCGCGCGAATCACGCCATCGGGGGAACGCCCCTTCCCTC
>JBLINP010000131.1:0-11544 GCA_047639415.1 Planctomycetota bacterium | reverse complement strand
GGTCGTCTGCGGGGGCAAGTATCTGCAAAGTGCCAGCAGGAACCAATTCGAGGCGTTTTGCCTCGCGGTTCATGAATAATCCGGGCTAGGAGCAGCGAAAGCCCGCTAGATCGTCGCTGGCTTTGCTGGATTGAATGCGCGCCAGTCCCGAACCGAACATTAGTGGGGGATTAGATTCCCTAGAGCGAGCGCCGAACGCCGTCACCGTCAGTCGTCTGATCCGCGGCTTTCTGATAGGCCAGAAGCGTATGCCTCGCGGCTTCGCGCCAGGTGTGTTCGCGCGCTTTCTGCTTGCCTCGCAAAAACAAATCCTCCGCGAGCGCGGGTTCGGTGAGCACGCGTCGCAGCGCCTCAAAAATCTGCTGGCTATCGGTGGGTTCGACCAAAAGAGCGGCTTCACCGAGCACTTCGGGAAGCGACGTGACGCAACTGGAGATGACCGGGGTTCCACAAGCCATGGCTTCAAGCGGCGGCAAGCCGAAGCCCTCGCTAAGGCTGGGGAATAAAAAGCAATCGGCCTGCGCGTAGAGCAGCGGCAATTCTTCGTCGCTGACTTCACGACGCCATTCAACTCGATCACGAGCGGGTGAGTCGGCCAGCGCACGTTCAAACACCTCGTGCCCAAAACCTTCGGTGCCGGCGATCAACCAGCGCTGTGGCAAACCTTCTTTCACTAATAACTCAAAGGCCTCGAGCATGCGCAAGTGATTCTTACGAGCATCGACGCGACTGACCGTTAGCACGTACGGTTCACGCGCGGGATCCAGTTTGCCCGGCGGCAGGTTGCGCACGATGTGATCGCAACCGAGACCCGTGACCGAAATCTTTCCGGGCAGCACGCCAAAAGTCATGACGACTTCCGCACCGACGAACTCGGTCGGCACGAGCACGCGGGAGCTTCGTTCAATGAGACCTTTGGCTCGCTCCGTCATCGAGCGTCCAACTTCTGGATCGAGATAGCCAGAACCTTCGATCGCGTAAATCGTGTCGAAAATGGTGACAACTTGCGCAGCTTCGCGGACGGCGAGCGGCGACAGGTACGTGTGGTGATAAACGTTGGCGCCGCCCACCAGATCGTCAACGCCCTTGCCCATCTTTTCCAAGATCCAGGGCATCACACGCGACGGCAGTGGCAACCGGAGTAAATCTGCTTGGCTGTCTACCAAACCCAACTCCGATCGACTGAACTTCGAACGCGCCAACGTGTACCCGAACAGACCCAAGTTGCGGTCAAAATCGAGTTCAATTAAGCCGCGTACCAGCTCGCGTACGTATCGGCCGGTACCTTCACGGTTCACTAAAGCGGGACGGTAGTCGATTCCAACGCGCACGATATGGGGGGCTTCTTGGGTGCTCGAATTAGTGAATAAGCGTCGAAATCGACAGGCTTGCCGCAAAGGCAATCGGGCCGGCGAGCCAGCCCCATGGGCGAACAGATAGTGGTCGACAACCCATGCGCACGAGAGCGCAAATCGAGAGCACGCAGACTAACGATTCAGTAGCGAGTGTCGCCAGAGCAGCGCCCTCAATTCCAAACTTAGGCACCAAGATGTAATTGCCCAACATGTTGAGTAGCAATCCGAAGCCCGCGACCAGCATGAAGCGGTTTTGACCACCGACGGCGATCAAGGCGGTGACGAAGATTGCGCCCGCATGAATGACGGCGGAGGTTGCGAGCAACCATTGAAAGCTCGTCGATCCGGCCGCGAAGGCATCGGTGAAAACGACCTCGAGTATCTCTTTTGACCAGGGGATGAGTAGGCCAGCCAAGCAGCAAGCCATGGCGAAAAGCGGCTGGCCCAAGCTGGACAACGCCTTTGCGAGCTCGCCTTTCCCGTGAAGGCGCACGAACCAGGGCAGCGCAGTCGCGGTTGCCAGCTGTGCGATCATGATCAGAAAGGACAGCAAACGAACGCCAGCATTGTAGTGTGCCAGCGCAATGTCATCTTCGAATGCTCGGATGAAAAGATTGTCGATGTAGAAGTAGCCCATGGCGAACAGGCTGCCCAACCCGAGCGGAAACGAAGTGCGCAGTAAACTTTGTTCCAAAGGCTGCTCATGCTTGGCTTTGGGAATGTATTTGCGCGAGGCAAAGTGCAAGAGAACATTGGCGGTGGAGCTAGCCAGAGCGGTAATGAAAAGTAGCTCCGGGGCCGACTCAGTTCCGTACCAAAGCACGGTCGCGACCAGTCCCAGCCGCAAGGCACTGGCAAAAGCTCGTACGAGAACCGGAATGCCCCACGCGATTTGATTTTTGAAAATCGTCGCGGTTAGCTCGAGCGTATGCGTGAGGGGATAGAGCGCGGCGAGAATGATCCATCCGCGGCCGGGTTCATCGTAAATGTCGGTGCAGATCGCAATGGCGATCAATCCCAACGATGCTGTTGCGAAGCGAGCCCGACGTGCTTGTCTAAGGGCGGGTCTCAGTGCTTCGGAATTATTTGCGGTCAGGCGAATGACCGCTTGGCCGGTTCCAAAATCCGCTAGCGCATCCAAGAGCCCGAAGAGCGCGAGATAGAACGTGTAACGACCGAACTCTTCGGTCGGAAGGCCGCGTGCGCACAGCGCCAAAATGGCGAAGGTGCAGCCCGAACCGAAGATCCGGCCCAACACCTGCAATGCGGTTCCGTTCCAAATGCGGCGCGGAATCTTGCGGTTCTCAGAGGAGTCTATGCGCTCCTCGCCTGCCGTGTCCGTCACTTGCTCTTTAGCGGACACGGATCGCTAACTAGGCGGGTGCTAGTTGAGCAGCAACCCGCTCGCAAACGGCCTTGGTGAATTCGTCGGTATTCATCGAGCCGCCGATGTCGCGCGTCTTGTCACCTTGGGCGATGCTCTCTTTGATCGACCTTCGAACGACCTTGGCCGTGTCGATCTCACCGAGGTGTCGAAGTAAGGAGGAGAAGGCGAGCAGTGCGGCGGTGGGATTGCACAAGTTCTTGCCAGCGATGTCCGGGGCCGTTCCGCCCGAAGGATCGAACATGGCGACTTCCACTTTGCCTTGTTTGTTCAAAGCATAGGAAGCACTGTCGCCGAGACCGATCGAGCCGATTAAGCCACAGGCCATATCCGATAAAAAGTCGCCGTACTCGTTGGGGCAAACCACCACTCGATAACGATCGGGGTTCAGAATTATTCCGCCGAGCAGTGCGTCGAATAATTCTCTGCGATACTCAATGGTCGGATAATTCTTGGAGATCTCTTCGACGCACTCCTCGAACAATCCGTCCGCTTCTTTTTGGATCGTGTACTTGCTGGTCGAGACAACGTTGGCGTCGAGCGTTGTTGCTAAATCGAAAGCAAAGCGCGCCGCCTGAATCGAAGGACCGCGCTCGATAATACGCAATGAAACTGCCGATTCGGAACCGATTCGTCGCCCGCGATCCATATAGGTTCCACCGGTTGCCACGCGGACGACATCGAGATCGAGATTGCGAGTGAAGTTCGTTTGCACGCCTTCGAAGGTCATGACTGGGCGATGGATTACCTGAAAAGCGCAGCGGTCGCGCAAGACTCGATTGGGGCTTTCGCCTTCCGTCGCGGTCGGATACTTCATCACGACGCCCAATTCGTGAACCGAATCCATGATCTCGTCATAAATGACGTTTCCGACTTTGTTTCGATTTCCGAGCGAGATATCGATGCTGCGAAATTCGATCTCGATAGGCAGGCTGGTGGCGAGTGCGCGAACGCTTCGAGCAAGTTCGGAAGAGATGCCGTCTCCACAGAGCTCCAGCACGGTATAAGTGTTCATATCGAGGGGAGGGCGGTTGCGCCCAATATTCGGTGTTCCATCGAGGAACCGAGCCCATTTGAGGGTTAGGTTCCGTAGTTTAGGGCGAATAGGATACAGACGCCGTTCGATCCTGCCTGCCCCTGCCGTGCAAACAAATGAGCTTTGACCCCAAAAATCCGCTTCAAAAGCGTCCGATCGTCGAGCACATGCGCTTGTTAGGCGAACTTGTCGTAATACGGCCAATTCGACCGAACGATGCTGCCCAAGTGTTTCGATCGGTAAGCGGTCGTGACGAAATTCTGCGCTGGCTCTGCTGGCCGGGGCCCAAAGACGAAGCTGAGTTAGCGACGCGTTTTGCGAATTGGCGCACGGATGAAGAGCTGAGCAGCGACTATCAATTCGCCATTTGTGATGTGATTAGCAATCGATTGGTCGGGACGATCAGCTTGCGATTTTCGGGACATCCGGACCAAGGCGATATTGGTTATTGGGTCGATGCCGATCACTGGGGACGTGGATTCGCATCGGAGGCCGTGGAATTAGTCACTTACCTGGCCTTCCACTACGGACTGGGGCACGTGCTATTCGGTTGGGTGTTCGTCGGGAACGAGGCTTCCAAGCGGGTGCTCGAAAAATCGGGTTACTCCTTGGAGTACACCAGCAAAAAGCAGGTTGAGAAGTTGGGGCGTGAGATCGAAGAGTGGTACCTGCTGCAGACCCGAGCCGAATGGATACCGCGGCTAGGCGGGTGGCGGCCGGAGGCTGAAGAGGTTCAGTTGATGAAATTCGACCGCGAAAAGGCATAACGGGCCATTCCGGCCAGATCCGACGATTGGCGCGGTGACCGAAGTGAACTCGCTCGCTATTCTTGGCCTATCACGAATTTTGCCGTCCAGATATGAACCGAACTCAACAGACCCTGCTGCTCATTTGCTCCCTGCTCGTGGCAGTTGCCGCTGGCACTTACCTCTACTTTGGGACCGACCTAGAGCGCGGAGCAGCCGTGGAAGCCGTCGACTTGCCGAGTTATGGGACCGATTCGCTTGAGCGGGGAGACGTAGTTCTGACGGTTCCGCGTATCAATCGAAGTGTCGATCAACCCACGGAACCGACGACCGTGATTTGGCCGCTAGAGGTCGAGCTCGACCTGATCCAACCGAGCTACTTGCCGGAGACTGAAGAAGGCTTGCGACCGGGTACTGGACGACGCTCGCGCATAGTGGGAAATATCGCCGATATGCAGGGCCAACCGGTTCTTGCTGAAATCGAGTTCGTGGCCGGTGCTAACAAAGGGCGCACTCTGGTGTGTGGTTCGGACGGATCTTTCGGAGCGAACGATCTCTATCCGGGACTCGCCATTGTCAAAGTGAGCGGCAAGAACATCGTAGGCTCCCGTCGCGAGTTGGTGCTGCGCCAAAACACGGAGTACACGCTCAACATTGGATACGGCCGACCCGGTGCAATTCAGGGCGAGGTGTTTGATTCGAACGGAGAGGGGATCTTTGGCGCCAAGGTTTTGGTCGACGGTCAAGCGACGTCGACCGATGAGACTGGCTACTTTTATCTCGCAGGTATCGCGTCGGACAGAGCTTTGCTCGAGATCGAAGCCGAAGGGTATTCGGGCGTGCGCGAGGTTGTTGGGATTACCGCTGATTTCACAATCCCGCGGGGCAGATTGGTCTATCGCTTGGAGCGTGGCGCGGACTTAGTCGTTTCATTGAAAACGGCCATTGGCGATCCCGGAAAGGCTCAAATCGTGATATTGCCGGCGGATACAAAGCAGCAACGCCGTTATCCTTGGTACCGGTTGAACCCAATCGAAATCACGCCGGGCGCTTCGATTACCTTGCGTGATTTACCGGTTGGACCCGTTGCCGTGAGAATTTTCCATCGTGGGGCAGTGGCTGTGCCGCGCGAGCGAATCGTCAATTTGCGGACGAAGATGGAGAATCGCGTCGAGATCGAGCTTCAACCCGGTCCTGTTATTCGCGGCACAATTACGCGCAATGGTAAGCCCGTTCCCGGCGCGCGCGTCAAGTTGGAAGCTCCTGATCGAGTCGGCGCAACGCTCTCTTATTTCCGCACCGCACATTGGTTCCTCGAGAGTGAAGTTTTGCCGACCTTTCCATTCGCCGTGCAAGAAGCCAGAGCGGATAAGAACGGCAATTACATTTTCACTTCATGGGCGGATGTCTCGGCGACGCGCTATCTCGAAGCTTGGTCCTTGGATGGTGAAGCTTGGGGCGGACGCATGGTCGGGGCGGAGGAAGCCCAGGCCGACCTCGAGTTGAGCGACTGGAATCGGGGCGATTCGGAACTGGTCATTGACTTGCCCGGTCGCACGCAAGCTTTGGATATCCAACTGATCATCAACGGAACTCCGGCCGAGGGCTTCTCGCTCCGAGCCGATCGGAAATTGATCATCGACAGCCTGCTCGCAGGGACTTGGAAGGTGAAGGCGAACTGGTACGACAACGTGATCCTCGACGAGGAAGAAGTTGAACTCTCGGGCTCTGCTTCACTTACAGCGCAATTGCCTGAAGAGGCCATTGTTGGCGCGGGGCGGGAAGCTTGGATACGCGCTGGGAAAACCTACCCCAAGTCTCCCTGACGCGAAGTGGGGGCTCGAATGAGCCCGGCATTGGCATTGAAACCGCGCGGCGGTTCGGTAAGTGCAGGGGACGAGTCAATTTCGATTGAATCGGAAAGACGTTCAGCAACATCCGGGTAGAATTCCGCGCTTCCCAGCGGGTGAGACTCGCTGGTCCCCCTCTCCGTGACGACGTCTAATCTTGACGTCGTAATCCTTCGATGACTCATCAAATCGCCCTCGATGGCCGCTCCCTTGTTCTGTCCGATCTCGGTCCGGTTTTGCGCGGAGAACCCGTTCAGCTGACGGTGACCGATGCCGCACGCCAAGCCGTTCAGACGGCGCGTGAACTGGTCGATCATCACGTTGATTCAGGCGCGGCGGTTTACGGACTGACAACCGGTTTCGGCAAGCTGAAGAACGTCGCTATCGAGCGCGGCGATCTCGTGCAACTTCAGGAAAACTTGATCGTTTCGCACTGTTGCGGAGTCGGCGAAGACATGCCGCTGCCCGAAGTTCGTGTCGCGCAGGTTTTGCGCTTGAACGGATTGGTGCGCGGTAATTCGGGGATTCGCGTAGAGCTAGTCGATCGCTTGCTTGAGTTCTTCAACCGAGGTTTTGTTCCGGTGGTTCCGCAGCAAGGCTCGGTAGGAGCAAGTGGCGACCTGGCGCCGCTTGCACACATGACCGCTAGCTATATGGGCTACGGCGGAGCCACCTTCGACGGTCGTAAGATGTCCGCGCGCGAGGCCTTGGCTGCGATGGGAGTTGAGCCTGTTGCACTCGCTGCTAAAGAAGGCTTGGCACTGATCAATGGAACCGAAATCAGCAAGGGCGTGTCGGTCGGCGTGATCACGCGCGCGATGAATCTTTCGAAAGCAGCGGACATCCTCGTTTCGCTTTCTATCGAAGCCCTGCACGGAAGTCGTTTGCCATTCGGGCAACGGCTTGCCGAACTAAAAGGTCACCCAGGCCATTTCCGAACCGCGGCGAACGTTACCGCGTGTTTGGCCAATTCGGGAATCATGGAAAGCCATGCCGATTGCGATCGCGTGCAAGATCCATACTCGCTGCGATGTGCACCTCAGGTTCACGGCGCCTATAAGTCAGCCTTAGCTCATGTGTGCGACATCTTTCGCACGGAGATCAACGGAGTGACGGACAACCCCGTGCTGTTTCCTGAGACGGGCGAAGTGGTTAGCGCAGGACTCTTTCACGGCGCTCCAGTGTCGATGGTGATGGACTATCTGGGTTTGGCAATGTGCTCCATCGCCAACATCGCCGAGCGCCGGACCGAGCAGTTGGTGAATCCAGACCTGTCGGGCATGCCGGCGTTCCTAACCAGTCGACCCGGACTCAACTCGGGCATGATGATCGCGCAAGTGGCAGCAGCAGCGCTTGCGAGTGAGAATAAGATCTACGCACATCCCGCTTCAGTCGACACGATTCCGACCAGCGCCAACCAAGAGGATCACGTTCCGATGGCGGCCACGGCGGCCAGGAAAGCGCGCATGATTACCGACAATACCGAGCGCGTGATGGCAATCGAATATCTGTGCGCAGCTCAGGCACGCGAATTCAATCTAGAGACGCGCGGTGGCGATGGAGCAGAGGCTGCTTATCGATTGATGCGGACGAAGGTCACGCCGTTAGTCGAGGATCGCTACTTGGCCGACGATATCGAAGCCGCGCGACAGTTGATTGCTTCCGGTGAATTGGTGCGAGCCGTCGAAGAAGTTACCGGTCCGCTCGAGAGCTAATCAGCGAAGCGAGTCAGGACGTTTGATAGCTCGTCCGAGCTTCTTCAACTGCGATCTTCGCGCGTTCAATTTTCTCATCCGGCGTGCGCTTCAAATCGTGCGTCATGCCGATCTTGGAACCGGCCCACACTAACCACTTGGTCGGATCGAGGTGGTACCAACGTATTCCGTTGCGGTAGTCGTTCTGGAACTTGTGGTGAAAGTTGTGGTAGCCCTCGCCGAAGGTGATCCAAGCGGTAAGCCAACTATCGCGAGCTGAGTTGTCGAGCGAGTAGGGGCGAGAACCGATGTAGTGCGCGACGGAGTTGATCGCAAAGGTCGCGTGCCACTGAATGACGAGGCGCAAAAGGCCCGCGACTAAAACGGCGCCGATGGGATCGCCCCAAATGAAACCGAGCGCGCCTGGAACGATCAACGCCGAGACGATGGCGATGATCACGTAGTGGCGCTCTTGAAAGACGACGAGTTTGTCGGCTCGTAGGTCCTTCATCGGCAGCATCTCTTTCTTCTCGATGCTCGTGAAGAAGATCCAGCCAATGTGAGCCCACCAGAAGCCGAGTTTGATGTTGTACGGGTCTTCGTCTTGATCGACCTTGGCGTGATGCCGACGATGATCTGAGGACCACTTGAGGGCTGAGTTTTGAACGCCAGCTGCTCCAAAGAAGAGCAGGAATCCGCGGATAAAGGCGTTCGCTTTATAGGTCGGATGCGAAAACAGACGGTGATAGCCAGCCGTGATTGCGAGTCCGCACAATGCGTACCAAATCAGTCCCAGCACCGCGGTCTCCCAATGGAAATGGGTGACCATGTAGTAAACGGCATAGATGGCGATCAGGTGAGTGACCGTGATGAAAATGACGTTGAGCTTATCGAGTCTCTTACCGGGCATAGATCTGGTTCAGGTTGTTCCCGAATGCGCACCGGGGATCAACTTTCGGATCCGGAAGGTGCCGTTCAAGGCGAGCACCATAGCGAATCAGGGAATTTCGGACAGGGGCACAAAGCCCAATTCCGAGGGGACTTAACTCGGAGAAATACCTTTGACCGGGATTAGGAACGCTTGCCCCCCCCGGTTGGAGCAAGCTCCGGCTTTAAAGTCTGCGGGTAGATTCGTCTCGGATGAGAAGAGTTCGGATGGTTTCTCCGAGCTGATGCCGTGTGAAAGGCTTGTGGAGCAAGGCGGCCCCGTCCGACGACAACACGTTCTTTAGGCTCGCCGTCGGGTCGTGACCAGTCATAAAGACGACCTTCTGCCCGTTACGAAGCTTACGCAGTTTTCCGAAGGTCTCGATGCCGCTCATGACCGGCATCACGACATCCAGGAGCACTAGGTCAACGCAGAAATCGGGATCGCTGAACATGGCCAGCGCCTCGGGACCACCTGTCGCGGTTTGGACGTCGTAGCCCAGGGATCCGAGGAGTCGCGCTGCAATATCCCGAACGTCCTCTTGGTCCTCGATGATCAAAATGGAGGCCGTTCCCTCAATTGAGGTTGCGAGAGGCGGCTGTTCTATCGTGGACACATCCTGAGGCGCGGCGTCGGCAACCAGGAAAATTCGGAACTCGGTTCCCCGGCCCGGCTCGCTCTGTACGTCGATGTAACCGCCATGTTGTTTGACGATTCCATAGACGACCGAGAGGCCAAGTCCCGTGCCTTCGGTATTCGCGGTCCGTGTGGGGATCTTGGTCGTGTAGAAGGGTTCGTAAATGCGTTGAAGCGAGTGGCCGTCGATCCCGACTCCGCTATCGGTGACAGAAATTTGGACATAGGTCCCGGGGGGGATCGCGATCTCGTTCACGATTTGATCGAAGGTGACGAGCTTCGTCTCAACTCCGAGTAGGCCACCCGAGGGCATTGCATCTCGAGCGTTGATAAACAGGTTCATCAAAACCTGTTGCAATTGTCCCGCATCGGCGACGGTGTAGAACTGCGAGGGGGCGGCGGTGATCTTTAGGGTGATGCTCTCTGGAATAATTCGTTCGAGCATCTGGGCGACGTCCCGAACGGCTACACCGACGTCGAGTCGTTGGGGCTTGAGGACTTGCCGACGGGTGAAGGCAAGTAGTTGTGCGGTGAGTCGCCCGGCGCTTTCCCCAGCGCGTTGGATCGAACTAAGCTCGGGTGAGCTCGGGATGCGTTCCGTCAGCAATTCGACGTTACCTAGAATCGCCGTCAGGAGATTGTTGAAATCGTGGGCGATTCCACCCGCCAGTTGGCCGACGGCTTCAAGTCGTTGTGATCGCAAGACCCTCGATTCAGCGTTTGCCAAAGCACCCTTGCTACGTTCACGATCGAGCATGCCCGCTAAAATGCTTGCGGCTGCTTGGAAGAAGTAGCGCTCCGTGCTCGATTCGTCGCGACCGGCGACGCGTTGTAAGACGAGCAATCCGAACGTGACTGATTGCGCCTGAATTGGAATCAGGAAAAAAGAGTCCGATCTGATGAAGCTCGACTGTGAACTTTGAAGTTCGCTGTCCACCCCGGTGCGTTCTGCTTGAGATTTGCGTTCGCGAAACCAATTGTTCGCAGAACGGTCGCATTCGCCCAATTCATGGGGATCTAAGCGTTGATTCGATACAAGGCAAAGTTCGGATGTTCTCTCGTCGTGTAGGTACAAGGCGCCTGCATGCGGAATCGAAGTGATGCGAACGCTACAGATCATGCGAATCGATTCATCGAGCTTCTCCGAGATCGAACTGGGTGAGAGCGTGCTCAGAAGCAAATCAATCAACACCGCGCGAGTTGCTAGCAACTCGCGAATTCGTTCCTCGCGGCTTAAACGGTCCAGTTCGATCGCAGCCCGCTCACCGAAGTGACGAAGTACTTCGATGACTCGATTCGCATCGCCTAGCTCTTTTGTGTGGTATGCCGAGAGCGTTCCGATAGCCTCGCCATCGGGATCGCAAAGTGCGATCCCTACAAAGGCTGTGAGCCCAAGCTTTTTGGATTTGAGGTCGAACGGGAAAATCGTCTGCAGTTTAGAAGATACGCTGAGCTCGCCCGTTGCGAGTACTTCCGATTCTGGCGTGCTCTCAACAGCAATGGGGAATTCATTGCGATGCTTTCCGTTTCCGTAGTAGGAAATGAACTCGAGGCTGCTATCGCTGGAGTCGGCGAAGCGGGCAATGGCGACAAACTTGAGCTTGAGTAATTGCGCGAGGCGCTGAGTGAGCGTGTCGAAAAATGGCTTACCCGTCAGTGGGTAGGTCTCGGCAAGTAGAGCTTGAAGGTCAGCCTTATTCTGAGTCTCAAAATCACTTCCCTGAATAAGCGTGAACTCAGAGTCGGAAGCGTCGACTTGCTCGGCACTCCGATCCTCCAAGTCCGTAGGCTTGCGCCAAAGCGTGTGAACGACCGGTCGCCCATCCAACTCAAATTCACGCGCTTGAATTCGTACTTCAATCGATTCACCGTCTGGCCGATAAACCGTGAGGCTCGTGTCGTTTCCGTTCATTAA
>JBLINP010000130.1:0-11577 GCA_047639415.1 Planctomycetota bacterium | reverse complement strand
CAAGACTGGAAGGAGCGCAGTATTCATCCTTTGGCAAAGCAGGCAGAAAGTGTGCAGGAGTGGCGAAATCGAGAACGGCTCTCTGCTTGAGGCCGGGGACGGATCCACACTCTTGCCAGCCAGTTCATTTAGTTCAGAAGCCGGCACAAGCCGGAGACGTTTACGCTCGTTATCTCGCCGCGAAGTTGCGGTTCCGAGGTCAGCGCGGAGCGTCCAAGGTCAAAACGGGTGACCAAGCTCTACGCACGTTATTGCCACTCCTCAAGCAAGCAGCGGAGCTTGATGTACACCGATGGTGAAGGAGTCGTTAAGGACGACCTGGTGGCGGCGCGCTGGTATCGCAAGGCCGCGGAGTTGGGCAATAGTTTGGCGATGAGAAACCTCGGCAAGCGGTATGCCGATGGCAAAGGAGTCGGCGAAGACGATCAAGAGGCAGTGCGTTGGTATCGAAAGGCTGCGGAGTTGGGTGATAAGACGGCGATGTGGAATGTTGGTGTGCGCTACGGCAACGGAAAAGTCGTAACGGCCGACGCGGATTTGGAGCAGTACTGGAAAGAGAAGGCGCGCGCGGCTGGGTACGATGGGTAGAGCGCTGGTCAGTTGCTAATTGGAGCTGATCCGAATTCGTGTGCTCTGAAATGGTCGCGTGCTCGTTTGCCTGTTTTGTGATCAGGACAGATTGGGCATGATCAGCTTCGCGTGTACGATGATCGCTGCGACGCCACACTTTTGCGTTTGTAGTCATGCGCTCCCAAATTGAAACAACCGTGATCCCAGCAGTGACGGCCGAAGTGGGGGAGGAACTACGAACGAGCTTGTGTGCTTGGTTCGGGCGGGTTCGGCGCGATCTGCCTTGGCGGCGGACTTCGGATCCCTATGCGATCTGGATTAGTGAGGCGATGCTTCAACAGACGCGCGTGGAAACGGTGATTCCGTATTGGACTCGGTTTTTGAAAGCGCTTCCGACGGTTGCGGAGCTTGCCCAAGTTGATGAGGAACGGTTGCTCGGCTTGTGGAGTGGGCTGGGCTACTACCGTCGGGCGCGTTCGCTGCAGGCGGCGGCGATCATGATCGAAACGAAGTTCGACGGGCAGTTCCCCGACTTGCTCGAAGACGTCTTGGCTTTGCCGGGTATCGGGCCTTACACGGCAGGTGCGATTCTTTCGATTGCGTTTGATCATCCGGTTGCAGCGGTGGACGGCAACGTGTTGCGCGTGTTTAGCCGGTTGTTTGAAATCGACGAAGCCTGGGGTTCAGCGAAATTGAATCGCGTGGTTTGGCAGCTTGCTGAAGAACTCATGGTGATGGGGCAAGCGACGCCGCGCGATGCGAGTGATGGACCGGGCGCTTGGAATCAAGGCTTGATGGAGTTGGGCGCGACGGTTTGCACGGCCAAGAATCCAAGCTGTGGCGATTGTCCGTGGAGTTCTCGCTGTGCTGCTTTCGAGCGGGGCACGGTGGCGCGCTATCCGATTCCCGGCGCGAAGAAAACCTATGTCTCGGTGGAGCTTGAAACGCTGGTGATCTTGCGCGGGACGTCGATCTTGGTGCGCCGTCGGCCGTCGGATGGCCGCATGGCCGGCTTGCTCGAGTGTCCCACTCGCGAAGTCTTGCCTACGGAAAGAGAAGACGGTGAGACGCGGTTGTTCGATGCGGATTTCGGACTTCCAATGGAGAGGACATCCGCGGAGTCGAGAATTGAGGTGGCCGAGATTCGACATTCGATCACCAACCACCGCATTCGAGCGAAAATTTACGCACAGAAGCTGACGGATTCGACTGACTTTCCAGTCGACTCGCCCTGGCGCTGGATGGCCATGGATGAGCTCGAATCTGGAGCCCTGACCGGGATGACGTCCAAGCTGCTCAAGCAATTTGACGTAATCAATTTCGTGTCAGAGTCGGCTGAACGATGACCACGGGCGGCTCGGCGTTTATGCTTCCGAGCCCCCAAAGGAGTTTTCCATCAGCCCGACAGACCAAACCAATCCAGGAGACACCGCAGCGCGTTACACCGACGCTGGCGTCTCCATCGTCATTCCGGCCTACAACGAAGAGGACGGGATCACCGGCGTGATCGAGCGATTGAATGCGCTCGAGCTGGGGCGTCCGCTCGAAATCTTGGTCGTCAACGACGGATCGACCGATTCGACGCGGGAGGTTTTGCGAGGATTGGAAGACCGCTTTGCCGCGCTACGCGTACTCGACAACGCAACCAATCGCGGATACGGCGCTTCACTGGTTCATGGCTTCCAGCGAGCCAAGAATGAAGTCGTTGTGATCACGGACGCCGATGGTACGTACCCCGAAGACCGCATCGGCGATTTGCTCGACTGCATTGACGATGGCGCGGAAATGGCAGTCGGCGCCCGGCGTGGCGAAGACGTTCACATTCCGCTGATTCGTCGTCCAGCCAAAGCAACGCTCAGAATGCTGGCTTCCTATCTCGCAGAAACCCCGATTCCGGACCTCAACTCGGGTTTGCGAGCGTTTCGCCGCGAACTCGTGATGACCTACAAAGCGATTCTTCCGGCGGGATTCAGTTTTACGACGACGATCACGTTGGCCTCATTGACCAATCGTCACCGCGTGGAGTACGTCACGATCAACTACGCGCATCGCTCGGGTCGGTCCAAGATTCGACCGATTCGCGACACCTTGGGCTTTACGGCGCTGATCATTCGCACCGTTTTGTACTTCAACCCGCTCAAGGTTTTCTATCCGGTCGCGCTGCTATTCTCGTTGCTGTTCGCCGCTTCTTTGGGCTACGACTTCTTCGTAGAAAGCCCGCCCAACTTGGGTGACAAAACCGTGTTGATGTTTGTCGCGCTGGTTCAGATATTGACCGTCGGCTTGCTCGCCGATCTGATCGAGAAGAAGTCGCGGCTCTAAGTCGCAAGCGCTCTCCAGCCTCTGACTAGTTCAACTTGGGATTGAAAAGTCCGCGCACGAGTCGGCGCAAGAAATGTCCGAGTTCGCGAGTACCGGCTGACTTGGGATCGACACGAGCGCGCCAAGCGGGAGCGGTCGCTCGCCCGTTCTCATCTCGGAACAGGGCGATCGTGTGCTTCTGTCCCATTTTTTTCCCGTACGGATCGGAAAGCCAGACGCCCAAATCCTGTCCTTCGGCAGCGAGCCAAAGCACCTCCTCGGAGCCATCGGGCCAACGCAGTAGATAGCGCAGTGCCTGCTCGACCGGACTGTCGAGTGAGAGGCAGCCCTCGATCGAGACCCGCATCTTGCCGGTGATGGCGATATGCCGTTTGTGGAGGTCGGCATCGCGGAGTTTGCGCAGCAGAGTGCGTAGTCCGGCGGGGGAAACGGGGTTGTCGGAAGTGACCATGGGGGCTATATCGACCCTTTGGTGAAATTGGTGAAGCGCGAGCCTTCAGGCTGACGGGGATCGATTTCGGTGGGAATGAGGCGTGTAGGTCCCTCCCCAGTCTTCGGAATCCCGCCCGCGACACTTACAGTGCGCGGCCGCCTCCTGCCGAAGTGCCTGGAACGAGGCGAACGAGCATCGCCCAGCGTCCAGAGCCTTTTGAAGACCCCTCTCCGTATATTCCTCTCGCTGGCGGTCGCCGGTGGACTTCTCACGGCTTTGATGCTGTGGGTGGGCGTCAATCTCGATGAGGTGGTGGCGGCGCTATCCCTGCTGACGCCGGCCGAATACTTGCTGGCCGTCTGCATTCACGCCGGCATTTACAGTCTACGAGCCCTGCGCTTTCGCCTCTTGGTTCCACCCGCCGCGCGTCCGCCCTTCGGTCGCACGCTCACCGTTTCTGCGGCTCACAATTTGGCGTCCTACGTGTTACCCGCCAAGACCGGCGAGGCCTCCTTCATCCTCTACCTCAAGCGCTTCGCCGGCGTCTCAGGAGCGCGCGGTTTGGCATCGCTTTTAGTGTCAAGGCTTTTAGATTTGGCCGTCATGTGTTCGGGCATTTCACTGGCCTGTTTCTACCTCGCGACTCGATCAGAAGCCGTTTCAAACGAACGCATGCAGGGCTTGATGCCGGTCGCGATTTTGCTACTCGCCTGCACGCTGGTTTTCTCGTTTCTCGGCGCGCGCGGACACTTATTGGTGATTTTTATCGAAAAGATCGCGCGCTTCTCACGCTTGGATCGCATTGCTTTTGGACGCAAAGTCTTGGCGCGTTTCACCGAAGTGGAAGACGCTTTGCGCGGAGCGGGCGGCGAAGGACGACTGTTTTTCGCAGCCGTACTAAGTGTGCCGCTGTGGGCGCTCGTGTTTGGTTTTTACTTCGTACTCGGTTGCGGATTCGGACTGCCCGATTCAACCAGCTATGCCGAAGTCGTTTTCGGTTCGAGCGCGACCGTGATCTTCAATCTGTTGCCGGTCAATGGCGTCGCAGGTTTCGGAACTCAGGAACTCGGTTGGACTTTTGGTTTCGAATTCTTGGGAGTCGATCGGAAGCTCGCACTCGCCAGCGGAATCAGCACCCATCTCGTTCAACTGTTCAACGTCTGTCTGTTTGGCGTCCTCGGCCACCTCGTGATGGGCTGGCTCAAACCCACCGCGGCGTCCGACGAAGAGAGCTAAGCCTCGCGCTCGACGAGTAACTCTTTCAGCGCTTTTCTTGCTCGATAGAGTTGATCAACGGCGGCCTTTTCGGAGATTTCGAGCAAGCCTGCGACCTCGGAAACGGATGAGTCCTCGAAATAGCGAAGTCGTAATATGGTTGCGAATTTCGTCCCCAAGAGCGGCAGAAGTTCGATCAAAATGGATGGTTCGGCTTCGGAGACCGGGTTCGCAGCGGGAAGCGCATCAGTGACGTCATTCGAATCCAATGGAACGGCAGCACGTCGTTCGCGATCTCGAAGGCTTTCTCTCCAGAGGTTGCGAGCGATTCCCCGCAACCACGCGCCCACGTCTTGATCGCGCTCGAAATCGCCGCGGAAACGGGCGCGACCAAGCCAGGCTTCCGTGAATACCGTTCGTGCCAAATCCTCAGCTTCGCCCCAATTCGCGCCCATCGAGGCGAACAGGCCGATCAACGGACCGCGAAAGCGATCCATGAGTTGATCGAGATCCATCAGGCGGTTTCGCTTTCCGGCGGGCAGCGGTAGGTCGCCCAGAAGCAGAGTCCCACGAGTGCGAGAGCGGCAATCAAATCGAAGCGCGCTTTGATGAGCCACCACCACCAGTTTGGGCTGAACCTAGGTGGATAGCGTTCGAGATTGGCGGCCAGAGCGAGCGCTGCGACTTCGGGATGATCGCGGAGTAGCCGCTCTTTCGCCGCGCAAAGAACTAATTGATAGGCGTTCGGTTCACGACCGCGCGATTTGTATCCGCTCGCGATTGTGAAATCGATGACACGCCTGAGGTCGACTGCTTCGGGGACTCCGCACCGCGACATGAGCGCCGCTGCAATCCAAGTCGGGACGCTCTGGAACATGTCATCCACTTCAGGCCGGCCCAACGAGGGTGTATCAAAGAAGCCGATCGGCTTGCCGTCAGAATTTGCGCTTCCAAGCCATGCACTCGCGATGATTTCGTGGAGTTGTTCGCGACGTAGTTCGAACATCCAACGATGTTCAAGAAGGTCGAGTATTTCGGTTATCCACCACAAATCGGTCAGCGCATTGAACGCACCGGCACTCGGCAATGATTGTCCGATTCGTGTACCCAAAGAGCTGCGAGCTTTGCTGACGAACAGGCTGTCGCTCTCCAGCCGATGAACAATTTGAAGTGCGGCCCCGGAGCCCGGATTCGGAGTTGTTGTTCTGGCTCTAGTAAGCCATGGGTTTTGGTCGAGGAAATTAAGAAGATCTGAATCTTCGAGCACCTTTTGCGACCAAGCTATGTACGCCGATTGCGGGTGAAGTTTCTCTCCTGCGGAGATCCGTTCAAATACGCCCTCTCGTACACTTTCGAGGTCGACTTCAGCTTTGTCTTCTGTCAGCCAATGAGCCACAAGTCCCCAATGGGACCATTCAGCGGAGTTTGCGGTACGGCCAGGGAACTGCTCGACATACTCGATCAAGTCAGCTCGCCCAATCGGTTGATTGAGTTGAAGCAGCATTGACCACGGCAGAGCGAAGCCAACAAACAGCGAAATGATCAGGGCGAAGGGACCGAGCAACCAAGCCAAGACCTTGATGGCTTGAGCGTTAATCGCGTTCCTCCGCAGGGCTGGCAACATGAGAAGGAAACTGCCCAAATACAAGGTGGGCCCCAGTAAATACCGCGGCTCAACATCCGTAAATAAAAGCATGGGCATCCAACAACCCAATCCGAAGAGCAACTGCGATGTTCTGCGCCGAATGACTTCACGAGAACCAAAGCCCGCGACTTGAAGCCGTGTAAGTGTCAGAACGACTGTCGTTGCAGAGAGACCGAAGTACAGGGGCAGCGAAACTGCCGGCTTATAGAAGATGAGCGCGTTGGCAATCAGTAGGACTAAAAGCGCAACCTTGTGATGTTCAGCCCACCACTTCTGAAGATGTTCGGAATCGCTGCCCGACCGATCTTGTTCGACGTCGTCGAGCTTTCGGAACTTCCGAATTAGGGTGACGACCGTGATCACCACCGCGATGATGACGATGGCCGGAAACGAAATGACTCCCGCGAATCCCTTGGCTCCGAGCCCCTTCGCGCTGCCCTGAAGTGCGACTTTGGCAGCGGCCGGAGCGGCTAGGAATCCGGGAGGTAGAAAGGCGGCGGCGCGGCGAACGAAGGGCGAGAGCGCGGCGATTCGAGAAGGTGCAGTGTCGCGAGGTTTCGAATCGTCGGTGGCTGCCGGGGAAGGCTGGGCGGCAGAATCGGAAGTCTCATGGGCCGAGCTCGCCGCGATTTGCGCGCGCACCTCGTCTGCGAACTTGGCTGGCGATGGACGCAGCTCTCGAAACGCCTCGAGCAGCTCGAGTTCATCGACAAGTTCGGAATCGTGGGGGTCCATGTGCATACCTGCTTACTTTAGCCGAGCCAAAGTGCCCGATGGATGAAGGTGATTCTCGGAAGCCGGATCCCGCGGAAACCTTCGGAAAGTTTTGGGATGAGCTAATCGAGGGGGCGCTTTTGCCCATAACTGAGGCAGGTCGAGCGGGCGGCGGGTAGACTTCTCGCGCCCATAACGGCCCCTATTTTGAGCAAAACCGACGATCAGAGCGCCGATACGAGCGCCGCCAACGCCCAAGCGCAAATCGAGCTGCACAAGAAGCTCGCGCCGCGTTATGAGCTTCGCTACGCCTTCGAGTTCAGCCGGCTTTTCGAGCACGACTGGCACGCGGAGATCCTGTCCCATGTGCCGGCTGGCAATGGTCCCGTGATGGACCTCGGCTGCGGAACGGGATTGTTCCTGGCGGACATTCTCGAGTCGGGCGAGCGGGGAGTCGGCGTCGACATCAGCCACGCTATGTTGACCGTCGGACGCGCGGCGCTGCCCGATGCGATGTTGCTCGCAGGTGACGCGGAACACTTGCCGGTGGAATCCGGAAGTTTCAAAGCCGTCGTGTGCAAGGGCAGTTTGCATCACGCGCGTAACCACGAAGCCTTTATCGCGAACAGCGCGAAGATTCTCGACGAGACGGGCGTGCTCGTGATGAGCGAACCCTGCAATGACAACCCGCTGATTCGCTTCGCGCGTTGGATGCTGTATCGCAACAGCGAGCACTTCGACGAGGGTGATCAGGGCTTCAAGCGCAAAGACTTGGTCGACTTGTACGAGCGCTCGGGTTTCGAAGTTACCAAGGTCAAAAAGTACGGCTTCTTGGCCTACGCCTTGTGCGGCTTTCCCGACCACATCGGCATCATGCGTTACGTTCCGGCCAGCACGATGTTCACGAAGCTCTTTATCAGTATCGATCGAGTTCTGTGCGCAATCCCCGGTTTCTCGATGCTCGCGTTTCAGTTGATCGTAGTCGGTAAGCCGCGTCGCTAACGAATCCACTCCGCTTCGAGTTTCGAGATTTTCCAAGGCTTTGCGCTTGGAAGCGGGCTATCCGGCGAACGCCTTTGATTGAATCGCCGTGCGAGGTTCGCGCGCTCCTTAGCGAGTCGTTTCAGCCAAGCATGCGGGTCGAGATTCACACGCTTCGAAAGCACTTGGTCGTCCAAGCTTGCTAAGTAAGCCGCGAAGTAAGCGGCTTGTTCTGAAGCGGTAAACCAAGCCGCGCCATGCAACATCAAACAGGCGTGGTCGTATTTGGGTCCACGCAGTTGTCGACGGGCGCCGCCGCGCCAGGCGTCGATGAAGTTAATGTAGTGCTCGGGATCATCGCTCGCGATTAGGAGATTGCGGGGGTAGAGATCGCGATGAATGAAGCCGAGGTTGTGCAAGCGCGCAACGTCGCGACCCAGGCCGCTCAAAATCTTCTCACGAACTTCTGAATCGGAGTCCAAGAGCGCGCAATCCAAAGTCTGAGTATGCTCGATCACTTGCGTGGCTAGGAACTGAAAGGGCGGATGTCCCGGCAGGTAGACCACGCCTGCACTTACGGGGCAGGGAGCCCGAAAGTCGTGGTTCCGAAGCCAAGTGAGGTTCTCAAACTCGGCTAAGCGCGGGAGCTCGCATCGCAGAACTGCCGCTCGAATCGAATGACGTATCCGAGTCTTGCCGCGCAATGCCGAGCCTTTCAAATAAAGGTCGAACCCCGAGCAGCTCAGTCGAATACCGGCGCTCACGCCGCTCTTTGCCAACTCGATGAGGCGTTCAATGAGCTGCGCGTCGTTGACCAGCGGTCCGACGCCGTCAATTTTGATCTCGCTGCTCACCGAACTCGTCGTCGAAGCACGGCGAAGCTTTGTTGAGACAGGAAGGGGAGTACGTGCCTAGTCTCGAGCAGTTCAGCATCGAGCGTTGCGCTGATCGTGCGAAGCAAACTCGTGCTGTGTGCGACGCGACCGCTTTTGCCTTCGCGCTTCGACAGCCCGACGCGTCGTCGCCATTCGGGCAACGAAGCGGAGTTCCAATAGGAGAAGATCAGCGGGCCGGCGCTGACTCGCAGTAGTTCGCCAAGAATCAAAGTGAGTTCTGCTTGCGAGTGGAAGTGGTGAATGACTCGGTTGGCGACGACGGCGGAAAATGTGGCGTCCGGGAAAGGCAGACGTTCTAGCTCGCCTTGCAAGCAAGAGCCGGGACCGATCAACGCTGCTTCCGACAACATGGAAGCAGAAGCGTCGAGACCAATCCACTGGCGCAAGTCAGTCCGCACCGCTTCTCGCAAGCGTCCCGTTCCGCAGGCCGCGTCCAGTACTCTGCCGCTCTCAATGCCGTAACGATTCAAAAGCAGAGAGATGATGCGCGGATCACGTTGCGCGCGTCGCTTCTTGCCCCAGCGTTCGCGAACGTAGTGACTCCCGCTTCCGTCGGGCCGCCACTTATCGGCAGGCCTGATGCGCGTGTCGGTATGAATGTCAGGCGTCATGCAGATTCCGCCTAACAGCCTTCGACGACGATCCCGGCGCTCTGCAACAGTTCGGCAGTAACACCCGGTCCATCAACCAATTGATTGTCGACGTGCGTTTGGCAAACGCCGCATGAGGGCGAGCGCTCTTTCAAGTAAGCCCTCTTGATGTTCAGTCGCTCGCAAGTCGAAAGGGCTTCCCGAGCGCCGCTCAAAAAGGCGTCCGTAACATCTGCGCCCGTGTTCGTTATCACGCGCGACTCACCCGCTAGTACCGCAGCCGCATTCTCTTTCTCGATCCAAGCCGCCGGACGCGGCGTGCTCAACCCGCCGCGTTCTTCGGGGCAAAAAGGTACCGGAATGAAGTTCTCTCGACTCAATCGCTCAAGCAAGCTTTCGCTAAGATTCGCCGCACCGTCATAACGACACTCAACTCCAACCAGGCAAGCGCTGACGAGCACGGGTTCAGACTTCTCTTCAGACGACATGCGAACATCCTAAACCTCGAAACGGAGTCTGGCACCATTCGAGAACTCAAGCAGGGACACGTATCACACACAACCGGCCTGAAGTGCAGCGAAATGCGTGGTCGAGATCCTGAGTCATACGAACGGTGTAACTCCGTTGACCTTGTAGTCATCCACCATGGCCTGAAAACCATCGTAGTCCATCGGTTTCGACTCGTAGTTACCGTCAGCTTGGAGCTTATAGCCGAGCTTGACGAGATCGCGATGGATGCTGCGTTCCGCGAACTCCGGTCGAACTCGATAGTAAGCCTCAGCGTAGTCCGTTCCGGCGCGCTCGATTTCTGCAATGTCCGTATTCGGACTCAGCGGAGGAATGCCAGACCGAGTAGTGCGCAAGTTTTTAGCCTTTGAGTGTGGAGTTTGTGAGTATGCGAGTGAGGTCATGATGCGGTGTAACCACCGCGATAATGAGTCGTTTAATCAACTCTGGCGAAGGCGATACGGTGGTGGACGGTGTAAGCGGTGCTATGTGCGAATAGGTACTCCTCATCAAGGGCCAGTGACCGCGCGGTCGTGGCGCAACGACGAGTTCTCTGCATGTTGGTCGCGCGCCAGCGAAGCAGGCTCTCGATCGCGGGCGCTCGCGGAAACCGCACGTGCATCGCTCGACTGGTTTCACACTTCGTTCCCGCCCGATTACGACTTTGGCCAACCCGAGAACGAAGGCATCACTCGCGCTCGGGAGCTTGAGCTACTGAGCGCGTGGCATGAGTCACGCTAAGTAGCGAGCGATTGGTCAGACTCGAGCATTTCCGGAGGAGAGCCGTTGCGGGCAACTGCGGTTGCTAAGATGCCGCGCATGAAGATCTACGCTGAGATCGTTCGGTTGCAAGAGCTCGGGGAGGCCTGCGCGCTTTGCACCATCGTCAAGACCACCGGTTCGACGCCGGGGAAAGAGATGATGAAGATGCTCGTTCGCTCGGATGGGACGTTTTTGGGGACCGTTGGGGGCGGTTGTTTGGAAGCGGAGGTCCTAGAGGCGGCGCTGGAAGCCATGGGAGACGAGAAGTCCCGTACGCTCGGCTTCTCGTTGAACGAACGGGATTACCCCGACAGCGGCCTCTTGTGTGGCGGCAAAATCGAGATCTTCGTCGAGCCCATCGTTCAGCCCCGTTTGTACATATTCGGCGGCGGGCACATTTCGGGCGCGATTACGCGCGTGGCGAGCTTGTCCGGATTCAAAGTGACGGTCGGGGACGATCGGGAGAGTTTTGCTTCGGCCGAGAAGCATCCCGCCGCGGATCGATGTGTATTCGGTGAATTTGGGGAGCAGGTGGGAGAGCTTGCGCCGGCGGACGGAATGTTCGTCGTGGTGGTGACGCGCGGGCATCAGGCCGACGGCGAGATTCTATTCCAGCTTTCCAAGCACGGCTGTCGGCCGCGTTACCTGGGGATGATCGGGAGCCGGGCGAAAAAGGTGCAGGTCTTCGAGCAGTTGAGGGAACGAGGCGTGGCCGACGAGTTTCTCGAGGGCGTGCGAACGCCGATGGGATTGCCGATTGGCGCTCTCACGCACGAAGAAATCGCGGTGAGCGTCGTCGCCGAGCTGATCAAAGTTCGCCGAATGGGGCAGTAGGAGAGCCAGACCGCACCTAGCCCGGATTATTCATGAACCGCGAAGCAAAACGCCTCGAATTGGTTCCTGCTGGCACTTTGCAGATACTTGCCCCCGCAGACGACCTTG
>JBLINP010000129.1:0-11579 GCA_047639415.1 Planctomycetota bacterium | reverse complement strand
AGCACCGTTCCGAGTGGAGCGAACGAAGTAAAGTTCGTCACCAGCCCCATCGAGATGCGACGCAACCCTTCGGGATTCAAAAGGCTCACCGCGCGAATCACGCCATCGGGGGAACGCCCCTTCCCTCCCTCAGGTCGCGGGTCGGGAACCTGCCATTCAAAGTAACCGGCGATCCCCGAGAGAATCAAAATGCCGATGCAGATGAGAGCGAAGAGCGTGACTGGATGCGGCAACAGGTTGCCGAGCCACTCGACGACGCCGAGCAAGCGCGAGACGGACCCGCGCTTCGGGCTGCCACTTTGAGGAGAGGGGTTTTGATCAGACATGTAGCCGAAGAGTCTACTAGGCTTCCCCGTCGATACGGAGCCAGGACAAAATCCACCGGGGCAAGAACAAGGGGAGCGAGCCCTTCGGCTCGCTCCCCTTGTCTTGCCCCGGTGGATTTTGTCCTGGCTCCGTATCGACGGGGAAGCCTAAAACTGGAAGTAGATGAAGGGCTTGTACTCTGCGGCGGCCCACGGGAGAACCAGTGCCCAGGCCATGCCGTAACTCGCGGCGTAGACGTACGACGGGAGGCGATCGAGCGCGCCTTCGAGCCACTTCTTTGACATCAGGATATGGACGACCACGAAACCGGCTAACAACCCCCACCAAATCGAATCGATTTGTTCAGCACCCGATTCGCCGACGCCGAACATGCCGCCAATGAAATTGATCGACGTTGTGAGGTCGGGCGAACGGAAGAAAACCCAGGCGAGCAGGACGATGAACAACGTGCTGAAGTGCCCGAAAATTGAACCGGTTTTCACTTTCAGCAAGCGTTCGAAAATTAGAAATACGCCGTGAATAAGCCCCCAAATCACGAAGTTCCAACTGGGACCGTGCCACAGGCCGCAGAGGAAGAACACGATCAGCAAGTTGCGATAGGTCTTGAATGCGCCGTTCTGATTTCCACCGAGCGGAATGTAGAGGTAGTCACGAAACCATGTCGAGAGGCTGATGTGCCAACGTCTCCAAAACTCGGTCAGGCTGCGCGCGAGATAGGGAAAGTTGAAATTGACCGTCAGCGTATATCCGAAGAACGCCGCCATCGCGATGGCCATGTCGGTGTAACCCGAGAAGTCGCAGTAGATCTGGATGCTGTACAACGAAACGCCAAGCCACTTGCCGAGCGCGCCGTAATTTTCTGGAGCAGCGAAGACCTGGTCGACTACCGTTGCGAAATTATCGGCGATGCAAACCTTCTTGATATAGCCGAAGAGGAACAAGCTGAGCGACGCACGCCAGGCGATATCGCCGAAGCGTCGCTTGCTTACCAACTGCGGTAGAAAGCTCGATGCGCGCACGATCGGTCCAGCGACCAACTGCGGGAAGAAGGCCACAAAGACTGCGAAGTCGAGCAAGCTGCGAATCGGTTGCAGCTTTCCGCGATACACATCGATCGTGTAGGACAGCGTCTGGAACGTGTAGAAGCTGATGCCGACCGGAACGATCATTCCGAGACTCGCGGCGGAAACTTCGATACCCAGCGTGGATAGAAAGCTCACGCCCGAACTGACGAAGAAATCGAAGTACTTGAAGGTCGAGAGCAGTCCGAGATTCGCGACTAAGCTGATGATCAGCCACAAGCGGCGACCGCCCGGCGATACTTTGCGGGCGAGCATGCGTCCGACGACGAAGTCGATCAAAGTCGACGCGACGATCAGGCCGAGGAATTCCCAGCGCCAACCGGCATAGAAGAGGTAGCTGCTGGCGAGTAGCCACGCCTTGCGTGCATTGTTGCGAGGTAGGAGCCAATAGACTCCGAACGCGATGACGAAGAAGGCTAGAAATCGAAATTCGGTAAAACTCATTACGGATCGCGCTAGACGATGCTGGTTAGTTTAGTCGGCGCGATTCGCACGAGCGAGCCTGGAGGCGAGATAGCCGCTCTGTTCCGAACGTGGTACGTGAAAGAAGTTCAAGAAGCCTTGCACCTCGGCCCGGTACTCCTCGGGAAAGCGTCGAGTTTGGTACTGAGAACCGATCTCCGCGTTATTCCAGTGATAGACGAAAGTCAGCAATCCGAAGAGGTAGCGCAGATCAATGCGCAGTTCACTGCGGGGCGATACGTTCGCAACTTCATCCAGCATGAGCGGTTGAAACTGGTTCCGATTCGCATTGAACACAAACCACCCCTCGCTCAACTCGATACAAAAGAACCAGTCGATTTCACATATTGAGCGCTCGTGCGCATGGCGATAAGCGGAGTTCAGAATCTCATCGAAGGGCACTTCGCCGAGGTCGAAGTCGCCGAATTCGCGCTCGTAGTCCATCGCTTGATTTGCGAGCGATCGAATGAAGGTTGCCACTTCAGCACCGTCGTAGGCTTCGGTGCGAGCTGAACTCGGCTTCAAGGTTTCAGTGTCGATCCAAGCCTGTCCTCCGTCCGCCAACACGACCGCTTGCGAATCAAAGTCCAACACCTCCACGGCATCCGGCACACCTCGACTCGCATTGAGTTCGTGAAGATGCCCGCCCAACACGTACTTGCCGGCGAAGGGTATGCGCACTTTGGGATCTAGCGTGGAAGCGATACGCCGATAGCGTTCAAAAGCCGAGTGCTGCTTCTGCTCCGCTCGTTCACGCAACTCATCACCTGCATCGAAATACGTCTGCGGCCACGCACCGGCGCCTGCGTAAGGCAAGAGCGCAATATCGATCTCACCGCACAATGACTTGATGAACGCCATTTGCTCCACACCACCGGGATTGTCATTGAAGTTGACTACCGATCGGCTTCCGCAACGCATCACCAAGGCCGAGTCGATTGAACTCGGAGGGCCGCAACCCGATAGCACCAAATTGAAGTGCGTATCGCCGACAGTCCGTTCATCGACGACCTCGTGCGCAATTCCATCGGCCTTCATCTTCATCGAAAGATAGTTCGGCACGAAAGACGTGATGATTACGCGAGCCGTGGGATAGCGCTCGAGATAAAGGCGGAGAAAGCACGGGTCGTAGTGATCCGGATGAATGTGCGAAACGTAAACGAAATCCACTTCGCCGATCACCTCGAGCGGATTCTCAAGCTTCGGATAATGAAACCAACTGCCGTCGTAAATGCCCTCGGTGAACCACGGATCGCACAATACGCGGACATCCGGCGATGCGATTCCTACGCATGCCGAATAAAAATAGGTCACTCGAATTCCGTGCTTGGTCTTTTCCACTGCTTCTCCCGAACGAAGATCCTGATCTTCCTAAGCCGCCGCGGCAATGCTGAGGCTGCCCCAATTGTGCGCTCGCCATCGCTTCAACTGTGGCAAACTCACAGCTCTCATGACCAACAACGATCAAACTGAAACCGGGTGGATCGAAATCCTTGTCCACGTGCCGTTCGGCTGGGGCGAGTTGGTTGCCGAAACACTCAGCAACGGACCGTGCCGCAGCGCGGTCATCGGGAATACTGCTGATCTCGCCGAACCACCGGCTGGCCGCGAATGGGTCCGCTCCGCCTTGGCATTGGCGGAGGATTCGCCCGCCGCACGTTCGGAGATCACGCGCGCGCTATCTGAACTCGCCCACCTTACAGAAATCGAAGAGCTCGCTGATCTCGAACCCGAGTTCAGGCAAATTCCGGATGAAGACTGGGCGGGAGCGTGGCGACTTTCATGGCGTCCCTTTCGCGTCGGCAAATTGTGCGTCGTGACGCCGGACTGGACCGGTCAGCCTCGCCCCGGGGAGCAGCGCTTAGCACTTGTACCCGGTGGAACCTTCGGAACGGGACGTCATGCCACGACGCGAACTTGCATGGCTTTGATTCAAGAGCGAGTACACGCGGGCGATACGGTTCTCGACGTGGGTACCGGCACGGGAATTCTAGCCGTCACCGCCACGCTCTTTGGTGCGAGCCGAGCAACAGGCTTTGACATCGACCCAGCTTCACGGCCAGCCGCGCGCGACTTGGCCCGCGACAACGGCGTTTTCGATCAATGCGAGTTCCGTCAGGGCGGCTTCGAAGTCTTAGGTCACGAGGACACGAACTTCGACGTATTGGTCGCCAACCTGTATTCGGATCTGATTCAGCGACATGCGCCCGAGTTAGAAGCGCGTCTCAAACCCGGTGGATGGTTCGCCGTGAGCGGCTGCCCCTCCCATCATCTTGAAGCTACGCGAAATGCGTTAAATCTCGCTGGATTGCCCGTGGCCGAAGTTCACACGCGCGGACGCTGGAATACACTCGAAGGTCACAAACGCAAATAGCCTTCATTTGGATATTGAGCGAACATTATGAGCTTTTACGCCTGACTCGATCCGACATGACGATTACGAAATTCAGCCAGTGCGACGGCTTCCGGTACTTCGCTGCTCTCCTCGCAATCTCGTATGCGCTTCCGGCATGTGCAACGGATCCGCACGACGAAGCCTCAGATATTTTCGCTGCGCCTGAAGAAACGACGCTCGCTCAAAACGAACAGGCTGAGTCTGCGACCATAGAACAAGCAACCGAGGAAGCTGCGCGCGATGAGCCGGCACTCGAAGTTCAAGTCGTCCAACCGACGAAACCCAAAACGGAATCGGCCGAGACGGCATCAGTAGCGCCCAAGATTGAACGAGCCCAGGTCGAACCGGAGCGTTGGGCGAAACTCAAAGCTGAGATCCGCGGAAAGTTTCCAACCGTCAAGCAACTCTCCGTTCCTGAACTAAAAGTTTGGATCGAGAAGCAGGCGAGCGGACCGACGCTTCTGGATGTGCGCGAAACTGAAGAGTTCGATGTAAGTCATCTTCAGTCGGCTCAACGTACTCTCAACATTGCAGACGCACTCCGCGCTTTGAAGACCTCGCCAAAAGACGCCCCAGTCGTACTCTACTGTTCCGTGGGGTACCGCTCTTCCGCTCTCGCAGAGCAACTTCAAAAAGAGGGCTACAGTCAAGTGTTCAATCTCGAGGGCTCGATCTTCGAATGGGCCAACCAAGGCGAACAAGTCGTTGCAAACGACGCCAAGGTCGGCTTCGTGCACCCTTACAATTCCGACTGGGGCCAATTGCTGCGCCGCGAGATGTGGTCTCCGATAGATGGTGATCAATAGCATGCTGACCTACTGGATTTGGCTCGTCGGAATCTCGCTCGGCTTCGCCCTCTTGGAACGCTTGCGCCCCGCCCGATCGAATCAAGCCGCCCTGCGCCCGCAGCTGCTCAACGATCTGTTCTATTTGGGCTTTAACGGCCACTGGTGGGCTCTAATCACGGGCGGAGTCATTGGATCGATCGCGATTCAAACGCGCGAACTGCTGGTTTCCGTCTCGCTTGCGCCAGAGACCGCACTGCTGACAGACGCGCCTTTCGCCATCCAGTTCATCGCTTATTTCATCGTCGTCGACTTCCTGCAGTGGTGGATTCATCGGCTGCTACACACCGTGCCACTCCTCTGGCAGTTCCACAAAGTTCACCACTCGATTCACTCGATGGATTGGGCGGGCAACTTTCGCTTCCACTTTGTTGAGTTGATCGTCTATCGGTCGCTTCTGTTCGTTCCGCTCTTTTGGTTAGGAGGAGCCAACGAACCGCTCTTCGTCGTCGCAGTATTTGGAACGGCTTGGGGACACTTCAACCACTCCAATCTAAACATCGGAATCGGTCCGCTCGCTTACATCTTCAACAGCCCGCGCATGCACTTGTGGCACCACGACTCGTCCAGCGAAGGTGGCGTCGCCAAAAACTTCGGGATCGTGCTCTCCTGTTGGGACTACATCTTCCGCACCGCCTTTTGGCCGAAGGATCGAGCGCCGGAACGGATTGGTTTCCCGGGCGACGAAGAAATTCCGGTCGACATCCCGCGCCAAATGCTCTTCCCCACAATGCGGACCAAGGCCAGCGGCAATGAAAGTTAGTCGCCCAGCGGTTAGGCTTGTTCCGCTTTGCGCGCCGCGATCTCGTGCTTTACGCGCGCGATGACGGACTGCTTCTTCTTGCCGCGCGGAGGGGGCATGCGCTCCAGATACTCGAAGTACTGCTTGGCGACGACGCGCCAATGACATTCTTCTTCGACGAAGCTACGCACCGCTGACTCCAACTCCTGGCAGCGCTTCGGATTCTCGAGCAGCTCGATCAAAGTGTCGCCGATCGCTTCAACTTCGCCGCGGCCGAGCGGAACCTTCATGATGCATGAATCGGGCAATTCAGCCTGTTCTGCGGCATCCGTTGCGATAAGCGTGCGCCCCAATCCCAAGGACTGAAAGATGCCGCCGGAGGTTCCACCGGAAGTCGGGCCACGCAAATTGATGCTGGCGTTTCCGGCGTGTATCCAATCCCACGCTTCTTTTTCCGGCAGGTAGCCGGTCAAGTGAACTGCGCCTTCCAAGCCATGCGCTTGGGCCAGATCATTGGGCGTCACACCCTCGCCAGTCCAACCGCCCGCCATCACCAAGCGGACGTTCTTGTGCTTCTCTCTTGCGCGCGCAACGCCTGCATAAACTTTATCGATGCGCTTGTGCGGCTGAACGCCACCGAAGCTCACGAGCAAGAAGTCGTCCCACCACTCCTCCGGAAGACCAAGTCGTTTGCGCGTGTCCGCTCGACTTTCGTCCTCGTGCCAGCGTTTTTCAGCACCGTGATGAAGCACACCAATCGGAGTGGTCGCATTGCGTTCGGTGAGAATGCGGTGCTTCACGTAATTGGAATGCGTGATGAAGGAATCGGCGAAGCGCACGACCGAGCGATTGAGCGACAGTCGGAATCGATCGCGGGATAGGCTGACCGGCGCACAGGGCACGGCGGTCGGCAAAGACATGTCGACTTCGTGCCAACCGTCGGCATCGCGCCATTCGATCTTCTCGACAAAGGCTCCCAATCGACGCGTATCACCATGCTGCCGCTGTTCTTGAGTCACGACGACCGGGTGCGTTCCGATGGCGACGATCGGTTCGTCGGCAGCATCGAACTCCGCGCTGAAACGCCCCCAAGAAGCTCCGGAAGTGCACTCGAGCTTCGCGATGACTTTACCGGCCTTGATCAACCCGATCGTCCGGCCTGGATCTGCCGAAGCGGTGACCGCTACCTCGCAAACTCCGCGCGCCGGAATTCGCAAGATGCCCTTGTCGCCCGACCAACGTCCTTTTTCTTCGGCCGGATACCAACCGAAAAGAAAACAGCCGAGCAAGTCGTCGAGAACTTCGGGAGCTGGATCCGACACTGGCGCTTTGCGTTGCGCGCGACGGTCAAACCAATTGCGAGCGTAAATTTTTATCTCTTCGACTCCGCCCTCGCGCATCGCCAGCGCATGACCTTTGACGCCACCGCGCTCCAAGCCCGGGAAAGCGCGCAGCGCCATATCGAACAAGATCCAATCGTGCTGCATCACGGTGCCGCCCAGCCGGCGAATCATCGCTGGCATGAACGAGTGCAAAAGCTCGTTCCCGAGCTGATACAAAATGTGATCGTGCTCTTCGGGATCCAGTCGCGCCGCCAACTCCTCGCCTTCACCCGGATTGGCTTCGACGAAAACCCGCACCTCACAAAACTCCCGCAAGTACGGAAGTAAGTGACGGGTGTAGTCTCCGATACCGGAGCGCACCGAGGCAGGAGTAGTTACAAGGGCTAGTCGCAAAGGATAATCACAAGGCGCGGCCGTTCACAGAGAAGAACGACGCACCTCCAAGGAGAGGCCGAGCAGAGAACTCGGATTAGCTAACAGCAGTGAGAATTTCGACGCCATCAGCACCGATATGCATGGTGTGTTCCGTTTGGGACACCATGACTTGATCTTCCTCGACCAAAGGTGGGTATCGCATCAAGGAACCCTGCCTAGATAGTTTGGAAATCGTCATTTCGACCGCCTCCTGATCGAAATCTGCGAAGTAGCGCCGCGCGATGGGCAAGCCTCTCCAGGACTCAATTTCGCGAAGCACGGCTTTGTCCAACCCCTTCGCCTTCGAGGGCGGACGAACCATCATGAATACTTCGGCTTTGCCCTTTTCGCGAATGTGTCCTTTGCCCGTACTCGCGAAGGGCTCGATAGCAATGATCATTCCCTGGCGCAACTTGCCGCCGCCGGTATCGGCGTAGTTCGGAATTTGGGGAGCGGTGTGAACCTTCCAACGCGCCAATCCGTGGCCCGTTAGATTTCGAACCGGTTGAAAACCAGCGCCGACAATCGTGCGCTCGATGGCTGCACCGACATCGCCCACTCGCACACCCGCGCCAACTGTCGCGATGGCTGCGGAAAGCGCGTCCGACGAGGCTTTGATCAAGCCGCCCCAACGTCCATCCGTCGAGAGGTCGACCGTGCAGGCCGTGTCACCGAGGTAGCCGTCGACGTGAACGCCGACGTCCACTTTGACGCAGTCACCTTCTTCGTAGGTTTCGGAATCGTCTGGCGAAGAGCAGTAGTGCGCCGCGATGTGATTGCGACTTGACTGAGCCGGGAAACCCGGAGCTCCGCCTCGCTCGCGAATCATGCTCTCGACGGTCTCGAGGATGTCGCGGATCTTCACGCCCGGCTTAATGTTCGCCCGTGCCCATTCTCGGCACTCACCGGCAATTTTCCCCGCAGCGCGGAAACTATCCAATTCCGTGGTATTCACGCGTACCAGCATACCCGGCCCGTCCAGACCACGTAAATCGTGGTCCCCGCAAAACAGGGTGGAGTTCACATTGATGGGAAGCTTTGACTATCCCCGGCGCAAATGAGCTCCCCCTGCTACCTTTAAAGACCCAATCTCGCGTAAATCAAACGTGGGCCTGATAGAGAATTCGAAACGGCAAGATGGAGAGCTCGCTCATGAATCACTCCTCGCTCCTTTCACAAACCTCCGTGTGGCTGTTCGCGAACGTATCCAGAATGCTCGCCGCTTCTGTCGTTCTGCTCGGCCTTGCTCTGAACACTTCGGCTCAACTGAACGCCGATTTCACAGCGACTCCCCTCAGCGGCAGTCAACCGCTCGTCGTTAACTTCACGAATACGACCACGGGCGGACCGGGCTTCGCCATGTGGGATTTTGGCGACGGCAAGACATCGATCTCTCAGAACCCGACTCACATTTATTCGGTTGCCCAGGCTACGCAATTCACGGTCAGCTTGACGTTCTTGACAGCAACCGAGTCGGACACCGAAACCAAAGTGAACTTCATCACGGTGGATCCCGCTTCCATCATCGTCGACTTCTCTGCTTCGGTTGAGTCCGGTAGCAATCCACTGACCGTGAGCTTTTCCGATCTGACACCGAACGGACCATTCAGTTCGCACCATTGGGACTTCGGGGATGGAAGCACATCCAATGCGGTCAATCCGACGCACGTGTTTGAAGCGGGCCAAACGACGAGCTTCACCGTCACGCTGACGATCGGTTTGGGCATGCAATCCGTCATGGAGACCAAGACGGATTTCATAACAGTCCAGCCTGCACCGATCGTTACAGATTTTTCGGCGGACGTGACCATTGGAGATCCACCGCTGATGGTCAACTTTAGTGATCAAACCACGGGCGGAGTCATCGACGCTTGGCTGTGGAATTTCGGGGACGGGAACACATCTACGACTCAGAACCCGACCAACGTTTATCAACTGCCCGGAAACTACGACGTCACGCTCACGACCTTCGTCGGACCGCAAGCTGAGCCGCACACGAAGCTAGCCTACATCAATGTCAATCCGACTCTAGCTCTAACGGCAGCGTTCACGGCGGATCCGACATCGGGAAGCAATCCCCTGACTGTGAGCTTCACAAACCTATCCACGGGCGATTTGATCACCGGATATCTGTGGGACTTCGGCGACGGTTCAACTTCAACCGACACGAATCCGATTCACGAGTACCTCGTCGCGGGGCCAACCACGTTCGACGTCCAATTGACCGCCTTTAGTGGCATTCAGACTTCGGTTTCGAATCAGCCCGGGTTGATTGATATTGGCATTCCGTTCATCAGCCACCTTGCGACGACAAGTCTCGTGAATTCTGAAACAGTCGAAGCAATCGACATTGACGGTGATGGCGACCTCGACTTCGTTGCGGGTTCGGGAGGAACCAACACGGTCGCTTGGTACGAAAACCTAGATGCACTCGGAACCTTCTCAGCGCCTCGCAACATGGATGCGAGCGCAAACACTCCAATCGATTTGAAAGGTGCCGACTTTGATGGCGATGGAGACCAGGACGTTCTGGCGCTCACTTTGGGCGATAGTCGAATATCGTGGTACGAGAACACGGATGCACAGGGCAATTTTGGCGCATCGAATTCAATCATTCAGTATCCCATCCTGACAGTCCCTAATGTTTGGAAGGTTGGCGTTGCGGACCTCGACGGAGATGGAGATACCGATGTGATCTCAAGGGGCGGATGGATTGCCAATCGGGATGGATTGGGTGGTTTCGGGGTCGAGAATAAAGTCGGCTTCCTCAGAGCCCTTTTTTATGCGGCAGATGTCGACCTAAACGGGAGTCTCGACCTCATTCGCGTTTTCGACGATAGCCAAAAAGCTGACGACACCGAATCCATCGATTGGTTTCGCAACTCAAATGGCGATGGGCAATTCGAGTACGTGGCGTACATTCAACAGCATTACGACAATGGTAACTTTCCGATAGGCGACCACGCTGTCGGAGACATGGACGAAGACGGGTATCCCGATTTCGTTTACACAGAAAATCTCAGCCTTACCGTTTACCAGAATAAAGCGGAGACTCCCGTCGGCTTCAATCGACTGAACTTCGGTTCGCTGCTTGTGTACCCCATTCCAGGCTCGCCTGCCTCGCAACTCACCGAACTAAAGCTAGCCGACATGGACGGCGACGGTTTCTTAGACGTGCTTGCTGCTCTCAAAGGCTCGAACCGCGTTGCCTGGCGTAGGAATGAGAGCGGGCTTCAAAACCTTGGTGCAACGCTATTTGTCACCGCCACGGCGCTTGACCCCGATGGTATAAGCACCGGCGATCTCAATAGCGATGGCGACATCGATGTATTCGTTGCCGACGGAGCGGGGAATCAAGTCACGTGGCAAGAGAACACCTTGGCTTCTCCGAACTGGCCCTACTTGGGTCAAGGACTCGCAGGTGACCTCGGCAATCCGGTCCTTACTGGTGGAGGCGAACTTTCGGAGGGTTCGAATGTGAACCTCAGACTGACCAATGCGAATCAAAACGCACCGGCTGTCCTCGTGATTGGCTTTAGCCGAATCGACATCCCGATTCTCGGCGGCACGCTCGTTCCATTCCCCAACTTCAAACAGAAGGGACTCCTCACGGACGCGAACGGCGAAATCGCCTGGGATTTGATCTGGCCCCCCGGCCTCTCTCCCAACACGACGCTCTACTTTCAGTGTTGGGTAAGCGACGCCAGCGGCCCACAAGGTCTGACGGCCAGTAACGGACTCTCGAGTGCGTCACCGTAATGCGATCTAGCTACATTTATCGATCAACCAAGAATCGGGTTGGAAGCTAAAGTCCTTACGCTCATGTCCTTGGCGCTTATTTTTGGGTCGGGTGGACCTGGGCCGTTTCCAGCCCAGGCCTCCCACAGATCCGGACGTGCGCAATTCACGCATCCGGCTCCTCAGAAACATGGGTTCGCTACGTGGGGCGTAAGCTCGACCGAACGGCGA
>JBLINP010000128.1:0-11586 GCA_047639415.1 Planctomycetota bacterium | reverse complement strand
GACTTACGCGTAGATCGGTACTCCACGCGATCTGCGTTCCAATCGAGACGCATATCCGCATGAAAATACGGCAAGTGAAAGAAGCGTCGCGCGGCCCAAACCGCAAGCCAGTTCGAAGCGTCCAAACTCAAGAACCAAACACCCGGCTTGCCTTCGTATTCGACGTATAGGCGCAGGTTTAATTCAGGAAAGGCTGAGACCCAAGGCAGGTCCGGCAGCGGGCGACGCATCACACCTTGCATTCTAAAGGGAACGACACCGACCCAAGAGGTTCCGTCGAACTCTTGCACCGTTAGCTCGCTCGGAACCAACGATCGCAACTGGCTGCTAGGGATCGGCCAATGCGCAAATAGGAGGTCGCACCACGACTGTCGCCAGGACCACGCGCCAGGAGGCAAAGGCCAAGGTCGATGGTCAAGGCGTTCTAAAGCGGAATGCATTGAAAACGATCATACGGCGGGGATTACTGAATCAGGTATCTGACCGGTTCGGTAGCGGTCAACTTACTCTACCGGCTCCCTCGACCGTGCCTTCGAGCGTCGTGGCGACGGGGTGGAAGAAGAACGATAGCGGCGGGAGGATGTACCAGTAAGTGGAGCTAGACGTGCTTTGCAAATCGACCAAGGTTGCGCCACGGGATTTCGCCTCTTTGGTTAAATCTGCGACGGCTTGTTCGCGGCTGGCATCGCCCCACATCGCAAAGGCAAACAGGAAGTTGAAGGAGTAGGACGTCGTGGATTGGAACTCGACGGCCTCTCCGCGCGGGCCCGGAATACGGTTCAAATCAACGGCGTGCGAATGCGTGACGCAACTGGTTGTGAAGCTGAGCGCCAAAACTGCGATGGAAGCACAAAGTGATCGGGTTCGAAGCGTGATCATTGAACTGTGGCGAAGAGAAGAACTTTGAATCGGAAATGGACGGGGCGCACAGCCTAGACTTATGACATTCGAGGTCTAGCCCGGATTATTCATGAACCGCGAGGCAAAACGCCTCGAATTGGTTCCTGCTGGCGCTTTGCAGATACTGGCGTCCTCGACGACCTTGTAAGGTCGTCGAGGACGCCAGTATCTGCAAAGTGCCAGCAGGAACCAATAGACCGGCAGTGCCGGTCGTTCGTGGTGTTTGGTCCGCGTGTTCATGAATAATTCGGGCTAGATTGATCGTCCGTTGGCTTCGCCGTTAATTGCATTCGCTTGACCGTTTGCCTGGTCTGACCTCGCCCCCTTATTGGGTCCATTCGTAACTGCATTTTACAGCTTTGAAGTTTGGGGTTTGTCCGGTCAGAACCGGTAGGGAATAAGGGATTCAGCCTCTCCGGGGATGAGCGCCAAGGGGCGATCCGGAGGAGAGGCTGAGTTCGTATTGCTCGGGCGTCCGTTGGCCGAGAGATTGATGTGGACGGACTTGGGTGTAGTTCTGTCGCCAGTCTCGATTGATGACCTGATGCCAAGTGCCGGGCGAATTTCCCCTGGGTTATCTAGCCAGATGAGGTAGATGGTGAGGATGGGGGTGGGGGTGGTTTCGGTTCGTGGGATACTACTTGCCAGTGAAGGTTATGAGCCGAGTTCGACTCTGTATGACGGTTTGGGATCTGGTTTGTGGGGTTTTAATCTGGGGGCCAGCCGTTATCGATTTCGAAATACGAACAACGGCTTGGAGACGAATAGTCCAAAAGACTGGATCCTGGGATTCGCGAGGTTAGGGTGACCGCCGAAAACAGCGAAAGAGCGTCGGTAGAAGCCGATTCGCGCTGTTGAACAAACACGCTATAAGCAAAAGCAGAGACTGGATTTAGGCGAGACAATGAAGATCGGTGAGATGATGACGCGTGAGGTGACGGTTTGCCGCCTCGACGAGACTTTGGAAACAGCTGCAAACCTGTTTTGGACGCGGGACGTTGGAGTCCTGCCTATTATCGATTCGCGCGTTCGCGTGGTCGGTTTGCTGACGGATCGCGACATTTGCCTGACGGCTATGTTCCGTGCCCTTCCGCTCAAGGAAATTCCGGTTGGCGAGACGATGAGTGAAACCATCGTGAGCTGCACGGTTGACGATACGTTGGAGGCGGCCGCTCAAAAGATGGCGGATGCAAAAGTGCGTCGTCTGGTGGTGCTCGACTCGGAAGGTCGTTTGGAAGGCATCGTTGGTCTTAGTGACCTCGCGCGTGTCACGTTGGACGACAAGTTGACGGTGAAGTCGGCCGAGGTCGTTTTGAACACGATCTTGGCGATCAATACGCCTCACGGCGTGGAGACTGTCGCGCAGGCTTCTGACGAATTGATTCCCGAAGCCGCTCCGGTCAAGAAGGCTGAAGCGAAGGCGAAGCTGACTGCTCCGAAGCTGACTGCTCCGAAGGCGACTGCTCCGATGGCCAAGGCTGCTCCTAAAGCTGCGAAGCCTGAAACGCTTGTCGTTCCGAAGGCCGCTGCGCCGAAAACAAGCGCTGCTGTTAAGCCGAAAGCTACGAAGGTGGCGAGTAAGCCCGCTGCCAAGGCCAAGGCCGCCAAAGCTCCCGTAAAGGGAAAGGCCAAGGCCTCGGCGAAGCCCGGAAAATCGGCTCGAAAGAGCTGAACTCGGCAATGAAGAAGCTGGCTGCGGGATAGGATCTCGCAGTCGGCGCCAATTAGTCGTAGTCGATTATCCCATGATCATGCCCAGTTTTCGATATCTGACGCCGCTCTGCCTGCTTCTATTGGGTGCCTGTGGAGAGGAAGCGATCCCAGCTCCCGAGCCGGGGACTACGTCGGTCCCGCAACCGACCGCACAGGCGAAGCCGGCCTTCGAGCTCCCGACGGAAATACATATCGAGGAGCCGGAAACGCCCGTCGAGTTGATCGAGCAAGTGGAGGACAGCACCGAGGAAGTGGCTGACCGTTTGCTGGACCTGTCGGACAAGTTGCGACGACGCGACTTCACCTCGGTACGAACATGGTTCGTTGACGATTTTGCCGGCCACGGGTTTGCGAACCTCGCTGTCGAGAAACAGACCGCGGGCAAGCTCGAAACCGAACATATCGCGTATCGCGTTTCCGATGCGCCAGTGCTGGGTGCTGATGACTTCACGGATTCGCTGCAGGTCTTGATGGAACCGTGGAGCCGAGTTGAGTCGGTGCTTTGGAAAGTCAAAGGAGCAGAGTTTCAAGCGCTCGGTGCGAAGCGCTGGGGCAAGATCAAGCTGTACGTATCGATGATGGGAGAAGGCGCGAATAACGAGCCCATCGCGATCAGCGGTTGGGGTTATGCACGCGCCGTCAAAACGCGCGGCAAGTGGATGTTGGATCGAGTCCAACTGACTTCGCTGGATGAGACCCGACGCGCGGCGCCAATCTTTACGGATGTGACTGCGGCCGCTGGAGTCGCACGAACCGGCATTCGTTTTGGACAAGCGGGCAACAAGAGTTTCGCTTGGAACGGTTCAGCGAGCGGCGATGTCGATGCGGATGGCCGCTGGGACATTTTTAGCACCGGCCCTTCATCGAACGTGTTGTACATCGCTGGCGAGAACGGGAAGTTTACTGAGGAAGCGCAACAACGTGGCGTCGCGAGCCCGGGTGCAGGAACGGGCGCGCTGTTCTTCGACTTCGAGAATGACGGAGACCAAGATTTGTTCGTGGGCCAAGTCGGATGGCGCGAGCCGAATGGAAAGCTCGGCGGTCAGAATCCACAGGCTTACCAAAACGACGGAAAGGGACAGTTTTCGAGCGTTTCCGATGAAATGAAGCTCGTGGCTCCCGGCGTCCTTTATTCGTTGACGGCGTTCGATTACGACAACGACGGCTACTTGGACGTTTTCGGATGCGGATACGGCCGCGTTGAAAAAGAGCACAACAATAGTTGGATGCAGGCTACAAACGGATCGCCGAACTCTCTGTATCACAACTTAGTCGGGAAGGGCTTCGAAGAAGTGGCGGAGAGCGCTGGTTTGGTCGGAACCGATTGGACCTACGCTTCGGCTGCCGCCGATGTGGATCAGGACGGCGATGCCGACCTGTACCTGGCGAACGATTACGGCGTCAACCGCATGATGCGCAACGACGGCAACGGAAAGTTCACCGACGTTGCCGAAGAGTTGGGCATCGTCGACAAAGGCAACGGGATGGGCGTGAGCTTTGGCGACCTCGACAACGACGGAGCATTGGACCTCTACGTGTCGAACATGTCGTCAACAGCGGGCAATCGCATCCTCGGTCGAATTCAGGATGAGTTGGATCCGGAGACGTTCAGTTGGCTCAAGAAGCTGGCGGCCGGCAACTCGATCTTTATGTCGAGCGACAGCAAGTTCACGAAACTGGCGAAGGACGCTGGTGGAGTCGGTGGAAATTGGGCCTGGACGCCTGCGCTCGCCGACTACGACCTCGACGGTCGGCTCGACATCTTCTGCACGAATGGCTTTGTCACCGGCGATTTGCCGCACGACACATGAAGCACCTACTGGCGCCACGTGGTGGCGTCCTCAGCAGCGGAAGCAGAAGGCGGAATCGGATCGTTCCAAAAACAAGATGTCGGGAGCTCGGCTTACCTCGCGCGACACAACGGCCAAATGTTCAAAGAAGGGCGTTCTTTCTCGGGAAACGAACGCGACAAGCTCTTCCTGAATCGCGGTGACGGAACGTTCGCGGACTTGTCGAACATGTCCGGCGCCGATTCGGCCAATGACGGTCGCGCGGTTCTCGCGACGGACTTCGACGACGACGGTGACGTCGATTTGTTCGTCCACAACATTCAGCGCGAACGCCATGGGTTGTTCCGCAACAACTTGAACAGGGATTACGGCGAGTTCGTGAAGGTTCGATTGCGTGCGACGACTTCGCAGTACGAAGCGGTCGGTGCGCAAGTCACGGTCACTGGCCAACATGGTCCGGTGACTCAGATTCTTTCGCGGGGCGCGGGTTTCGTTTCCTGCCAAGCTCCCGAACTCGTCTACGGAATCGGCCTGGCCGATAAGGCTCCGATCGAAGTGCGCTGGCCGAACGGCGTGGTCGAATCCTTCGGGTCCGTTTCGAAGAATTCTCGCGTGTTGTTGGTGGAGGGAGCTGGAGAGGCTGCGAGTTATAAAGCGCAGCCGCGTCCGCTTCCCGATCCGCTGCCGGCCGGGATGCGAGTGTCGGTTGGCGACCGCGTGCCCGTTTTCGCGATGCTCGATGCCGACGAAAACGAAGTCCTCATCGACGTTGTGAAGCTGGCGGAGGGCAAGCCGCTCTACCTGAACTTCTGGGCGAGCACCTGCGTGGCCTGCGTGGTTGAACTACCCGACTTGCAGGAAATCGAAGAAGCGGGCGAGATCAAAGTCATCGGCTTGTCGATGGATGCGCCGGCGGACATGCACCGCGCAGCGAAATTGTTCGCGAAGCGCGGCGCGGATTTCCCGGGCTACTTCATCGGTGCGCCGAAGGTTGAGGGCCGCGCCAGCCTGGCCGAAATCGTCGATCTCGAGCGCCTCCCGATTCCCACGACCCTGGTTCTGTCGCCCGATGGGGTGATCGAAAAGATCATCCGCGGACCGATCGCCGGCTACTGAGCCTTTTTGACCCGGCGCGGGCGCTCGAGGAGCTCCCCGCCGCAATTGGGGCAGGTTCCGGCGAACCCCTCGTTGCAGGAGTGGCAAAACGTGCATTCGAAGCTGCAAATCAGCGCCGAACCGTCTTCGGATAGGGCTGCTTGGCAGCGCTCGCAGCTAGGTTTCATCTCAAGTGCCATGTTCGTCCTTTTTCGATCCTGCCAGTGGCTCCCACTTCACGATTCAAAGTGTAGAATTCCCGGCCTCAAAGTGGCACCCCCCGGCCTGTCGGCCGACCGCGTCGCCCTTCATTTCCGTACAGATTCGATTCCCATTAGGAACACAATATGACCTACGTCGTCGCCGATCCCTGCGTGATGTGCAAGTTCACGGACTGCGTGGACGTTTGCCCCGTCGACTGCTTTTACGAGGGCGAAAATACGCTCGTCATCAACCCGGACGAATGCATCGATTGTGGCGCTTGCGTGCCCGAATGCCCGGTTGAGGCGATCTTCCCCGAGGACGAGTTGCCCGCCGAGTGGGAGCCCTTCACCGAGCTGAACGCTCGCTTGGCCGAAGTTTGGCCGGTGATCTCCGCGAAGCAGGAGCCGATGGATAGCGCGGAGGAGTTCCGCGAGAAGAAGGACAAGATCAGCCTGGTTTCGGAAGAGCCGGCTGCTCGATAGTTATTCTTTGATTTGAGCGCGGAGCAACGGCTCCGAACCGAAGCGAGTTTGAGTCCAGGACATGGATTCGAGCTCGCTTTCGCATTTAAACGTGGAGAACTACGCTGGCCCGCTGAAGGATCGCCGATAAGGGTTTGCCACGCTTGCCCTCGTGCGCTCTCCTAGAAAAATGCCGCCCGCCGATCGTCAGACACCCGAACCGTCTTCGCCTGAAGGCGCCGGCAAAATCGGCAGCTTGTTGCGCCACAGCGCGATATACAGCTTGGTTCCGATATTCGCGAACGTGATCAGCCTGGTGATGCTGGCGTTCATGACGGACTGGCTGCATCAGGACGAGATGGGGCTGAACGCGATCATCGATCTCGTGTTGGCCTTCTCGCTGGAGTTGCTGGGCGTCAGTGCGCTCGAAGGCATGGTGCGCTTTTACTTCGAGCACAAAAATCAGCGCGATCGAAACGCCGTCGTCAGTTCGAGCATCTTGCTCGGGTCGGGCGTGGCTTGGCTGGTTTGCGGCGTGTGTTGGTTCTTCAGCGACACGCTGCGTCCAATTCTTCTGGCTGCGCCAACCGAAGTTTTAGCCGAGGAGTATCTCAACCAAGTCTTCGCGCTCGCACTGCTTCTGGTTCCGTTCCAGATGACGACGCAAGCCGGCTTCCGTTTCCTGATGATCAATCATCAGTCGGGACTGTTCGCCGGCATTCAGTCCGTGAAGATGTTGGTCGAGCTTGCGCTTAAAATTTGGTTCGTCGCGCCGCCGGAAGCCGTTCCATTTGGATTGGGCATGGGCGTCAAAGGCATTCTTTTGAGCGTTCTCGTCGGCGAGGTTATCACCAGTACATCGCTCACTTTCAAAATCCTCGGGCGCATCGGCTGGCGCATGGATTGGAAGATCTTCAAGCCGGTCGTGATCTACTCAACGCCTCTGGTCGTTGCAGCGCTGTTTCACTTGGCGCTGCAACGCTCAGACTTGCGCTTGATCGAGTTGTTGTTGCCAGCGGGTGTTGGACTTGGAGCGGCGGGTATTTACGGCATCGGTTACAAAATTGGACGCCTCGCCAATCAATTGCTCCTCGGTCCCTTCCTGCAGATCTTCTTGCCGTGGATTTATGCGGTGGAAGACGATCTCGAACGGACCGATTTGATTGCGCGGGTGACGACATACCTATTAGTCATCATCGGAGCCGCGGTCATCGTGCTCTCCTGTTTCGCGCGCGAACTCATTCTGACGATCGATTGGTCGGAAGGTCACTCCTACGAACCGGCTTACAAGCTCGTTCCGCTCGTCGCCGGTTCCTACGTATTTTGGGCGCTGTATAAGTCGATCGGTGAAACGTCTTTCTACGTGGCGAAGAGAACCAATTCGCTCTCGGCGCTCGCCGCCATCGCACTGGCGTTCAACGTCGGTTTGAACTTCTGGTTGATTCCCGAGTACGGCATCATCGGAGCCGCCGTTTCGACCATCATCGCCTACGCAGTTCTGGCGTTACTCGGCGAATGGGGGCGACACATGATCCTGAAGCATTCGATGAACTACCGTCGCATCGGTTTGTGCCTCGGTATCGTAGCCGTTGCGTGTTCTCTGGCGATGTTCATCGATCAAAGCTTCGCCGTAACCGGTAAGTACTCTCTCACGGCCATCGGTCTAAAGCTCCCACTGGCGCTCGTCTCGATCTTATCCATGTGGCAATTCGTTCTGATGAAGAGCGAGCGCCAGGAGTTCACGAGTTGGGTGCGAAGCCGTTTGAACAAGGGCACCAAGTCGGAAGTGTGACGGCTAGCTAGGTTTCATTCGGCCGCACGAACCGCAGCTAAGATTCTGATTCGATCATGCAGTCAATCAAACGTCTACTCGGTCGCGTGATCAAAACGATGCGAGTCTTTTGGCTCCATTGGTTTGTCCCTCTGTGTGTGGTGCTTTTCCTGCTTTATAAGGGAGGAGCCATTCGATGGGATTCTGTGGGGTTGGATGCGCAACTTGAAGAGCGCTTCCAGGCCGGAGCGGAGTACATCGACTTTGCAGCCGATTTTGATTTCGAATGGGATCAGATGTTTGTGATTTGTCCCTATGCCAGACAGGGAACGGTAGAGAGTGTTATCGGGCGAGATTGGCCTCATCACATGAAGATCAAGGCAGACGCGAGTGATGCATACATTCTCGTCGTGTTTCTCTTCGAGGGCGAGATTGCGTACTGGCGAGACGATTGGACGTCAGCGGGTTTTCGATCAATCTGTTCCGCAGAGGGGTACGGCCGAAACAACGCGCGTTTCAAAGTGCAATTCGAAGAAGGTCCTTGGCGTAAGGGGCACGTATTGTTGAACGAGTAGCGACGCGAGAACGCGCCGTTAGCTTCGACTCCTAGAAAGCAAACGTTGGCGCTGGCCCATTTCGGTCGGTATTGCTCTAATCGAATCGAATAAGCGCGCGTCTCGCGCCTTACTGGTCTCGCCTATGCTCATCGCCTGCAAACAGTGTCATCGACAGTACGACGTCGGAACGTTTTCGCCCGGAGCGAGCATCCGATGCGCTTGTGGTGAGCTTTGCACGGTTCCTGCAATGAAGCCAAAGCAGGTGCGGATGTTGCACTGCTCGAATTGTGGAGGAGCTTTGGCGGAGGGAGCAGGCACTTGCTCCTATTGCGATGCAAGTGTGGACCTCGAAGCGGTGAACCTCGGACCTCTGTGTCCCGAGTGCATGTGTGCGATGGCTACGAATGCCAAGTTTTGCAATAACTGCGGCGTCGACATCAATCCAGAATCCATAGTTCGCGCTATCTCGGATCAGGGCTGTCCTCGTTGTAGTGAAAACTTGGTCTTGATCGAAGCTGAGGATAGTCGGTTTTACCAGTGCACCAATTGTCAGGGGCTTTGGCTGGATCGCGATCAGTTCAAGATTTTCACGGCGAAGCGTGAAGACAAGGCCGATCCACGCCAATGGAAGTCGTTGACCAGAGCACGTACTCAATTCGGCGTGAGGACTCGTCGTGAACGCGCGGCAGATGCAGAAGCGTCGCGCGGTCCGAATTTGCGCTGTCCAGTTTGCAAGCGAGTGATGCGCCGCAAGGCTTATGCTTTCATGTCATCGATTTACATCGACGAATGTAAAGGACACGGCTTTTGGTTTGATGAGGAAGAGCTTCAAGAGATCGGAGCCTTCATCAAAAAGGGAGGTCTCGAAGAAGTCAGTCGTCGAAAGACGAGTGCGGCGGATCGTCGACGGAGGCGATCGCGAAGAAGGCGCCTTGAACGGAAGGGCAGAGGTCGTAAGAACGACGAGGTCTTCGGTTTCCTCGCGTTGTTGGCGGCGATCTCGAGTTCAGCCTAACGCGCGCTTTGCAAGTTTAGTTCAGCGCCAACCACCTCCACTCGTAAGTGAAGGTGGTCTTCTAAAGCTCGTCGGAACCCAAGTCGATTGCGACACCTTGCACGCGCGCTTCGCCATCGATATCCGTTTCGCCCAGTAGCGGCACGTAGCTCGGGTCTCCCGCGTCTTCACACGGCGAGCCCGGAGATAGGTGATAGTCGAAACCCGCGGGGTTTACGAAGAGCGGATCGACATCGATCAAGCCAGGACCTGCGTTCAGGGTACCGGCTACGTTGACGATGCCGGCTAAGCCACCCATGACATTGCTATAGGGGATTTGCAGTTCGCCGAAGAGGAATTCGATTTGCGGTTCGAGCGTATTGCCCCAGATGTTGCAGTTGAAGACTTCGAGGGGAAGCGTCGTGCCTACCGAAGATTGAAAGTTGATCCCGCCACCTGAGTTGTGAGCGACGGTGCTATTGTGAATCTTCATGCTTAGCGATCCACCGAAGTTGATTCCACCGCCGGAAACAATGCCTGCGTTATTCGTAATTTGGCAGTTTCGAAATTCAGGGGACGCGTTGACTGAGTTAACACCGCCGCCCTTATTCGTGGCCAGGTTGCTGCGGATGAATGTGTTTTGAATGAGCGGCGAACCGACAGTGATGAAGATTCCACCGCCGTTCGAAGCCGAATTTCCTTCAATGACACAATTGTCGATCGTTGCGGTAGTGCTCAGTAAAGCCAAGCCGCTGTTGGTTGCACCGGTTATCCGAACGCCGCTCAAGCCGTCCGCGCGCACATCTGTAGCGTTGTCAAAAACGAAGCCGCGATTACCTCCGCCGACAAAGACGTGGCAATTGTCCGGACCGTTTGCGCTTTGAATGCGAACGTGAGTGCCGGTCACCGGATTGATGTCTACGTTGCCTGTGCCTTGGTACAAACCGTCGGCCATCTCGATCACAGTTCCGATGAGGATGACGCTGCTCAACGCTTCTTGAACGGAATCGAAGGGGCGCAGCACGGTTCCATCTTCGAGCGGGTCGCTGACGTCACTATCGCCGGGTCCCGGGTCGCCCGGCGCATCATCATCAACGAAGATGGTTGTCGCACATCCATCGATGAAGTCACTGCTCGTGTCGACAATGACAACGGCAGAAGGACTGCTGACGAACGCATCCGAACTCAAGTCGAAGAAGTAACCCTGCGTGACCAAATTGATGGCTTGGCCCGGAATCGTGACATCGCCGGGAACGAGCGGGACGGTTTTCTTTCCTGCCGCCGATAGGAAGCCGAGTTTGAAGAGCTTGAGCGGAGTGATGAGTGACGAGCCATTGAAGGTAGGGAAGTAGACGTGATCTTGGGCGACTCCAACGGCCCAAAACACTAAGTCAAAGGGTTGGCCTTCGAGAACTAGGCTCGCGGGTTGGCCTTCGGGAAGAATGCCGGTGCCCGTGAATCGCGCTGAGCGTCGAAAGCCAGGAATGACGACAACGTCGGCTGCCCCGGGTCCATCGATGGCAACGGCGTCTAGTCCCTCAACACAGACGGGATTGAAGGGTCCGCCTACGTTGAGATCGATCGGCCCGCCCAATCCTCCTTGCAATGTCGAATCAAAATTGCGAACGAGGCTGCTCATGTCATTGACGGCAATGGCAGCGGCGCCGTCGCCGCCATTGCCGCATACAGTAGTGGTGTTCAGCCCAGGGCCGCCTGAGCCGCCAGTTAGGTTGGTCCCCGATAGGTTGACGGTCGAGGCCGCGAGGGCAAGTGCGACGCCTCCGGGTAAACCGTCGGTTCCAGATCCTCCAGTACTACCGCCACGTGCTCCGGATCCGAGGCAGTCAAAGAGGTGTACCTCGGATTGATCGACGTTCATTCCGATTTGACCGCCACCGAAAAGGCCACTGAAGGGCGAGAAGGAAGAGTCGAGTTGAAACCACGAGCAATCCGTGAACGCGATCGAATTGCAATTGTCGATATCGATGATGTCGCTCTTAATCGCGGACTCGGCGGGAACTGAGATGTTGCAGTTTTCAAACCAGACGGAGCCTTGGTTGTTGCTGCAAATCAACCCGTTTTCGATAGCGAGGTATTTGAT
>JBLINP010000127.1:0-11866 GCA_047639415.1 Planctomycetota bacterium | reverse complement strand
ATTATTCATGAACCGCGAGGCAAAACGCCTCGAATTGGTTCCTGCTGGCACTTTGCAGATACTTGCCCCCGCAGACGACCTTGTAAGGTCGTCGAGGACGCCAGTATCTGCAAAGTGCCAGCAGGAAACAATAGACAGGCAGTGCCGGTCGTTCGTGGTGTTTGGTCCGCGTGTTCATGAATAATTCGGGCTAGACGAAGGCGAGTTCGTCTCAATCTCACGCAGCGCTAGTTCTTCGAACGAACCGGACTCACCGCGTACGGGATCAATGCTTGGCGCAAGCAGTCGCCGATTGCGCAACGTGAATTTCAGAGCTCGCGAGCGTGCGTGACTTCGCGGTTAACTAAAAAAGACGCAGTTTGGAGTGCGAACAGTCGCTCTCCAAACTCCGTCTTGATTCGGTATCGAGCGTCTAGCCGTTGCGCGAGCCGAGGAGGCCGGCAGCCGCACGTTCAAGTGCCTCGGGCGTATTGATTCCGCCCTGCTCCATACGAGCTTTCAGCTCGGCGACCTTGGATTCGCGTGCACTATCCGTGTCACTCGAAGCGAGGTGCTCGTGCTCACTCGCCATGATGCGCGCGCGATTCGAGATCTCAATCTGGTCGGCGCCTTTGTGCGCGTCCCGGGTTTTCTCGATATGAGCTTCGTTCGAATTGCCACGGCCTCTCCTCAGTTGGGCGGCCCGCAGCTCAGAAAGGCGTACGAGGGCCTGGCGGGCACCACGGACGCGGTCGCTATCGCCAGATTGCGTTTCACGGCGCGTTTCCTCATAGGAGAGACGCGGGTCGTTGCGAGAATTGGGTATGCGATTCAGTTCCATATCAGTACTCCCAATGATTGAAGGGGAGATTCACCGGGCTCTTTATCGGATGGTCCGGTGCGGACCTGAGGAGAATCTTCTAGAATCTTTGGGAGCGCCCTGACCCTCTCGGCGTGATTAGGCAACGTAAGGGCGCTGTAGTTATGGACTTAGGTTACTGGGTTGGGTCGGAAAATGGGCGCCGAGAGGTCTCGAGTTTCCGAAAAATCGTTTACGGAGGCGCTCTAGCGACTCTGCTGGCAGTGTCGACGGCCGGACAGGCGGATTCGGAGCAAGCCTCTGGATCCAATCGCGTCGATTACGAGATTCACGCGCGGCTCGACGGTCAAACGAAACAATTGACGGCGAACGAGACGGTGCGCTGGACGAATGGCAGCACCGACGAAGTTTCGACGGTGCAGTTTCATCTCTACCTCAACGCCTTCTCGAACAATCGCTCGACTCACTTGCATGAAGCGAAGGGCAAGTTGCGCGGGCACAAGCTGAAGGACGGTTGGGGTTGGTCTCGCATTACCGGCGCCAAGCTCTTATCGGAGACCGAGGGCGAAGAGCAGGACCTCTTTTCAACGCTGACCTTTATTGCTCCTGACGATCAACGCGAGGAAGATCGAACGGTCTTTGAGCTACAGCTACCGACACCGGTTCAGCCCGGCGAGACGATCGAACTGGCCATCGAGTGGGAATCGCAATTGCCTCGCGTTCGAAGACGAACGGGTACCAAGGGCGATTTCATGTTGGTGGCTCAATGGTTTCCGAAGTTGGGCGTCTACGAGGGTGGTAGCGGTTGGAACACGCACCAGTTTCATGCGAACACGGAGTTCTATTCGGACTACGGCACGTATGACGTGACTCTTGATTTGCCGGCTGAGTATCTCGGCGATGGCGGAGTTGAGCCGCGTGTTGGCGGGTCGGGTGTAATTGTGACCGCCGAGCTCAAGGGCGACGAGCGCGTGATGGTGCACATGATCGCGCCTTCACTCGAAGATCAACGACACGTCGATCGCACGGGCAATCTGGCGAAGGTGCACGACTTCACTTGGACGGCCGATCCCAACTTCATCGTTCATCGCGAGACATTCCGCTCTTCGACTTGGGCCAATCAATTCCCCAAAGACATGGAGATGGCCAAACGGGCTTTTGGTCCAGAGAAGGATTTGGCGCTGCACAACGTGGATATTCGGGTGCTAATACAACCGGAACGCGCTGATCAAGCGGAGCGACATGCTCACGCCACTGCAGCCGCGCTCTTTTTCTATGGCTTGTGGTGGGGCGAATATCCCTACAGCGAGATCACCGTTGTCGACCCTGCTTGGGGCGGCCGCGGAGCAGGCGGAATGGAGTACCCGACCATCTTTACGGCTGGAACGCGCATGTTCACGACGCCGGATATGTACACGCCCGAGAGCGTGACGGTTCACGAAGCCGGTCACCAATTCTGGTACGGCTTGGTGGGCAACAATGAGTTCGAAGGCGCATGGATGGATGAAGGCTTCAACTCCTACACGGACAGCGAAGTCATGTGGCGCGTTTACGGTCCGAGTCGAACGACCACGACCTATGCGGGTTATCCGATTGATGGTGAGCGAGTGGCTGCTTTGCCTAGTTCTGGAAAGCTCGGCAACATTCTGACGGGCAACGAAATTTCAATTCCATTCAGCAAGTATTCCATCCAACCCTTCCGCGCGTCGGGGTTCCTTAAGTACTGGCGCGATCAACCGCTCTTGCACTTTGTGTCGCGTTATTCAGATCCGCGTTGGGGCGATCGTCGCGGTTATCTGCGCGCACCGGAGAGCGACCCGATCGACACTCCCGCTTGGAAGTATCTCGACGGGTCAAGTTACGGCACAAACAGCTATCCGCGCCCAGCGGTCGTTCTGCGCACTTTGCGCGGTCTAGTTGGCGAAGTGGCCTTCCTGCGCGGAATGCGCCATTACTCGGAGACCTGGCGCTATAAGCATCCCTATCCCGACGATTTCTTCGCGGCCTTCCAAGAAGGTTCGGGCGTCGAAGAAGACCTCAGTTGGTACTGGGAGGACTTCTTCCGTAGTACGGGTATGGGCGATTGGTCGGTGAAGGTAAATCAGGCGCGTGAATCGAAGCCGCACGGGTATTTTGCCGATGACGAAACGGGCGAGTTCGTGATGATCGGTTCCGTTGATGACGAGGAGTCCGAGGATGAAGTTGCGGAGGCCGATGGTGCTGCTGGCGAGGATGAGGCGGAAGAAGATGGACCGCCGTGGGTTTCCGAAGTTGTTTTGCGCCACGATGGCACGCTGTACTTGCCGCTGGACGTCCGCGTCGATTTCGAGAACGGTGAGAAAGAGGAATTCGTGTGGAGTCGGGAGAGTCAAATCGAACGGCCCTGGACGAAGCGCGAATGGAGCAGTCAATCAAAGATCGTTTCGGTGAGAATCGACCCACATCACAAGATTTGGCTCGATAGTGATATGTCGAACAATCAGTGGTTTGAGAGTGGCGACAAGGTCGCGCCGTGGCGTTGGTCCGAACGTGCGTTTTCACAAGCGTCACGCGTAATTCAATGGTTTTCTAGGATGGGAGGCTGATGCAATGACATCCGAAGAAAAAGTTGAAGGACCGATTTTCCAATCGTCACTACGCGCTGCTTTTGGTCGCGTTCCGCTCTGGTTGCTCACGACCTTAGGTGTGATGGCGCTTGCTTTGCCCGTCGGCATGCTGACGCATAGCACTTTCGCGGGCGCAATCGGAAGCAGTTACGAACCCGGTTCGTTGATTCAGAGTCTCGACACGAATTTCGTAATCGATTCTGCCGGCAAGCGCGGTGAGCTGAAGTCATCGGTTGCCATCATCAGCGCCGGTTCAGCGTTACTCGCAGTTCTGATGGGCATCTTCACAGCTGGTGGCTGGCTGCAAGTGTTCTTTCAGCGCACCGCCGGTCACTCCGTGAGGCGCTTCTTCCACGGCGGTGTGCGCCACTTCTGGAGATTCACACGAGTCTTTCTGTTGGTCATGCTCTGCGCGGCGGTAATACAGCGTGTCGTTTACTACGAACCCTGGCACAACTTGGTCGAGACGAGCTACCTGCAGTTGCCCGAAGTTGAAGCTCAAGGAGCTTCCGTCGGTCCCAAGTATTCGGCAGAACGCATGGAAGAACTGCCCGACGAGTTGACCGCGAGACAAGTGGTGTGGGTGCAAGACGCTTTACACGCAATCTTGATGGCGCTTCTGTTGACGTGGGCTGTCTTCACCCGAACACGCCTGGCGATGCACGACGCATCATCAAGTGTCTGGGCCGGCCTGTGCACCCTGTTCACGATGCTTCGACATCCGATCAAAACATTACGGCCGATGATCCTGTTGCTCTTGATCGAAGCATTCATCGTCTTCATCGCCTCCTTCGTGCATGCCTGGATGGAGGATGGCCTGGGTGCAGATTCAGAAATGAAATCTGTGGCTATGATTTTCGCACTTTCATCCGTAGTGCTGATGTTGAGCGAAATCATTCACGCCGCGCGGTATCAAGCCGCGATCTCGGTGAGTCATTTGGTGATCGGACCGATTTCTCGCCCTGATCCTTGGAAGCACAGCGTTGGTGCTCCTGGCGGCCCCCAGTATCCAATCATCGAGGGTTCCGACGAGTACGGGGTGGCTCTCTAAGCCCCTGTCTTGTTCCTACCCTGGGTTTGACTTAGACCATGCGTGGTGCCTGCCCGCTTCCGAATTCTCCATCCATGTTTCTGCCGATTGAAGTTTCCCAAAGCATGAGCCTCACGCTCTCCCCATTTCGTAGCGTCTTACTCGCGGTTGCGCTGGTTCTCACATCGAGTTGCACGGCGCGGGACAACGGTTTGACGACGATCGTTCCGCAAGGCGCGGATACAACGGTCGATTCAGTCGCCGTAACCGGGCAGATCATTTCTGTCGCAGGTCCGGCTCCGGTCGTCGACATCGTAATCTTTTTGGACGGAACCAAAATTCAGTCCGCGTTCACGACAAGGAGCGAGGAATCGGGGCGGTATAAAGTCGAAGGACTTCCTCCGGGTAACTATCGCTTCACCTTCACTCCACCGACTCCGGATTCGAACGATCCGGCGACTAATCTCCGTACCGTTCATATCGGAAATGTTGAGGTTACGTCGGCGAACATGGAATTGCCGCTGGTCATTTTCGCGCCGGTGGTTGAAGGGGGCATGCTGATCTCCAACGCCAACGCGAGCGATCAAGTTTATCAGTTTCGCGTCGACCCGAAGAATCTGGGATCGGCTGTGGTGCCCGGGCTTGAGAACATGGGTTTCAAGGTGCGTGCTTTTACCCAAATGAGGTTCTTCGGTTTCACTCTGACGCAGCTAGGCATTGATGACGACACGAGTAACACCGGCCTAGATGTGCTCGTGGAGATGGCCATTATCCGGGCCGACCAGTTACCAGCCGCACACATCGACGCGGATGGCGAGAGTCGTACGAGTCAGGTCTATTACCAGCTGTATCCGGCAGGCTTTGATTTCGTCTTTTCGAATAATAATCCGAACGAACTTGAAATTGACTACCCGAACGTAAACGGCTTATCGAACGTCTTCACCTCTCCGCAACTCGCGTTTAGTCACTTGTCGCGAACCTGGGAGCAGGCCGGAGTCCTGGACGTCGATTTCGACGGCGTGCAGGCCGTGACACTGAATTTTGATGGTATTGAGCAATCGGGAATCGTGGTTGCACCGGGTCCACCGCCTCCGACCACGATTGTCACCGGGCAGATCCTGAATGGCACGACTCCTGTTAGTCGAGCAGGCATTCGAGTCGTCACGAATAGCGGCTTTCAGGGATTCACTAACTCTCAGGGCATTTATCGAATTGAGGATGTGCCCATTCCGTTGAACTGCACGGACCTGATTGCAACTGCATACACGGATCGGGATTTGATTTTCGCCGTAGCTTCGAACAGCGCTCGTCCGACCTATCCCTCAACTACGATCGACATTGATTTGCCGACGGTTCTGCTGGTCGCGCCAACTTGCGATTTGGCGAACTCGGAACCGACAGCAGGTTCCGTGGGAATCGAAACAAACGAGCGCGTTCGACTTCGTTTTACGGGAGAGATGAGTTTGTCTTCCTTGCAATCAGCGATCACCGTTGTCGCGACCGGCGATGATAGTGTGGCTGCGGATATTTCGGGCACGATCGTGGCGGAGCTCGTCGACATGGGCGGAGGAGTGTTTCACACCGACGCATTTTTCATCTCGGATGCACCGCTCCCGATCAATTCCAATGTCGTGATTTCGGTCGCAACTTCGGCTGAGAATACCGACGGCATGGCGCTGGCAGCCGCTTGTTCATTGACCTATAGAACGGGGACTTCGACTCTCTTCAATCCGCGTATCGACGTGATGGAGCCGAGGCTGGGCACGGTCGGAACCATCGTGACCCTCCACGGAATCAATCTCGATATTGCTTCGCTTACGTTTGATGCGCAAACGCTTGAGGCCACCACGAAGTCGGCAACCAAGTTCACTTTCACTATCCAGGTAATCAAAGGTGACGAGCCGCCCGGACCTCGAGTGGTTCAACTCGATCCGGGCGCAGTCATGGATTCCTTCGTGATCATCCCTCGCATCGACGCGGTTCAGATCGACGACGATCCCGACTTGTTGGTCGAAAATTTGGTGGAGGTCGGCTCCGGCAATCCGGGCACTTCGACGCCGGGCGTAGATTCAAACGACGGCACGCTTCTGATCATCTCCGGGCAAAACCTCTTTGACGTGGGTAGTGGACTCATGCCCGTCGTGAGCTTCGGATTCGGTGACGGGGACCCCACCGGTGCGACTGATGGTGACGCAGCAATCGACGGACCCGATGAAGCCGCCGACGAATTGCGCCTCGATGTCCATGTCCCGCCGATGGCCACCGCTGGCGAGCTGACGGTCATCGTTGACGACGGAAACGGAACGACTTTCACGTCTCCGCCGGTCACTTTCGTAGTTGAATTGCCTTTTGACCAGACTGCCCCGGTCGTCGATACGGGGAGCTTCGATCCGCCCGCAAATTCGAACGGCAATCCGACGAACCAAATCATTCGAGTCGAGTACGACGAGGCTTTGTCGGGTAACTCGAGACTTTTGATTGGAGCTGGATCACCGCTTCGAGTCTTGCCTGGGACTACGCGCGTAACCACTTCGCTAGACGGCAAAACCGGCATTCTCGAGTTCATATCTGAATCGGGTAGTTTGCCAGCGTCTTCAACAATTCAAGTTCAACTGGCGAATACAACCATCTTCGACTTGGCGGGCAACCCCTCCAATAATCTGACGTACTTATTCTCGACGGGATCGACGGAGCCTGGCGGAGGAACGCCACCCGCCGGCGATGGGCTTCGGGATTTTGTTTCAGAATCGCTTGTCCCGATTGCAAAGGCGGTCGAAAATTCAGAATCGTCGGTAGACGGTCAATTTGAATTGCCGGACACAGCTTTGCGAGCGCTTGAACTTGGAAGCCGCTTAGAAGCGGAGTTTCGTTCTACAACCGATCCCGCAACTCGGCAGGTGCTCAAGAGTGAGCAAGCGCCGTTCTTCGCAATGAAGGCCGGCTTGGTTGGCGAGTTTTTGGTTGAGGATTGGTCGGCTCATTTGCCCGTCGTTAGTTGGAAGACGGAGAGTTTGAAAGGTGCGCCCCAAGCCGAAGCATTTTACGCCGTTCACAATGCGGGCATAGACGGCGACGGAGTTCTGAAGGTCGAGAGCTCCATGCGTTTCGATCTGAAGGGCGAAATTCCCGATCCAAGCCGCCACATCTTTAGGTTCGAGCTTTCCGTTCCGGAAACCGGCAAGCAGCTCACGGGCTTGGTCTCGGATTTGAATGAGAACGGCAAGTTCGAACTCAGTTTGTATTCGAACTCGATTGGGGGAATTGGAGTGCTCGCACGCGAAGATTTGATTCTGGTTGGAGATGATTTCATCGAGTTCAGAATCCCGCCGCACGCTCCGCTTTCACTTGCGGGTGATAGGGATGTGGAAGCACAGATTTGGATCGAATCCTTCGATCCAGTGTCAGCGAGCTATTTCAGTTCGCCCTTTATTCAATTTCGATCTAATTAGCGGGGTGGTTCACCCTGTGCTCTGTCGCGACCAGCCCGTATGAATCGAATGAATGTCTCAATTAGCTCACGAACCACTTCAACACCGATTCGTACCTTGCATCAAAGTTTCCTCCCCAGCATTGTTTCCGTGATGAATCACCGCCTCCCGATTGCTGCCATTCTGCTCGCCTTGTCTTTGACGAGTTGCCGAGCCGTGAAATCCAGCAGCAGCGATGTCGAAGTCGCCGTTGCAAACAGTTACATCTTTCGCGGTTTGCAGATGAATGACGGCTATGGCGTGGAAGCGCAGGGCCGCATCAGCTTGGCTCGCGGTGACGGTAGCACCGTTAGCGGTTACGCTTGGGGCTACTTGGACGGAGGTGGAAAACCAGGAGAAGGCGCTCTTGAAACGGCCAACGACATGCGCTTCAGCCGGCTCGATACTGGCGCGCAGTGGAGTCAGACATTCAATGCGGTTAATGTGAGTGCCGGCGTCGCGAGCTACAACTTCCCGAATACGTTGGCAGCTGGAACTTCAGAAGCGTTCATTGCCGGGGAGTACACCGATATGTGGTTGCGACCGGGAGCGGTTTTCTACTACGACTTTCAAAACGCGCGAGACCTGTACGTCCGAGTTGGTTTTCATCCCAAAGTGCAGTTCGATCGTGCGCTTTCTGCCGATCTCGCCTTGGACGTCGGATACATGGGCAGTGGACAAACCGAGTTTTATTACGACGCGAGCTCGAGCGGAATTTCGGACCTGCTCGCCTCCGGAACCGTGACCTATCAGCGAGACGAGCACTTCCGGGCCTTCGGGCGGATGAGCATTTCCGATGTGCTGAATTCAGATCTGAGTGTTCGTCTCGCGCAGAACAGCTTGAATGACACGAACCTGTGGTTTGTGCTGGGGTTCGGCTGGAACTATTAGGGGTATCTGAGAGCGCTCTTTTAGTCCACTCGGACGCCGGAGTGCTCGATTTCGCGCACCTCGCAGATTAGGTCTTCTACGGTAAACAAGGGGATCCCAAAGTAGATCCAAGCAACGAATCTAACTGCAAATACGATCTGCTATTATTAAGTGATCATTGCCGGGTGAATGAAGAACCCTCGATTCGGGCTCACATCCGGCTGTGCCTTTTTCAAGAGTGGATCTCCCCATGCGCCTGTGTAGACAGCATTTCGTTCTCGCGAGTCTTCTGATTCTTCCCCTGTTTGGTTGTCACAACCACCGAGATCCCGGCGTGATCGGTGGAGGTGGTGGTTCGATGGCCACGATTGGCGGGATTAGTGTCCTCGATTCACGAGAGTCGCCAGCGATCGTCTCGTTCATGTTGACGGACGCGGAGAACGATCCAACTTCCATCCAACTGATCTTTTTCAGATTGGGCCAAGCGACTCCGATTGAACTGACCTTGACGGGATCGCCCGACCTCAGCAGTTTGGCTGCCGACTCCGCAGGAACCGCGCATACCTTCCTGTGGGATTTCGACGCGGACGTTGGTTCCGATTTCGAAGAGGGCATCGAAGTACGTGCCAATATCGTCGACGGTATTCAGAGCATTCTCTCGACGGCAACCGTGAGCAACCTATCACTCGGTAACGACAGTCCCGAAGTCGTCAACGTGACGACGGTCAACGGTCCTTCGAAAGGCGTGGTGTCGGTTCCGCTACAAATCGCGGATAGTTCGGACGACTTGGTTAACGTCGCTGTCGAGTACAACGTTATCGGCGACGTCCCTGACCTCGGCTTCCAACTGGCCCGTCCGACGGGTTTGTCGGTTATGACCGCTACTCCGACCTATGCGTTCCCGGCAGTGCAGGCACTTCGCACTGGCGTCGACCTGACCTTCGAATGGGACACGCTGTTCGATACGGGAACGAACGATGTGCAGGCTATTTTGCGCGTTTCGATTGAGGATGACCTCTTGCAGGGCATTCCCGTAACCACGGGAATCATGGCGCTCGATAACAACGCGGCGGCGGCAGTCATGACCTTGAGCGTGACAGATGGCCGCGAGTCTCCTGCGATGGTGAGCTTTCGTTTGTTTGACAACGAGGGCGATCCACAGCGGGTTGAGCTGACCTTTCGACGGCCGGGGCTTTCGGTTTTCGAGCCCATGACTCTGGTGGTTCCCGGATCGGATCAAAACCTCGACGCCACCAACATGGGTGTCGACCACGTCCTCCTATGGGATTACCTCACCGACTTAGGTTCCGCGGCCTACGTGCCGGGTTTCGCGGCAACTTGCGAGGTGCTTGAAGGCAGCGTGGTTGCAGCAACGGCTTCCAACCCGAGCTTTGACCTCGGAAACGATGCGCCCGTCATTGCGCCGATGGGATCCTTACCGGTGAATGAAGTCTCCGGCGTTTTCAATTTTCCGATCGTCGTTTCAGATAGCACGTTTGATTTAGTCAACATCGGCATCGAATACGACATTGTCGGAGATATGCCCGATGCGGGCTTTAAAAAGGCTCGACCCTTCGGATTGTCGGTTGGCGACCCCACACCGGCTTTCGCCTTTACGAACATGCCTGGCGATCCGACCGGTTCGAACCTGACGTTCTTCTGGGATGTCCTCGCCGACGAAGGCACGACGGATTTTTCCGCGACGATGCGCTTGAGCGTTGAAGATGATCTCGTTTCGGGCTCGTCGTTCACCACGACTACGATCGATTTCGACAACAATAAATCAGCAATTGCGACGGTTGGCGATTCAAGCATCTTGGCCAATACCGATGGTCGCCGCGGATTGCCGGTTCCATTCATGGTTGCGGATGCTGAAAGTGATGCAGTCGCGTTTGCGTTGCAGTGGCGCGAAGAAAGTGGAAGCTTTCCCGTGTTACCGACCGACACCGATGTGCTTCGTCTCGCTTTGTCCAACCCGGACCAGCGCCGTCAATTGCAAATCGCCGAGGAGTACCGCGCACTCTACGCGGGACGTTTGCGACGCCTTGAACCCATCGACGATCCGAATGGAGACAAAGTCGGACTACCGGCTTTGGGCTCTTCAGCAGCGGGCGCCATTACGACGGGCTTGATCGGCGATCGCTTGGAAATTTTGCGCGAACTCAATCTGCCTGAACCGACGGGCAACGCTTGGACACTCTCGAACCCCGTCGCCGTGCTTCGAATTGCGGCCGGCCCCTCCGTTCTACTGCTCGACAGCGAAGTGTTCGGTACTTGGCGGTTGCGCGAGATGGACGTGTCCACGGGCGCGGAACTCAAAACAGTTGCGAGTGGTTCGGAAGGCTCGCCCTTCGCGATGGATTATCAGCGCGGCGTACCCGGCAGCGTTTTGCTCGCCGTCGGTGATGGCAGCGCGTGGAGCGTTCTGAATGTTGATCTCAATACAGGTGCCTCGAACGAGTTGTTGCCGGCCTCTGCCGCACCGGTAATGGGCGCGGTTCGAGCGATAAAAAGCACGCAAGCAAGCACGGCTTACCTGACCGTCGGTGACGCACTCGTGCGCGTGAACGTGAACACACCGGGGGGCGTTCCTTCGATCGCTGTTCCCGTCATGAGAGGTTTCGGCAAGCCTTGGGGCCTCGCGCTTCATCCAACCCGCGCCGATCGCCTCTACTTGGCGGAAGCATCTCCTTCCACGTCGGCTTCCGCCTCGGGAGTTTTAGAGATCGACCTTTCGACGTTAGTGGTCACGCATCTAACGAAGAGCGAATTGCTGCAACCCCGGTCGATCGCAATTTCGCCAGACGGAACTCGTTTGGTAGCGCTCACCGATAGTGATGCAGGCGACGGAACCTTTGAACTTACGGCTCTGACTCTTGGCGGACCGAACGGTGTCGCGGTGACCGAATTGATGTCGGGTCTCACGGCTGAAACCAGTGCGGTGGAACTCGGGCCCGATGGATTTATGCTACTCACTCTTCCGACTCTCGGTGACGTTGCGACAGCCGGCGGCATTGAGCAAGTTCGCCAGATTTCGGGATTCGACATTTCGGGTTCGGTCGTCACAGTCGACACGCCTTTCGATCCGGCGCTC
>JBLINP010000126.1:0-11887 GCA_047639415.1 Planctomycetota bacterium | reverse complement strand
AGAGTTCAACGGTCAACTCTTCGGCAATCTCGCGCTGGCCCTTGGTGAAAGGCGCCGGGAACAGCGAGAGGACTTGCTCCACCTCTCGTTTGTGAACGCGAACTTTCGTCGCCCGACCGATGACTCGCTTGAGGCGACGTTCGGTCAATCGGGCCTGCAAGCTAAGCAATGGTTCCAAAGCCAACCGACGACGCGCCGCGCGAAAGCTCTGCGCGCTTGTGGGTTGATGAACAGCTAGAACGGCCGCCGGTAACGCCGGCAGGGAACATTCAGCGAGCTTCTTCAAAGCGAGCGGCTCCTCCAAACTGCCTGCCCACTCATCACTGACACTACGACAGAGCTTCTGCAAGTAGACTTGTCCGATACCATCGGTCAAGGGATAGATCACCGTGGGCTCATTCGGCTCGTCCGCAGCTTCGATTAGACGAGGAGCAACAATCGCAGCGCCTTTGGAGTTCACCAACAATCCCTCGCACCAAACTTGATCGCCGCGCGTAAAACGCTTGCGCATCCAACCTTGGTTATAGAACACCAAATCGACGTGCTCGTCCTCATCTTGCAGTCGTACACGCAACACCGATTGCTTCCATCCCCGACGGAACATGCTCATGCTCGTGACTACCCCACCGAGCCGCACTCGCCGACCGATCAGCGATTCAATTCCGCTCAATGATTCGAGCTCTTCGTAAATGTCCAAACGTCGTGGAACGAAGAGCAAAACGTCTCGTAAGTTCGACAGGCCAAGCTTTGCCAAGCGTTCTGCTCGCACGGAACCGACTCCCGACAAACTGGTGACGGGAAGCGACGCTGGATCCTGATGGACCGTATCGGACACTCGAGCCTCAGCGCCTGAAAATCGCCGGAAGCCACTCTTCTGACGGTTTTCCAAGCGGCGTATAACCAGGATCTGTTGTGCCTCGACGAAGTGGGTTGGTCGATACGCTCCAAAGGTAAGTTCCCACCAGCGCCGGATCGTCACGCAGATCGTTCAGCACCTGACCGAGCACTTCATACAACTTCGCTTGACCTCCCATGACTGCGTCCTTCGCAGCGTAGCCTGGTTCGCTCGGTTTGAAAGCCGATTGGTCGGTGGCGGGAAAACCGACCGATAAGATCAACAACGGGAGCTCAACGCTTTCGGCGAACTTCGTCATCGAGAGGATTTGCCGTTCCAGACGACTGCGTTCAGTTCGACCCGACGAGGTTCCGCTTTGAAGAGGTTGAAACAGTTCAGCGGATACGAAATCGAACAGCTCCCACAGCTGAAAGCTATTCATTGCGAAGTCGTGAGGAGCACTTCGAACTGCGTAGGTCAATCCCCCGCTAAAGCAATTGCGCGCTCGGACAAATATAGAGCGCCAACGCTCGCGTTTCTCCTGGAAGGCATCCAAATTGACATTCTTGCGCTTGGGGTCTGGAACGAAATCCATCGCCGCCTTCAAACTGGTTCCCAAGCAAAAGATTTCGCATCCCAAGAGATCCGCGAGTAAGGCGTAGTGCTCGACAAAGCGTTCGTACTCGACGAACAGCCTCTCAAAACTATTCGCACCACTCCATGATTTGCGACCACCCAAGTTGCCGCTGGCACTCGTGATTAAATGAGGCTGTAACAAAACCCGCATCGAAAGTTGCTGGGCCTTGCCAGTCGCCGAGGCAATCGCGGCATCGCTAGACGTGGCTTTGCGTCGAAAATCGATAGGAGCGTCGGGGCGGGCTGGCCATTCGTTCTCCATGAAGGCCCTGGTCGACAGCACGACGGAATTGGCGCCGAAACCGTGAAGCTCTTCGATCACCCGATCGGAGCCGCGCGATCCGTAGCCAAAAGTTCCCGGCCGCACGCGAGCTCCCGTTTCTTGCTCCGCCTCTAACGCGAAGCCTGAACGGTAGTCATTTAGCTCAATTGACAGCTTTGGAGCGACGAAGGCAGCCGCGGCAGTTTCTAAATGCGTCGCGAAGGCCGCTTCCAATTCCGAGTTCACTACAAACGGTCGCTCGCCAGTCCAAAGATCAGCTCCGCGCAATCCCTCGGTGTTCGCGACGGCTAACTTGAACAAGAGCGCGCGCAGCGGCGCACGCAAATGCTCCGAGTAATTTAAATCAGCAGCAGGATCGATCAACTCCGCGATCGATGGTGCGATTCCAGCGTAGGCCAAACGCGCGAGGTGATCGTCCAAGGCTCGCCCCCACCACGAATCCGCTGCCAAGACACTCAACCCTTCGCGCATCCAATCTGCGGCGGGCGGGCCCAACATTTTTTGAGCGTAGGCTTCAATGACGGCCGAGCCTCCGTCATCGGGAACGCCAGGCGCCAGCAAGACGTGAGCCCCTGGCGTGAAGAAGTTCGCTACGGAGAGGGCTCGGCGGTGGGTGATTTCGTAAAGGTCTTCGAGATGGGCGTGGAAGAAAAGTCGCAACCCGAGGCGACCATTTTCAGTTCCCAGTAAACCTTCGGCACGGACGCGCGCTTGCCAAGCTCGGGAGACATAATCGGAGCGTCGTGCTTCGTCAATTCCTGGCGGCAAGTACGACTTGCTTTTCAAGTTCCAATCGCTTGTGCTTTTGCTCAGGTAGTTCTTTACCTGACCCCACGAACTCAGTTCGCTCTGCGCAACTCGCTTGCCATTTACGAGCAGCTTGCCCTCAAAAACGATGTCGCCGCTCTGGTAACAAATCACGGCAGGGTTCGAAGGTGGCATCAAATCCGTCACGTACGGAATCAAGTCGTTGATGTCTTGCGAAAAGTAGAGCGCGAGCGGCAAGCCAGGACGCTCGGGATCTTCGAACCACGCCACGAGCGAGTCGCCCTTCAGCACGTACCCCTTGCCACTGTATTTAAATCCACCGTTCTCAAGCCGCGTCAGCTTCAGAGCCTCGAGCAAGGGTTCAATTCCGGGCGTTTCAAAATTGCCCATCACAATACGTGGCCGACTTGGATTCGGAGCGTCTCCCGGAGCAAGCACGATTGCTTCTAGGTTGGTCCGCGCGCTTAGATTTTGCGCAGCAACTCTGCAGCGTTCAGCAAGCTCGCCCTCGGGAACCTGAACCTCAATCGGTCCGCTCCGGATCAGGTTTTGGAACAACAGCCAAGCGTCCGCACGCGCGGGTTCGGCGAGTAGGGTGGCGCAGATGAGCGCGATAATCGGGAGGGATCGACTGATGGGCTTCACGCAGCGCAGTCTACGATTCCAACACGCTTCAAAATAGCGCCTGCCGCTTTCCACTAGCCCGAATTAATCATGAACACGCGGACCAAACACCACGAACGACCGGCACTGCCGGTCTATTGGTTCCTGCTGGCACTTTGCAGATACTGACGTCCTCGACGACCTTACAAGGTCGTCTGCGGGGGCAAGTATCTGCAAAGTGCCAGCAGGAACCAATTCGAGGCGTTTTGCCTCGCGGTTCATGAATAATCCGGGCTAGGGAATGCGAAAGAACAGCAGCACTTCTTCGCCAACATTTCCGTTGTTATTGAAATCGATCCCCGAATCCGCCTCCGAACCAATAATGGCGGCGCTCGCGCCTCCATCGGTGATCAATACGCCATCGCCGGAAGCGGGATTGGTCGTGACCGCCATAGCGACCGGCGCGCAGGCCGTGAGCGAGTTCCGCACCGCAATAAAATCGCTCTTGTCGCCATCCCCATTGAGATCTTGATTGTGAGCGGCTTCGCTGGCGCGAAAGTAAGTCACGCCGCCTTCGATGACGATCCCTGGATTGCCCGGCGCCGTCGCTACGCCGACTCCGGGAGCAAAGAGAATCGAATCGGCACTGAATTGACCAAACACCGGCAATTCGTCGAGAAAGTCCGTGTCGTTGACAAGCGTGAGCGACTTACAGGCCGAGTTGAGTGAGGCGTTGACAACGGATTCTTGAAAAGCAATCAGCAGTCGACTCGAGCGCGGATCTTCCCCCATCCATCCGGCACCGATGAAGCCGTTGCCGTGAGCGAAGGTCCAAGTGGTCTTGGTGCTACTCGCCGGGTCGAGCCAACCTACCAGATCGCTCGTCATTCCGCCGTCCCCATCGATATCGTCGGCGTCATTCGTTTCGTCGACCACGATGACGAAGCGATCGTGTAATTCTGCGAAGCCCATCGAACTCAACCCCTCGGTTGGACCCGGAACCGAAATTTCAAGTGCATGCAATTCAGCCACCGCTCCCGGCGGAAGAATGTTGATCATGGGATCGAGCGGAGCTTCTGCCCAACGCACAACTCCGTCGCTCATATCTGTGTCCATGTTGAGGTCACAGGCCGCGGACTGTTCGTCACTCACGATTCCGATATAGCCGTTGTTCAAAACCACGATGCGATCGGGTTCTGTGCTGCCCGGCAGTCTGCCTACCAGTCCAGTATTTCGCGGCGGGTTCATCATCGAATTGTTGAACCACGTATCGAAGTGCACGAAGTGCAAGACTGAATCCGCAACGTCAGTATCTTGAGTCGCGCATTGAGTGGGCTCCCAAGCAGTCATTGTGAATTCCGCGCTATCGCGGTCGTTCAAACTATCGGTAATCAATGTCGCTTCGTCGTTTTCACTAACGAGAAAGCCGACCAACAACTCGTTCGTTACGGAATTGAGGGTGCTGACCACCGGTGAGTAAGCGGGCGGGACGAGCGAGGTGCGTAAGGGCATGGCGCGTTCGACACTTTTGATTCCGGTAGTGGGGTTCGTGGCATCAAGTAGAGCCAGAATCGCCACGTCGGTCCCATCCGAATCTCCCGCGTTGAGATCGAGCATTTCGACGTTCTCGTCGTAGACCAGTACGAGTAAACCATTGATATCCGTAGAAACGATGCGCGGCCGTCGCTTACCTGTGGACGTGTGCGTGACCACAATCGGCATCATTGGATTAGCGGTTTCCAGCATATTCAGCGATGTTGAGCCGTCCGGAAGTGCAGCCAAGTCGACGTTGCTAATTCCCGATGTGTAGTAAACGCGACCGATGACGGTGATCGCTAGCACTGCTGGAGCCGTAACAGCCGGATCGAGGTCGTCGACGTAACACACGCCTGCGGCATTGCACATGCCGATTCCGTTGGCCACGCCATCCAAACGTTCCGACCAGTGCAGCAGAACGAGGTCGTCGGGCGTTCCGTCACCGTTCCAATCGAAGTTGTCGTCGACCTCGCTCACCTCGAGATAAATCTCGTCGCCGATAATGTGCGCCGAACGAGCGGCGACGCCGAGCAGCGAAGTTGCGCCGGTCGAAACCCGAATCGCTACGGCGACTGAATCTGTGGAGTCAACGTCAGTGCCCGGGCCGTTTGAATTCAAGTTGCCGGGTGATACGGCCGGCGCGAGAGGTCCCTCGTCCTCAAAGTAGACCAGCCAATCACCAACCACCGTGGTTGGAAGCGTGGTATCCACGGCTCCACGCGCTCCCTGCAAGATGAAAAATATGGGGGGATCAACCGAGTCGCTTCCACATCCCGCTACGGCGATGGCTAGAAAACACAGGCTGAGGACTTTCGAACGAATTGAACGGTGCATGACAGAGAGGGATCGGTCGGTGAGAATTTGAATCGGCTGGTGGAAGCGGGAAGAGGCCACCGGAATCAGACGCACACAATAACGACCTCGGACCCAAATCGATCCGCTCTTCGCGTAAAGCCCATGCATCCGAGCGAGATGCTAGAAAGCGATCGCGATCGTCCACCCAGGGCTGGATCAGAACCGCTCTGCGGGGGATGATGCGGCCATGCGCGTACTCATCGCTTCGTCCCCCCACCGAGACACCTTCGGCTACTCCATGCCTCCGCCCGGTTTGTTGCGACTCGGCGGCGAATTGTTGCGGCGGGGCTACGACGTGCGCTTGGAAGACTTGGCTTTTCGCCTCGGAATTGGCGCAATTTCGAACGGCGACGAGATGTGCGCGGACGCGGCCCGCTGGCTGCTTCGCGATGGTGAACTCGACGTCCTTGGGCTCTCCACGATGGGTGCCACGTTACCCGCCGCGCTGGCCATCGCTGGCCTCGTGCGAAAGCACTCACCGGCTACGCGAATTCTTTTCGGAGGGCCGGGCACGCAAGGCATCGATCGGGAATTAGTCGAGCGCTTCTCGCAAGTCGATGCCGTCGTTCGCGGTGAGGGCGAAGTTACGGTGCCGGAAATACTCGAACAGATTGAAGCCGGCAATTCGCTCGAAGGCGTGGACGGAGTCACCTGGCGCAATAGCGAAAACGAAGTCGTACGCGAAGCAGACCGAGACCCCATCGCCGACTTGGCCAGCCTGCCCGAGTACGCTCGATCGCTTTTGGAACCGCTCGCGAGCTACAAGCAGATCACCGGCGAAGCGGATGGTTTGATCCCAATCGACTCCGGTCGCGGTTGTGTTTACGACTGCAGTTTTTGCACGATCGGCCGTTACTGGGGCCGACGATCGCGTACCTTGCCCGTCGCTCGATTGGTGGACGAAATTTTGGAGATTCGGCAGATCGACGCCGCGCGCAGTGCGTATTTGTGTCACGACATCTTCGGCGCGGATCGTGACTACGCGCTCGAATTTTGTGACGCCATGATCGCCCAAGGCTCGCCGGTGCCCTGGGAGTGCCGCGCGAGAATCGATCACATCGACGAGGAGTTGGCCGAGCGTATGGGAAGAGCAGGCTGCTATCGCGTGCTCTTTGGAATCGAATCCGGTGATCCCAATTTGCGCAATCAGCACGACAAGCACCTCAATGTCGAACTCGATTTGCTCGCACGCATCGAGGCTTGCGCTCGCCACGGTGTGATCCCGATTCTCTCCATCATCCTCGGTCTACCAGGCGAAGACCGAGAAGCGCTCGCTCGCAGTCTCGACTTCGCGGCCCAGGCCGGACTCGCCAGCGGCGTTCAAATTTCCTTTCACTTGGTCAATCCGCAACCGGGTTGCACGCTTGGCGAGGAATTGGCCGCAAGTTCAAAGCCGGTGGAAGGGATTCCGCCCGACATGGCGTTGGGTGCGGGCGAAACGACCGCTGAACGCGAATTGATCGACGCTCACCCGGACTTGTTTTCGACCTGGTCGCTGCTGACCTCTTTGCCTGGTGGAGAAGCGCACTTGCGCGTACTTCACAAGTTGACGCAGCGCGTGCCTGATCTCCTCATGCGCTACCCGCGAACCTTTTTGGCGCTTTGCCGTCAAAAACAGGCAAGCGCGATCGATGTATTGGAAGAATTCGATAGCTACGGTCGCTCCTTCGAAGCCTTCGTTCGCGTTCAGCGCAATTCACTGCTAAAAGACGTGATTCACTGGGAACAAGCCATTTTGCGAGCTCCGCTGCTGGCGAAAAACGAGACGGATCGAACGATTCCTGAGCGATTGAAGGTGAACTTCGAGCCGGTTGACCTCGAGAGTTGGTTGCGTGAGCAACGGGACGACTGCCCTCTTGCGAAGCCGAACATTCTCGCCGTCTGCGCCGGCGCGCGCGGGGTGCGCACGGTTAAAATCACCTCGGATGTGGCTGAACTTTTAGAATGTCTCGACTCCGCCGAAGATCTCGAAGCTCTAATCTCAGCAACCCCGGGCATGGCCGAAGCCATCGCTCAACTCAATGCCGTTGGATTGCTTTCCTAACTCATGAAGCCTTGCACTCATCTCGCAATGTGGTCCGGCCCGCGCAACATCTCCACCGCGCTCATGCGCTCCTTTGAGAGTCGCGCGAGCTGCCGCGTCATCGACGAGCCACTTTACTCGCACTACCTCAAGGTCACCGGCCTCGACCATCCGATGGCCGCCGAGATCATCGAACACCACGAATCCGATTGGCGCAAAGTGGTTGATGAACTTTCGGCGCCATTAGCCGATGGCGATGCGCTTTACTATCAGAAGCAGATGTCGCATCACCTAACTCCGGATATCGAACGCGATTGGATGAGCGAGGTCACGCATGCCTTTTTGATTCGCGATCCCGCCGAGATGTTGATCTCACTCAACAAGAAGCTTCCGTCACCAACGGCTCTCGACACCGGCTTGCTACAACAATTGGACCTGTACCGATCATTGTCAGCAACGGGTGAACGACCGCCAGTGATCGATTCTCGCAACGTGCTCGAAAACCCGCGCGGCGTGCTGACCAAGTTGTGCGAAGCGCTCGGAATCGCCTTCGAAGAGTCCATGCTCTCTTGGGCGCCGGGCAAGCGAGACTCCGACGGATGCTGGGCCGATCACTGGTACGGCAATGTCTTTGAAACCACTCAATTTGGCACTTGGAAGCCTAGAACGGAAGCTTTGCCGCCTTCGCTCGAACCAGTCCTGCCAATCGCACAAGCCGCTTACGACGAACTATTCGCAGAACGCCTAACCGCCAATTGATTCATGCTACAGACCTTTGATGAACGCAATCGAGACTTGATCGTCAACGTAGCGGGCGTACTTTCCCACCGCGACGAAGCTCGCGTTAGTCCCTTCGACTCGTCCGTGCAGGGCGGCGATGCCGTTTGGGAAGGACTGCGTTTGTACGACGGGAAGATCTTCAAACTAGAAGAGCATTTGGATCGCTTGCGTCACTCTGCACTGGCTTTGGCTTTCGCTGAGATCCCCACGCACGCAGACATAATCTCCGAGATCAAACGCACGCTGGTCGCGAACAAAATGCGCGACGGCGTTCACATTCGCCTGACCTTGACCCGTGGAGTGAAGATCACTTCAGGCATGGATCCGCGCTTGAATCAAAGCGGTCCCACCTTGATCGTTTTGGCCGAGTTTAAAGCTCCGGTTTACGACCAAAGTGGCTTGTCGCTGATGACCAGTTCCGTGCGACGCTTTCCGCCGGACTGTTTGGACCCGAAAATTCACAGCGCCAACCTGATTCAATCCATCATGGCGAAAATCGAAGCCACCGCTGCCGGCGCCGATGACGCGATGATGCTCGACCGTCAGGGTTTCGTGGCCGAGACCAATGCGACTCACCTATTTGTCGTCGAAGGCGGTGTCGTTCGCACTCCGCGGCTCGTCGCTTGCCCCGAAGGCATCACGCGCGCGACGGTTCTGGAACTTTGCGCGGAACACGAACTCCCCTTTGAGGTTCGCGACCTCACGCAAACCGAATTTTATCGGGCCGACGAAGTCTTTTGTTCGGGCACCATGGGCGAGCTCGCGGCGGTCACGACGATCGACGGCCGCACGATTGGTGCGGGCAAGCTGGGGCCGATGACGGCCCATATTTCTGACCTATTTCGGGATTTACGATCACACACCGGCGTCTCGGTGTGCGACTGAATTCCCGCTCGTTCGCGTCTAACTGAAAAATCCGAAGTGTGAAAGCAGCTTCGGCCAGCCTCTCTCGGTACGGTGCCCGCCTAGCCGGTGTCACAACCTTTGCACTGGCGCTCACGCTGCCCGCTGCCCGTCGTAGGACACTCCATGATTCAGAAGAGCCCAGACTTTCCGATCAGCTTGATCTTCCCGCCCCAGGGTCACTTCACGCAGCCCTATTTGGCGTTGCCCTGTCTGAAAGCCTGGCTGATGAAGCACGGTTTTCACGACGTCGAATTGACCGACGCGAGCATTGATGCCTACGACCACTTTTTGTCGCCCGACGAATTGAAGTGGGCCGCGCAGCAAGTCGAAAAGAAGTTGCCGATGGAACGCTTCGAGGCGCAAGACGAGCTGCCGTTCAGCGAGCTTGAAGCCTATCGCGCTGCGGCCGAGAGCGCGGTTTCTGCCGATGCCTTGATCGCTGGAATCGACGAAGCTAAACGCATCGTTCGCGGAGAAGAGTTCTACGATCCCGACACTTACCTGCCGGCGATGCGTTCGATCTATCACGGCTTGCGTTTGTTTTCGGCAGCGCACTACCCCAGTCAACTCACGCCGCACAACTTCACGATGCGATTGGCCAACGATCGCAGTGAAGAGGTCTTGGCCGCGACCTTGAATGAGGAAGAGAATCCGTTCATTCGTTTCTTCCGCGAACGCGTGTTGCCCGACTTGATCGAACGCCAGCCGCGCATCGTTGGACTGAGCGTCATCTACGGCAGCCAACTGATTCCCGCACTCACCCTCGGGCGCATGATCAAGGCAGCTATACCCAACTGCCACGTCACTGCTGGCGGCGGATTCCTGGCCTACATCGGCAAGAAACTGCTCGGCGCACCAGGCGTCGATGAGTGCCTCGATTCATTGATTTTTCACGAAGGTGAAGCGCCGCTACTCGGTTTGGCGCGTGCCCTTCAAGCGGGGACGAGCCTCTCGACGATTGGCTCGCTTGATTGGTATGACCGCTCAAGTGGAACCGCCGTTCGCGTAGAGAATCCACAAGGTCACCCGATTCGCTTGGACGACGCGCCGACACCCAACTTCGACGGATTGCCTCTAAAGCGCTATTTCTCGCCCGAAACTGTGATTCCCTACGATATGAATCGCGGCTGTTACTACGGCGAGTGCGCGTTCTGCACTTTGCCGACCGTGATCGGTCCTGGCTATCGAACGCGCTCGGCCAAACGCATCGTCGACCAAGTCATGGAGTTGTCGGAGAAGCTCGGCACCAAGCATGTCAACTTCATTACCGACTGCATGCCGCCCGGCATGATTGCGGATTTGCCGCAGGAACTGATCGATCGCAAAGCCGACTTGCGTTGGTGGTGTGATGCACGTGTCGAGCCGCATGCCTACACGCCCGAAGGCGCTCGCAAGTTGTACGCCGCCGGTTGTCGCAAGCTCTTGTTCGGTTTCGAAACCGCGACGCCGCGCTTGCTCAAGATGATGAAGAAGGGACAGAGCGCCCGAGCGACTCTGAACGTTGCGCGTAACTGCACCGACGCTGGCATCAGCATCACCTTCTACGCTATGGTCGGCTTCCCGTCCGAGACGCGTGAAGAAGCGCAGAACACGCTCGAGTTTATTCGCGCCAACTCCGACGTGGTGCGCGAAGTGTCGTTGCAAACCTTCCACATCGACGAAGTCGCGCAGACCTACAAGGACGCGGCCGCCTTCGGCATCGAAATTCTCGACGATGAATCCGCCGACTTGCAGCTCTATCACGACTACGTTTCGGAATCGGGCATGACCCAAACCGAAGCCGCCGAGATGTTCGAAGAGATGATGGCCGCCTTCCGAGAGCACCTACCGCTCTTCTCCGGCGACAACATTTACTACTTCATGAACAAGAGCCATTACTTCCTGCACTTGGCTCGCGACGTCTCGCCCGACGAGTTCGTCGAGATATGCCGTGCGCGAACCGAGCGCCGCCGAAGCTCTGAAATCGTCGAAGCCGGCCTCGCGCCGGTTGCCGGTTTGGGCCTCGTCAAATTACCCTACCGCTATACCGACGTGATTCGCGCACTGGCCCACCCGCTCGCTCGAGCCATTCGTCCGGATTTTCTCACTGGCCGATTCGTCGGCGATGTCGTCGCGCGCGCCGAAGCCGAAATCGGCACGGTCCAGCGCAAACCCAGCGTCCTGGCCTATTCCGCCCGCGGCGCTGAATACACCGAACTCACTCCCGACGGCAAGCAGGTGCTCGATGCTCTTTCTGAAGTAGGCTCGTTCGACCTCTTACTCGAATCCCTCGACGGAGCCGATGAACGCGGTCGAGCCGATCTAGTACGATTCGCCGCCCGCCTCGAGCGCGCCGGCGTCCTCGCCAACGCCAACTAAACCCACAACGCACCAATCCCATGCCCGACAAAAAAGACCCCGAAACCTCCGCGTCCTCAAAGCAAGCCGACAAACTCGAATCGCTCGCCGAAAAACTCAAGCTCGGCAAGCTCGACCTCAACGTCGAAGAGGTCGAAGAGCGCATCAGTCCGAGCGAAACGAACGTGTTCGACAAGTAGGTCGTCTCGATACTGCTCCCCGTCGATACGGAGCCAGGACAAAAACCACCGGGGCACGACCCGTCGATACGGAGCCAGGACAAAATCCACCGGGGCACGACAAGGGGGGCGAGCCGAAAGGCTCG
>JBLINP010000125.1:0-12051 GCA_047639415.1 Planctomycetota bacterium | reverse complement strand
CACGAACGACCGGCAGTGCCGGTCGTTCGTGGTGTTTGGTCCGCGTGTTCATGAATAATTCGGGCTAGTGCTCTGACACAACACGCATGCAAGTGAGTTCATAACTTCTATCATTCGGTTCCCGACGAACTGGAGATACGAATATGAACCTTAGAGAACTCTTCCTTGCCGCTTTGCTTTGCTCAGCATTGTCGATCGAAACGGCTGCGCAGCTTTCGGTGGACACGCAAGCCATTGATGCGATCTTCAAAGAGTACGATCGCACCGATGGACCGGGCTGTGCGCTCGGTATCATCAGCGAGGGCCAGCTCGTCTATGCCCGCGGTTACGGCATGGCGAATATGGAGCACGATGTTCCACTCGCGAAAGATACGGTTCTTCGAATTGGTTCGACGTCGAAACAGTTCACTGCGGCCTGCGCGGTGTTGGCGGAGCAGCAGGGAAAGTTGTCGCTCGATGCCGACATTCGCGAGTACTTGCCGGAAATGCCCGACTATGGCGTTCCGGTCACAACGCGCCACTTACTGCATCACACCAGTGGAATTCGAGATTATCTGACCTTGATGTCGCTGGGAGGAAATGGGGACGAGGACTACTACTCGGACGAGCAAGCTTTTCAAATGATCGCTCGCCAGCGTTCGCTCAATTTCCCGACGGGCACGCAGCATCTCTACAGCAACTCTGGTTACTTCTTAGTTTCGGTCATCATCAAGCGCGCGACGGGGCAAAGCCTTCGCGAGTTTGCGGAAGAGCACATCTTCGCTCCGCTCAAAATGACGAACTCGCACTTTCATGATGACGCGAATCACATCGTCAAGAATCGCGCAGACGGCCACATGCGGGCGCAGTCCGGAGAGTGGAAGATTTCCAACACGACTTTGGAGATGTGCGGCGACGGCGGTGTGTTCACAACGGTCGAGGACATGCAGCGTTGGGACGCCAACTTTTATGACCCCGTTGTTGGAGGCCAAGCCTTTGTCGATGCGTTGCAAACCCACGGCAAGTTGAATGATGGAACGGAGTTGACCTATTCGCTCGGGCTAACCGTTGATCAGTACCGGGGACTGCCGATGGTTTCTCACGGCGGTGCCTTCGTGGGCTTCCGAGCAGAAACGATTCGATTCCCCGAGCAGAAGCTCTCCGTGGTCTGCTTTGCAAATATGGCGCGCATCAATCCGAGCGGGCTGGCCATGCAAGTGGCCGACATCGTGTTGAAAGAGCAGTTCCCGACCGACTCCGCACCTAGCCCCACTTCGCAACCAGGTGCTGCAGTCAAAGTCAGTGCACCAATCGTCGACTTGCCGGGCCAGCAACTCGAGCGTTTCGCCGGACGATACCTAGATCAAGCGAGTGGTAACGTCGTCGACGTATCGGTGGCTCACAACGGTCTCTTGCTTGGCTTGAATAACCAATCCCTCACGTTGCGCCCTAACTCGCCGACTGAATTTTCGGACGCGGAGACAGGCACTTCGCTGCGGTTCGAACCCGCCAGCATGGACGGGTTCTGGAAGGGGCTCGCCCGCGTCGGTAGGGACACGCTCGTGCTCGGTCCGTACATCCCATGGGACGCCGGATTCATGTCGCTCGACGATTACACCGGCGTTTTCTTTTCGCCAGAGCTCAACGTCAAATGGACATTCAATGTCAAAGCGAACGAGCTAATCGCCGACGACGTCGAAGGCGAGTCACTCCCCCTATCTCCGATCGCGCTAGACGCTTTCGGAAGCCCGTTCGGAATCCTCATCTTCAAACGCAACGCCTTCAACGAGATCGAAGGGTATGAGCTAAACGCCGGCCGAGTCCAAGGCCTACAGTTCGAGCGCAGCGGTCGGTAGGCGAGAGCGCCGGCAGTGACCGCATTGAAGATCAATCTGTCTGCGCCGTTCCGACGATCGTGTCGACTCGTTTGGTTCGACCATTCACGTTCAGAACGAACTGCAGTAGATCTCCCACTTGTGGAACGTAGGCTCCGTTTTGAATCTCGGCGAGAGCATCGCGACTTTTAGGTTCTAGAGCGGTGTGAACCTGGAGTCGAAAAATCTCGCTAGGTACCAGGCCTCGAATTGATGCCAGACTCTCGCGGTTTACGTTTTGAACGGTTGATTTGGAATGCGTGAACCCGAGTGCTACCTCGCAATTCATTCGCTGCGCCAAGCTGAACAAGCGCAAGCGCGCGTACTCGGTTTCCCATTTAAAGCCATCCAGTGGATAGGTCCATGCTTTTTGATAGGCGTGCATTGCTGAGTTTCGCAGTTCAATAGCGCGCTCCAGATTCCGCGAACGATCGGCTTCGATCTCGTTTCGAAGTCCGATGTAGAACCAAGCTTCGCTCATCAGGGAATCAGTGAAATCGCCAACCATCACACGACGTTCCGTCTCAGCAATCGCAAGACTTAGGAATCCATCTGTACTGCTATCGGTACGCACTGCATTGCCGTTCGACGGAGTTTGCTGCGGATCAATTGAAGGATCGGTTGAGCCCAAATTCCGAAGCTCCACTTTGTCTTGATGGGAAAGCGTGGGCCATAGCACGTATAGGATCAGGCGCTTGTCCCAATCATTGTCGATGGGACCGTATCTCAACAGATAAGTCAGTTGAGTGTGCGCATAGCTCTTGGCCTCTTTTTGGTCTGATAGAATCCATAACCAAAGCAACTGATACAGCCTCGCTTGGCCGATTGGTTCTCGCTCAATTGCGCTTTGCAGAGCCATCGATGCCGAATGCTGATCGTGGCGGCGATTGGCCGGATCCTCTAAGAGACCGCGCACGTAGCCCAGTTGCTGGTACGTCAGCGGGAACGACTGATACCGCTTGTCTTTCAATAGGTGATCGAACGCATCACGGGCATGTGATAAATCGCGCGAGTAAAGCAGTACGTCGGCACGACCAGGTACGCCTTTGATTCCATGAAGAGAATCCCACGGATTCCCTTCCGCGTTTGTGGCTGGAATCTGAGCGTAGCTTGAGTAGTACTTCCGGCTTGCCTCGATTGCGGAGCCCGTATCCAAAAGCACCATGTGGGTGTTTATTGCCCAAGCTTCGGCTTTCGCTTTGACTGCAGGCGCGTCAATAAAAAGCCTCGCCTCGGTACCCGACTTTGAGCCAAGCGCATCAGTCGCAAGAGCGATCGATCGTTCGTATTCGATCAGTGCCTCCTCGAATTGAGCCAAGTTGTAGAACGCCATCGCGCGAACGTAGTGCGTGTAGTAATGATTGAGCTGGCGGTAATGTTCAGTTGGCTCGATAAGCAACGCACGAGCTGTCGCGTTCAACGCAGCTCGGTAGTACTGATCGGCATTCCACGAACTTGTCGGCTCACGCTCAGGTTGGCTGGATGACTCCGATCGTCCAAAGGCCGGATACTCTCTGCGCTTGAGATCCTCTGCGAGAAGCGTGTAGCACTCCTGCAGTTTCCAGAGCCAATACAGCCGTTGGTCGGCAGAGTACGCATCATCGGTACTGCCGGATTGAAGCAACCGCGACAACGCAACCAACTGCAACTGTTGAGCTTTCGAAACGAAGGCGCGATGCGTACCGGAGTATTCGGGCATCCCCTCTATCGCGATGGTTATGTCGCGCTGTAAGTCGTTTTGCGAGGCAGCCGTTTCGCTGGCACATCCGAAGATGACTAACGCCAAACCAAAGTGAAGGCCTCGAAGCCGATCGCTTCGCTTGTCGTTGATTGAGGGAACCGGGGCACTCATTGAGAACACTAGTCTCAGCGTTTCAACCGACCTACTCGTCCTCTTCGCCGCCGTAACCGAGCGCGTTGAGCATTTCCTCGGTGGACTTGCCTTGGCTGGGTTTGTCCTTGGGTGCGCGGTAGAGCGCGGGGGTGGCTGCTTGCCAGCTTTCGACTAGTGCTTGGAGTTCGTTGGACGGGCCGGCTTGGTCGATTCGGTTGGCTTGTTCGAGTGGATCGACGCTGAGTAGGAAGAGTTCGTCTTCGGCGTCCTCGGACCAGATGTACTTCTGTTGACCGCGAATCCAGGCGACCAACCCCAATGCTCCACCACCTGCTCGGCCTTCGTGATGTTTGACCAAGCGGTCTTGCAGGGCTTTTGGACTCCAGTCGGCGGGGCGTGTTTTGCCTTCGCGTTTGAGTTTGGAAGCGCTGGGTAGAGCTGGGCGTTCCGCGATCGCGAAGCTGTTCGGATTCGGATCGGCGCCGTGCAGCCATTGGATCAGACTTTTGCCACCATGCGGATGCGGCTCATCAATGCTGAGCAGTTCGAGAATGGTTGCGGCCACGTCGATGACGGAGGTGGTGGAACTGACGCGGCGACCCGCGCGCAACTCACTTGGCATGCGCAGAATCAAGGGCACGCGAATCTGCTCTTCGTAGAGGTAGAAGCTGTGGCCAATGTAGGAGTGTTCGCCCAAAGCCTCGCCGTGATCGGCAGTGAAGATGACGAGGTTCTCGGCGCCATTCATGCGCGCGTCCCAAGCATCGACGAGTCGTCCCACTTGCGCGTCGGTGTATCTGACTTCAGCGGCGTAGCCACGGCGCATTTTTTCGATCTGATCGGCTTGTTGGAACTCGTTGGCCTCGGCGAAGACGGCGCCGCCCGCGAGTAGCTCTTCGGTTGCGGGCAATTCCGCGTCATCACGGAGGTAGGGCGCGTGCGGATCGAACAAGTGCACCCAGAGAAAGAGCGATTCGTCACTCGGCGCAGCAATGAAACTCAACGCATCGTCGATCACAGCTTCCGCAAATCGCTCGTACGCTCCGGTTCGCGCGTGCCCGCGATCGAAGTTGCCCGTGTCGAAATTTTCGGCGAAGCTGGCAAAACCGCGGGCCAAGCCAAACTCCGAACCCAGTACTCCGGAACCGATCGACGCGCCGGTGCGATAGCCGGCCTGCGCAAGCGTTTCGGCGAGCAGTGGCAGATTGGCGGGCAGCCGCAATCCATTGCGACGAACTCCGTGCTGACGCGGATACAAGCCGGTGAAGAGCGTGACGTGCGCGGGTTCCGTCAGACCGACAACCGTATAGTGATTCTCAAAGAGAACACCTTGCTCGGCCAAGCGATCGATCGCTGGCGTCTTGGCGGAAGCTACGCCATACGCGGAAACGTGATCTTGGCGAAGCGTGTCAACCGTAATGAGTAAGAGGCTCGGCGCGCTCGGACCCTGCGAACAGCCGAACAGTCCGAGAGTGAGAACGCCGAACGCGAGCGGCCAAGGGCGCGATTCCCAAACTCCCCAAGTGCGTGACGTTCGTCGTGCACTTCGAATTCGCCAGTTCACTTGGCCTCAGCAGCGACGACTCGGGCCTTCTTGGCTGCGCTGTGATAACTCTGCAGGCTTTTGACGCTGTAGTCACCGCGATGCAAAGCCGAAAGCGCTCCCACTACGGCGCTGATGCCAGCGACCGTCGTGATACAGGGAATGCCCGCGGCGACGGCAGCGGCGCGAATCGCACCGTCATCCCGTCGTTGTTGTTTGCCGTAGGGCGTGTTGAGCACCAAGTCGATCTCGCGGTTCTTGATGAAGTCGACGATATGCGGTCGGCCTTCTTGAACCTTGTTCACGCGCTGAACTTCAATGCCTTGACTCTTAAAGGATCGCCAGGTCCCTTCGGTCGCAAGCAACTCGTAACCCAAACTAGCCAGAATCATGGCCTGGGGTATGATCGCGCGTTTGTCGGAGGACTTGACCGTGATCAAGATGCGACCGTGCTTGGGAAGCGCCATGCCCGCAGCTAGGTAGGCCTTGGCGAAGGCGAAACCGAGGTCGGCGTCGATGCCCATGACTTCGCCAGTCGAGTGCATTTCCGGAGAGAGCAGGACTTCGGCGCCGGGGAAGCGGCTGTGTGGGAAGACCGGCGCTTTGACGCAGAAGTATTCGGGGATGATCTCTTCGGTGAAGCCGAGTTCTTCGAGCGAAACGCCGCACATGACTTTTGCGGCGTAGCCAGCGAGCGGAACTCCGATGGCCTTGGATACGAAGGGCACCGTGCGCGAAGCGCGCGGATTGACTTCGAGTACGTAGATCTGATCGGCCTTGATCGCGAACTGAATGTTCATCAAGCCGATGACGTTGAGCTCGGCCGCAAGCGCCTTCGTTGCGATGCGAACCTCTTCGATCAAGCGTTTATCGAGCGTGTGCGGCGGCAGCACACAGGTCGAATCGCCCGAGTGAATGCCGGCTTCCTCGATGTGTTCCATGATCGCACCGATCACGCACAGCTTGCCGTCAGAAATCGCATCGACGTCGACTTCGATCGCGTCCTGAATGAAGCAATCGACGAGCACCGGGTGATTGGGCGAAGCGTGGACCGCTTGGGTCAGGTAGATGTCGAGCGCGTCGTCGTCGTAGACGATTTCCATCGCACGGCCGCCGAGCACGTAACTCGGGCGCACGATCACGGGGTAACCGATCCGGCGCGCAATCTCGAAAGCCTCGCCAGCGTTCTTCGCGATACCGTTTTCCGGTTGGCGCAAGCCCAACTTGTCGAGCATCTCGGTGAACTGCTCGCGATCTTCCGCGCGATCGATCGAGGCCACCGACGTTCCGATCAAAGGCGCACCGGCGCGTTCAAGCTCAGCGGCCAAGTTGAGCGGCGTCTGTCCGCCGAACTGAACGATGATGCCCTTCGGCTTCACGGCATGAACGATGTTCATCACATCTTCGTGCGTCAACGGCTCGAAGAAGAGCGAGTCGGACGTGTCGAAGTCAGTCGAAACGGTCTCGGGATTGGAGTTGACCATCACCGATTCATAGTCGAGCTCGCGCGCTGCAAAGGAGGCGTGGCAACAGCAGTAATCGAACTCGATGCCTTGGCCGATGCGATTCGGTCCGCCGCCCAAGATCATGATCTTCGGTTTCTCCGTCACGCGTACTTCGGTTTCGTCTTCCCAAGTCGAGTAGTAGTACGGGGTGACCGCGTCGAACTCGGCCGCGCAGGTGTCGACCAATCGGAAAACGGGGTTGATCCCGAACTCTTCGCGTTTGGCTTTGACCGCTTCTTGATTCGTACCGACGGCATTTCCGATCTGAACGTCAGAATACCCAAGGCGTTTGGCGCGTGTGAGCAAGTCCTTGTCGAGCAGGGCTCCTTGCAACTCCACTTCGAAGTTACATAGCTCGCGAATGTTCTCCAGGAACCAGCGATCAATGTGCGTGGCTTCGTGAATCTCGTCCGTACTCCACCCAGCACGGTAAGCCGTGCGAACAGCAAGCAAACGTCCATCTGTCGGCGTGCGCAGCAGGATCGCCATTTCGCTTCGGTCGATTTCGAGCGGCGTAAGATCGTCGGGGGAATCGAGTCCCATCCCGCGCAAACCGACTTCCAGTCCACGCAGCGCTTTTTGCAGCGATTCCTTGAACGTCCGCCCGATGCTCATGACCTCGCCCACGCTCTTCATGCGCGTGGTCAACGAAGTGTCCGTACCCGGGAACTTCTCGAACGCAAAGCGCGGGATCTTCACGACGCAGTAGTCGATCGAAGGCTCAAAGCAAGCCGGCGTTTCGCGCGTGATGTCGTTTTGGATTTCGTCGAGCGTGTAACCCACCGCGAGCTTGGCCGCAAACTTGGCGATCGGGAAGCCCGTTGCTTTCGAAGCCAGCGCAGAAGAGCGCGACACGCGCGGATTCATTTCGATGACGACCAAACGTCCATCCGCGGGATTGACCGCGAACTGAACGTTGGAACCACCGCACTCCACCCCGATCTCGCGCATCACCGCGAGCGAAGCGTTGCGCATATTCTGGTACTCGCGATCCGTCAAAGTCTGCGAAGGCGCGACGGTGATCGAATCACCGGTGTGAACGCCCATCGGATCGACGTTTTCAATGGAGCAAATGATGACGCAGTTGTCGGCCGTGTCGCGCATCACCTCCATCTCGTACTCCTTCCAGCCCGAGAGGTATTCCTCGACCAGGACTTCGGAGTTCATCGAGAGCGCCAAACCGCTGTCGATAATCTCCTCGAACTCTTCGACGTTGTAGGCCACGCCGCCGCCGGCGCCGCCCATCGTGAAGGCTGGGCGAATGACAGCGGGGAAACCGATTTCGGCGAGGCAGCGCCGCGCGTCTTCCATACTGCGCGCGATGCCGGACTTCGGGAGCCCCATGCCGATGTGCATCATCGCGGCGCGGAAGAGATCGCGATCCTCGGCTTTGCGGATCACATCAGCTCGCGCTCCGATCATTTCGACGCCGAACTTGTCCAGCACGCCGGAGTCGTAAAGTTGGAGCGCCGTGTTCAACCCAGTTTGGCCACCCATCGTGGGCAACAGGGCATCGGGGCGCTCGATCTCAATGATCTTTGCAATGGCTTCCGCAGTCACCGGCTCGATGTAAGTCGCGTCAGCCAATTCCGGATCAGTCATGATCGTCGCCGGATTGGAATTGACGAGAATCACACGATAGCCCTCCTCACGGAGGGCTTTGCAGGCTTGCGTGCCCGAATAATCGAACTCGCAGGCTTGGCCGATGACAATCGGGCCGCTTCCTATGATGAGGATCGACTCGAGATCGTCGCGACGGGGCATACGGGGGGCTTGGGTCGAGGTGCTTGACCGGTCGAGCGGGGCTCGGCGGATCGGCACGGTGGAGGCTGAATCGGGAACGCTGGCGAGGGGGGTCCGTGGGACTCAAACACTGCCAGTTAAACTGTTCGATTGAACCATAAGGATTGGCGACCGTCGAGCAAAGCGAGCCCTCTAATCGTCAGCATTATTGCGGAGTGAGCAACTCTTCTATGAGCGAGTCGTCCAGAGGGCCGTCGGGCGTCACGCTGCCGACGCTTTCGATCAATACGAAAAGCGGTTTTCCGCCCGCGCCTTTCTTGTCGAGTTTCATGGCTCGCTGGAGCGCGGGGGCGGCGAGCGGCAGGCCGGTGTGTTCGCGCAACTCGCTCAGGTCGCTGGGAAGGCCCAGATTTCCGAGCAGCGTGCGGATGCGGCCGGGCAAATCGCCGTCGACCAGCATTTCGATGCGGTGGCTGGCCTCGAGGGCCAAAACCAAACCGACGGCGACCGCCATCCCGTGGGGGATCGTACCGAAGCCCGCGACCTGCTCGATGGCGTGGCCGAAAGTGTGCCCGAAATTGAGCACCTTGCGACGGCCGGACTCGCGCTCGTCGGCAGCGACGATGCGGGACTTGACGCGGACGCACCGGGTCACGATTTCAGCCGTGATTTCAGGGTCGCCGGCGAGCAGAGCCTCACAGCGCTCTTCGAGCAACTCGAGCAGCTCTGCATCGCCGATCAGAGCGGATTTCACGACCTCGCCCAGCCCGCTTTGAAGCTCGGCGAGCGGTAGCGTGCTGAGCGTGTCGATGTCTGCGTAAACGGCGCGCGGTTGGAGGAAGGTGCCGGCCAGATTCTTGCCGCGACTGAGATTGACCGCCGTCTTCCCGCCGACGGATGCGTCGACCATGGCGAGCAAAGTGGTCGGGCAGTGAATCACGTCGATGCCGCGCATGTAAAGCGAAGCGGCCAGACCACCTAAGTCACCGACACTGCCGCCACCCAGAGTGATCAAGGTCGAGTTGCGATCCAGCCCCGCGTCGGCCAACTGTTCGAGCACGCCTTCGAGAACGCTGAAGGATTTCGACGCTTCGCCTGGCTCTACGGTGATGACGGTGTTCGAACGCAATGCACTCAAGCGCTCGCCGTGCAATTCGTGCACCGTTTCGTCCGTCAGGAGAACGGTAGCGCCGCTCGGCTTCTCGATGCTGGCGAGCAAATTACTACCGACATGAACAGCGTAGCTCGGTACGCAATCGACTTGGATGCTTGCCACGTTCAGACGGAAGGTTCAGTTGAGGCGGCGGCGTTTTCGTTGAAGTCGCGGCGTGCGCGTCGGCGTTGGGCCAATTGCTTGTTCAAAGCGTCCGAACGTTTGCGATCGCGTGTGATCAGGAAGAACAGGATGATCGTCATCGCTCCGGTTCCAACGGTAATCGCAAACCAGATACGACCGACGGAGTGGTCTTCGGCGGCGACGTGTTTCTCAAGCGTGTCGAGCACCACCATTGAGGCCAAGTGAAGTCCGCCAGATTCGAGCTCGTACGCGAAGTTTTTGAGGAAGAACCCGCTGCCCGTAATGATGTCTTTGGCCTGAATGTCGCCCATTCCGCCGGGTTTCGTGAAACGGACGACTTTGGCGTTGCCCTTCCAAGTGAAGCTGCTGATCCAACCTTCAGTAATCTTCTCCATCCGCGCCGGATTCTCTCCGGGAGTGCGCTCCCAAATCGCGAGCACCTTGAGCGGTGTCATCCGGAAAGGCATACCTCGCCACTGGCTTCCATCGCCGAGCATCTCGTTCGCAAGTTCAGATTCCAAGGGCCGAATGTTCGGCCAATCGAGTTTGCTTCTGTCGTGATCGCGCGCGAAAGCCATCAAGGTCCAAAGCGGAACCGGGGGGATGCCCGTGATACCCGTTTGTAGGTTGTCGTCATTAACTTCAATGAAGGTGCCGCCCGGAAGTGTTGTCACTTCGCCCAACGACGCGTAAGAAGGTTGCATCTTGGGGCCGAGCAGCATCGGACCTTGAACCCAAGTACCCGGCTGATCGGGATCTTCGTCGTTGAAGGCTTTTAGGAACAAGCCGTCGACGCGCGCGTAGTCGCCGAACACAAACGACTCGTCCTCTTCCGAGACGATGAAGTAAACCGGTGAGCCATCTTCAAGAGCGAGCTTGCCGTGAACTTCCTTTGCACGACCACTGCCGGGGTTTCGAACTCGTAATGATGTAACCCAACCGCGCGCCGAAAAGGCTTGCCCGCGGGCTTCAGATGGATTGGCGAGCAATTCCTGATTGACGCTTTCGTTGAGCTGACGACTATTGAGAGCCACGAAGTGAGCTGGATTCAAGTTGCGAGCGATACTCAGCAAGTGATCGACGGCCTCGCGTTCCAAGAGCACGCGATCTTCGTCGCTCGAATCGGAAACCAGCGCTTCGATTGCAGCAGCGTCGATATCCGGAACTTGCACGCGAACGACGGGCTCCACAGGAACGCTGGGCAAATTGGCGTCTTCGCTACGCTCGAATTCATTGGCCTTGAACTGCGAGTAGTAAAAGCTGGCGACTAAAACGATCAGCACGCCGCCCATGATGAAAATGCGCCGCTTTTCTTTGGTGGTGGAGTGCGCCGCCAGAATTTCAGCTTTTGAAATGCTCTGATGTGTTTTCTTCATAATTGCTCAGTGGCTGACCAACGGAGGCGTGGCTGTTTGTCGCATACGGCTCATGGCAGCCGCTCCAACCAAACCTCGGAAGAGTCCGTCATGCGGCGAACCCTCGTAGGACAATTCAGGATGCCATTGGACGCCCATGGCAAAGGGATGAGTTTTGTGTTCGATTGCTTCGATTGTTCCAGCACTCGAATGCGCCGTTATATTCCAATCCTCACCAACCTGACAGAGGGCTTGGTGATGGCGACAAACGGCGTCAACAGCCTGTATCCCGAGCAATGACGCGAGTTTCGTTTTGCTCTCAATTGTGATCGGTTGGGGCTCACCACTGCTGTGCCCTGTGCAATCGGGGCGGTCCTCGGGCAGGTGCTGGTACAGATCGCCCCCGGTGCCGAGGGCGAGCAGTTGCATGCCGTAGCAAATTCCGAGTACCGGCAGCTTGCGTTCCAGCGCTAATTTGGCCAGTTCGAAGTCCCAGTCCTGTTTCGCCGTGGGCGTGATCGTCGCTGAGGGGTGGGTCGGCCCGAGACCGATGCGCTCGGTGTCGAAATCGTCCCCACCAGAAAGCAGCAATCCGTCCAGATGCTCAAAGAGGCGGGCCAAGTCGAGCGGACCGCCGACTGGCGGAATCGCGACCGGAATACCGCCCGCTTTCAAAATCGAATCGGCGTAACGCAACGGCAAATTGAGCCGCGGCGTTTCGCCAGGATCGAGCAATCCGTTGATGCCGATCAGGGGCAAGGTCGAGGAGGCAGAAATGGGCATGGTGGGAGTCTAACGGGGAAGGCGGGGAAGGCGGTACGGAGTCAGGCAATCTGCCGCCACCAAACGGCGAATCTGTGCCAGGGCAAAATCTGCTGCTCAAAATACGGATACGGTGTCTGACACCGTATCCGTATTTTG
>JBLINP010000124.1:0-12115 GCA_047639415.1 Planctomycetota bacterium | reverse complement strand
CCGCCGCGGCAATCTTTGTGCGGTACCACGTGAGGGCAAAGGTCTGAAGTGGTGTCTGACTCCGTATACCGGTTTTTGGCGCGGCTCCGTACGGTCCCTGGCGAAGTTCGGTTAGATTTGCGGCCCGTTGTGGGAAACCACTCACAATCAGACCGTTCATTCCGCGATTTCCAGCCCGCTCCCCAACTCAAATGATCACCTGCAAGAGCTACGTCCAGGGCCAATGGCACACTGGCACAGGCAAGCCCGTCCAACTTCTGAACGCGACCACCGAGGAGCCCGTGGCCGAGGTGAATGCCACTGGAATCGATATGGCCGCGACGTTGGCCTACGGTCGTGACGTCGGTGGACCGGCGCTGCGCGCGCTCTCTTTCGTCGAGCGTGCCGCCATGCTCAAAGCTCTTTCGGGTGCCATTTACGAGCACCGCGAAGAGTTGATCGAACTCTCCACGCTCAACGCGGGCAACACGCGTGGCGATGCGAAATTCGACATCGACGGAGCCACGGGGACTCTCGCGGCTTACGCCAGTTTCGGTCGCAAACTTGGCGATCGCGGATTCCTCTCGGACGGCGAAGGTTTGCAACTCGGACGCACCGCGCGTTTTTGGGGCCAACACATTTCGGTTCCGCGTCAAGGCGTCGGCGTTCACATCAACGCCTTCAACTTCCCCGCTTGGGGCCAGATGGAAAAGGTCGCCTGCGCTTTGCTCGCCGGAGTTCCGGTGATTGAAAAGCCCGGCACTTCGACCGCACTCGTCGCCTGGCGCGTTGCCGAGATCACCATCGAAAGCGGCATTCTCCCCGAAGGTGCTTTCCAATTCATCTGCGGAAGCACCGGAGACTTGCTCGACCACATGGGACCGCAGGACACGCTCGCTTTCACGGGTTCGTCGGGAACCGGTGCCATGTTGCGCGGCAACGCGAACTTGATCACCAATAACGTGCCGGTCAATCTGGAGTGCGACTCGTTGAATTCCGCCGTGCTGGCACCCGATGTCGATTCGTCCTGTGAAACGTACGACTCCTTCCTGCAAAACGTCGTGCAAGACATGACGCAGAAGACGGGGCAGAAGTGCACCGCCGTGCGTCGCATCTTCGTTCCCGCCGATCGAGTAGAAGAAGTGGGAGCCGAACTAGTGGCAGCGCTTGGCCGCATCAAAATTGGCGACCCGTCCGATCGCGAGTCACGCATGGGCCCACTCGCTTCGGCCGCACAATTCAAAGACGTGCGCGCCGGTATCGATAAGTTGCTCGAATCATCCTCCGCACTTACCGGCGGTTCCGATCCGATTCGCGACAAGGGCTACTTCCTCGCGCCGACTCTTTTGGTCGCAAAAGACGCTGATACCGACGTGTTTCACTCCGACGAAGTCTTTGGTCCGGTCGCCACGATCTTGCCCTACAACGGCGAAGCGGCCGAAGCGATCCGTCTCGTCAATCGCGGCGGTGGAGGTTTGGTTTCGAGCCTCTACTCCAACGACTCCGACTGGGCCGAACAAGTCGTACTCGGCATCGCTCCCTGGCACGGCCGCGTGTGGGTAGCGAACGATCGTTCCGCCAGCCAGGCTCTCCCGCCCGGCATGGTTCTGCCTGCGATGATTCACGGCGGCCCCGGTCGCGCCGGCGGCGGCGAAGAACTTGGTGGGATTCGCGGCTTGGCGTTCTACCAGCAACGCGTTGCCGTGCAGGGATTCAAAGGCACGGTCCACGCTTCGTTCGGCGAAGTGCCTGCCGCGAAGTAATTCCGGCGAACATGCCGAGGTCGTGCAAAGACCTCCTTCCAACGCGAAAGGGGCGAGCCCGAAGGTTCGTCCCTTTTTTCCATAAGCCGGTGGTTTTGTCCTGGCTCGATATGACCGCCAAGGAACTATTAGTGACTTTAATCACTTCCTCGCTTTGTGCAACGAAAATGGTCGCATGTCGCATAACCACTGATCATTGATCGGCTTTCAATATTTTGCGATCTCATTCTTAACTGGTAACAGTCTTTGTTGCAGGGGTACCTCTGATATCATCCGCAATAATATTGAAATCACCGATAGGTCAACCTTACTCGGATATTTTCATTATTATTCGTGCGTATTCAGGTTCGTTACTCGTGTAGCTTTGAAGAGTTCTCGAATTTGAACGGCTTTGCTAAGATCTCTTTGCTTCCATTTGCTATGAAATTTCCTCGCTTATATTTGCGCGTTTTACTCGTTAGCGTCTGTACTTCCGTTGTCTTTACTGGTTGCGTAAAACCGTTACGAGGTAATGAATCGACAGCTGGTCAGCTTGAAGCATATCCGCCTGGGCAACTGTCGCCTAGCCTGATGCAATTATTTGAAGGCATGTCGTCTCCAGAGGCTATGACGCCCCTTGAAGGCATGACGCCTGAGGAAGCGTTATTGCAGCGTATGGCTATCCTTCAATCATCTGAAGGCGTGACGCCTGAGAAAGCGTTATTGCAGCGTATGGCTATCCTTCAATCATCTCGCGGTCCAGAACAAGCAAGTCGTATTTCAGGTCAAACAATACCAGAGCGCCCTCGGCCTGTGCTTAAAGTTCATTCCACGCCGCTTATAGCCAAACCGGAAGTACTTCCTCCCACATGGACGGGCTCGGGGCGGGGGACGCGTCCGGAGCGTCGAGCGTTGATCATCGCGGTTGATGAGAATCAGGGTGGAACAGCTCTCGGCTTTCCGGCAGCGGGTAATGGGGCACGAGCGCTAAAAGATGCACTCTCGGGTTTGGGCTTCGCTGACGTCCGAATCCTCTCAGGCGAAAGTGCCAGCAAGCCAGGTATCAAGCGTGCACTTTCCGATCTCACTCACAACCTAAAGGGGGAGGGCCACAAGGTTCTCGTAACCTGGATGGGACACGGATTCGTTCCAGGAAGCGGCCAAAGCGAACAACAACTACTGACCTACTTCAGTGCTCTAAGCGGAGACACGAAAATCTTCACGAACACGCTTTCCTCGACAGAGTTGTCGGAGATGCTGCGATCAGTCCGCCGTCCCGGTATCGAGTTGGGCTTCATTCTGGAAGCGTGCCGAACGCCCATTGCCGGTGCTCCAACGAAGGCGCCAACCAAGCTCAAACCCGCAGCTGAAGTCGAATGCCGAACGGCCAGTGGAATGCATCCCGCCTTGGTTCCCGAAAACCTTGGCATGCCACTCTTCACGCATCACTTCGTCGAAGCTCTCCGCCATTCACCTTCCGCAAAAATCTCGCTGCTCGGCGCCCTCCGTGCAGCGATTGCGGGGACCGAGCAGAATTCACGCCAAGGTCCTGAAATCACGACAGGCGCGACGGATATGCTGCTCGTCGACCGATCTAACCTAACCATCACCGTCCAGCCGCTTGCTTTGAACAGTCGTGCGCCGTTGACAGGTGCCGAGGTCACTCTCCAGGGCCGAAGCGGCGAACGCAACCGGACCACTGGCGCCATGACCTATTCCGGCCTGCGTGAGGGAGCTACGTACGAACTGAGTTTGACCAGCGAAGGGCATTGGGGCAGCCAACATTTCATCGACGTCGGAGCCAAATTCGACGGTCGCACGATCGAGGTTTCGCTGACTCCGCGATATGTCGATGTCGAAGGCGTTGTTCTGGCGGAATCAGGCGAGTCGGTACGTATTTCCGTGACAGGTGAATTTGGTGATCGCGTTCTGATGGGGTATCACGTCATGCGAGCAGAGCCCGCCGCCGACGGACGCTTTCAATTGCGAGTACCGGCTTCCCCTAATGTGCATACGCTTCTAGTGAGGTCTGGGAATACGGTTGTTTCCAAAAAAGCCCTAGATCTAAAGCGCGGATTAAACTCTCCCTCGCCAATTCAAATTTCGATCGGTGAGCTTCGAACTCAGGCGTACGCATCTGGAAATTAACCTATGCTTGAATTGCTACTTGGCCGTGAGGCGTAGGTTGAACTTCGTCGTGAATATGTCGAACCATGGTTGGCGCATGCGATGTTATCGCTTTCTGTTATTGACGTCACTCGGCGGGTTGCTGCTCACCGCGTGCGAAACTACGCAGGTTGATCACAATACTCCCTCCACTCGCAAGCTGGCACAGCCTGTCGTAAATTCCGACGCTACTGAATCCGCGCGAGAACAGCCGGTGGACAGCGGTCGTGATCCATCTGATCCATCTAATGCATCTGATGCGAAAGTTGCATTCAAGTGGTCACTCGAGCCCGAACCGCCGCGCGACACGAGTGACGACGGTGTACTCTTTTTCGGTGAAGGTACGTCGACGGAGACACGCGAAGCCGCTGTCGAGGCCGCAGTAGCTAGCGCCCTGGCGGAGGCGTCGCGAACACGAGATTCGCGCATCAAGAGCGTGATCGAATCGCGTTCGACGGCAACCAATCACTCGTCGAGTTTTTCCATCGATGAGTCCATCCGCCTCGATTCCACTGCTCGTTTCTCCGGCTCCCGTACGATTAGACAAGAAGAGCACAAAGCCTCCGACGAGTATCAGGCACGCCTTCTGCTGCGTGTTGATCGCGACCAGGTGTTTATCGGTGATAGCCTCAAAGCTATTTGGTCTGAACCCGAAGAGCGGCATTCGGACTTGCTGCACAGTTTCATCAACGCGGCTCGCAGTCGCGGCGACTCGGACGCACAGGCGCTCGGCTTGCAACAGGTCTTGATTGCCGCGCCAGTACTCGATGACGTTCTCGAACTAGTCGGTTTGCTGGAGGACAAAGGCTTCACTTCCAAAGCCCACAAACTCAGCCGACGTTGGAAGGGGCGAGTCGACGATCCCGGCGGTCAGTTGAATCAGCGTGAAGCGCAACTCGAACGCGACCTAATCAGCCCCCAGCAACTGGTCGCGCAACTTTTGATCAGCCTCGAAGGCGCACGCCGGGATCACACCAACTTAGCGACCTCATCGGCTTTCCTCGAACGGCACGGTGCTCGCGCATCCATGCGCCTGTACGGAAAAGTGAGAGCGCAAACTCCTCTTTCCTTCCTCTGGATCGACGCGGTCTCGATTTCCGCGCCAAGTAACTTGGTGATCTCGCCCGCGGAAGTCGACGAACAGTTCAAATGGGAAATCGTCAACTGGGACGGCGCGACGGGTGGGTACGTACGCGGGAAAGTGCGTTTGGTCGTGCTCTCCGGAACAACGAACGACCCAGCTCCCATACTTGAACCCGAAATTGCTCTGTCCACTTCAGACGATTCAACCGCCAACAATTCCTCCGCCGACAACGACCGTCTGAAGTCCTTCGCCGCCGAGCTACAGGCTTGGTTTCAGAGAACAGGCAACGAAGCCCAAGTTTTAGAATGGGTCCAGCGGTGAACGTTTGGTGATGGATACAAGCAGTCTCATTTATGGAGAGTGGCGCCTCGAAGCGATTTCGAGTCGGATAAGCCGTCGGTGGGGGACTGAGGGTGTTCGCTCTGCTCCGTCCACCAACGCGCCCTGCCCACTTCCGTGAGCAGGGGCGGAATTTACTGACCTTTGATAATATTCCGCGTGCCGTTTCGGCACGGATTGCCCTGCGCTGAACGAGTCCTAAGAGCGCGCCCTAGTAGTTGCCCACTGACCGTATCCCTTCATGAGCACTTCCCGATCTCTCTCGCGCCTCCTGCTCGCCTGCCTCTTGGTCTGCTTGGCGACACCCGGACTGGTCTCGGCCAATCGGGTTCCGCAACCTACGCTGAGCGTCTTCTGCGGAACTGCTGTGACGCAAGACGAAGTTGCCGCGACACACATCGATCCCCGCTGGACTGGCTCGGGGCGCGGCGCACGTCCAGAGCGGCGCGCCTTGATTATCGCCGTCGACCAGAATGAAGGCGGCGCGGCGCTTGGATTTCCAGCAGCCGGTAAGGGCGCCCGCGAACTCGGGAAAGCTCTGAATGGACTCGGCTTTGCCGACGTGCGAATCGTTGCGGGCGAAAAAGCCAGTAGGCCGGGCGTCAGGCGTGCGCTCAAAGACTTAACCGGTGACTTGAGGGGCGAAGGCCACAAAGCGCTCGTGGTTTGGATCGGGCACGGCTTTGTGCGGTCGGGGGATCAAAGCGAACAACAACTCTTGACCTTTTATAGTGGCTTGAGCGGTGACAATGACGTTTTCACGAACACACTCTCGTCCACCGAACTGTCCGAAATGTTACGCGGCATTCGCCGTCCCGGCGTCGAACTCGGTTTCATCCTCGAAGCCTGCCGCACGCCCATCGCTGGCGCGCCTTCGAAGCCGCCGACGAAACTGAAACCCGCCGCCGAAGTGGAGTGTCGAACTGCGAGTGGCTTGCATCCCGCCTTGGTTCCCGAAAACCTCGGCATGCCGCTCTTCACGCATCATTTCATCAAGGCGCTGGGCAACTCCGCGTCCTCGCGAATCTCGTTACTCGGTGCCCTGCGCGCAGCCGTCGCGGGAACCGAACAGAATTCGCGCCAGGGTCCCGAGATCACCACCGGAGCAGCGGACATGCTGCTCGTCGACCGCTCGAATCTGACGGTGACAATCCAACCGCTCGCGTCCAACAGTAGCAGCCCACTTCCGAACACCGAAATCTGGTTCCAAGGCCGTAAGGGCCAACGCAATCCCGTCACCGGCGCCATGACCTTTTCAGGGCTGAGTGAAGGCGCGACGTACGAACTCAGACTCAAGAGCGACGGACATTGGACGAGCGAACACTACATCGACGCTGAGGCTGAGAATGACGGGCGCACCTTCGAAGTCTTCCTGAATCCGCGTTACATCGACATCGAAGGCAAGGTGCTCTCCGAAGCCAATGAGACCGTCCGCGTCTCGCTAACCGGCGACTTCAGCAACCGCGCCTTGAGTGGCTATCACATCCTGAAAGCCACGCCAGACGCGGAGGGCAAGTTCAGTTTGCGAGTCCCCGCTTCGAGCAACGTTCACTCGTTGCTAGTGCGTTCGGGTTCGAAGGTCGTGTCGCGTGTTTCGATCGATTTATCGAGCGGACTAAATTCGAAGTCGCCGATTCGAATTCCGATCGAAGCGCTTCAAACCACCGCTTACGCCAATCGAATCGCAGCCATTGATGAGGCCAGGCGCAAGGACGCGACGGACAGGACTGGCAACGGCGCCGAGCCCTCTCGTCCCTCTCGGCAGAATTCCTCAAGTGGGGCGGGCGGAAATGTGCCATCAGGCTGGGTAAACGCGGGAACGGAGCAGGGAGAGGCCGGCTGGGCTACAAGAGTTCAGGACCCGAAGAGTGGCATCGTGTTCCGTTTGATCCCCTCGGGGACCTTCTTGATGGGTTCGCCTTCCTCTGAATATGGACGATACGACGATGAGACTCAGCACTGGGTGGCAATTACGCAACCGTTCTACATGGCGGAGACCGAAACTACGCAGGAGCAGTGGCACAAGGTGATGGGGACCAATCCCAGTAATTTTCCGGGGAACGACCGCCCCGTTGAGAACGTTTCTTGGACGGAGGCGATAGAGTTCTGCAAGCAGATCGGCGGAGCATTGCCAACCGAATCGCAATGGGAATACGCCTGCCGAGCGGGAACGACTACGCCGTTTACCTTTGGCTCATCGATCTCCACGAGTCAGGCGAACTACGACGGCAATTATGCGTATGGATCAGGCGGCAAGGGGAGCTATCGAAAGCAAACGACGTCAGTCGGATCGTTTAATGCAAATGCGTGGGGTCTTTTCGACATGCACGGTAACGTGTTGGAGTGGTGTTCGGACGGCTATGGGGACTATCCAGGAGGATCGCAGTCATCACCCGTACGGGATCCCAAAGGTTCGAATAGCGTGTCCTCTCGCGTGCTGCGTGGCGGGTCCTGGAACTACGGCCCGGGGTACCTCCGCGCGGCCGACCGCGCCAGCCTCGACCCCGGTGGGCGCCTCACCGGCATAGGGTTCCGCGTTTCCAGGATTCCTTAATTCCCTTTATCCTTTTTTCTCTTTCCTTTTCTCTTCGGCGATTTTTTTGAGGGGGGATATGAACCAATCAAAGCCTAGGTCGGATCCATCACTTCTTCCGCCAGGAAAAGTGGGACGTGGATCGCCCGCCGCGCGCAAGTTAGAACCCCAAGCTGTGATTCTGGCGGGCGACGTTTTGCGCTGGGCCATTCCGAATATTGGAGCCTTTCCGCGAAACATGCGCTACGGCGTGGGCACCCGAATTGAAGGAGCCCTGATGGACGTGTAGCCGAGATACAGTGTCTGTCAGCCGAGATACAGTGTCAGACACCGCTTCAAACCTCGGGTGTCGAGTAGTACCGCACTTGATTTTCCGTCCGTCGCCCGAGCTTTGTTTTTTTGACTTAGCGCCGCTCGCTGAGCAACTCGGCGCCGCTCTTGTCCCACCACTTTTGCCAGGCTTGTTGAGTCGGGCTGACCTTTACGTCGGTTCGTTTGTTTTGGGCGCGTCGCGAATCGGTAGTGGCGGCGTTGCTGAATCGCAGCTTTGCTACACTCGGATCTCTAGCCTTGCTTTGGCAAGGGGGAATTGGGAGAAGGCTTCAATGAAACAATTCAAGCAGCGTTTGGTGATCGGCATGACCGGGGAAGGTTTCGTTTGATTGTCAACCTGCTTATGTCGATGGCGTTGAGTGCGCCGTTGTTTCAGGCCGCGACGTCGGACACTGTTCGGCCTGGACCATCCTCGTCAACAAGCGCTCATCAATCAGGTGTCATTCCGCCCGCTTACGCGATTTGGCTCGACCAGGTTGAGGAGTTACAAGCGCGCGGCAAATTGGAAGAGGCGCAGCTGCATCTCGGCGCGTTACTGGATGCAGAGCCGCATCTGGACCTCGACGCGGCTCCCGATGGAGTAGCGGTTCCGGCGCTTCGTCGACTGCTCTCGATCGCCGAATCGTTGGAGCATCTTGAAGTGCAAGCGAGCGCGCTTACCGAACTCGTGCGCAGGGCGAGTGATTCGTCCGCCAGTGACGATCCGGATCTGCTCGTGCAGATGCAGGCATTGGCAGTTGTGCGCTTTCACCTTGACGACCTTGAAGGTGCGCGCGCGTTGCTGGAAAAGGTGCACAGTGTTCGGGAAGAATCTTTACCCGCCGATGATCCAAACTTGATCGAGACCAAGGTCTACTTGGCGGACATGCGCGAGCAGCTAGGGGACTTTGCAGGTTCATTGAAACTGAAGAAGGCTGTGTTTGCTGTACTCGAAGCCCAACTCGCCGCCGACGATCCGGAGCTTTTGATCGCGAAGGGAACCTTGGGATGGACGCTCTTGGAATTTGGAGAACCCGCCAATGCACTGATTCTCTTCGAACAAGTACTTGCGATCCGCGAACAACAGTTTTCCGCCGATGACCAAGCGGTGTTGGACGTCAAGGTTTGCCTTTCGATGGCTCTCACTGACTTGGGGGATTATGAAGGCGCGTTGGTTTTTGACGAAGATGTGCACGCTGCCTTAGAGCGACAACTGCCACCTGATCACGAGGATTTGCTCAACGCCAAAGCGAATTTGGCTTTGACCAAGAGCCAGCTGGGAGATCTAGAGGGGGCGGCGGAATTAGAGGAATCAGTGCATAGCGCTATGGAGCGCCTTTACCCCGCCGAACATTCCGATCTGCTGAGAGCCAAGTCCAATTTGGCGCGCACGCGGTCCGAGTTGGGGGATCTTGCCGGTGCACTGGAGCTCGAACGAGACGTTCATGACCTATTGGAAGCGCAGTTCTCAGAGGAAGATCCTCAGTTGCTCAGCGCCAAATTGAACTTGGCTTGGACTTACTATCGACTGGAAGATTTCGCGACAGCCTTTGATCACTTTCAAGCTGCCCATGATGTTCGGGAACGCTTGCTGCCCAGCGATGATCCTGAACTCCTCGCGGCCAAAGAAGGACTGGCTCTGGTCAAGTTCCAGCGCGGAGATCTCACTGGTGCGCATGCGCTTTTCGAGATCGTGCACTCGGCGCGGGAACGGTTGCTCCGTGCAGATCATGAAGACCTCCTGACGGCCAAAGGCAATTTGGCTCGGTCGCGCTCAATGATGGGTGACCTTGCTGGTGCGTTGATATTAGAGCGAGCTGTGTACGAGGCTCTCAAGCGCCAACTGCCCGCCGATCATCCGGATGTTCTGTTGGCTCTCCAAAACTTGGGTTGGACGCATCAAGATCTCGGAGAACTCGAGAGTGCTTTTGAGAGTTTTAGAGCCGTGCATGACGCTCGAAAACGACAACTTCCGGCCGATCACCCCGACTTGCTGTCCGCAAAGGTTAGTTTGGCGAGAAACCTAGCCATTCGCGGCGACTTTCAAAGTGCAGAGGTTCTCTTCGATGTGGTGTACAGCAGACGGAAAAAGTGGCTTGCCGCCGATCACCCGAGTCTACTGGACATCCAAAGTGATTTAGCTGCGCTGAAATTTTTGCAAGCAGACTACGAGGGGGCCTGCGCTCTCCTCGAACATGTGCACTCGGCTATGGAACGGTTGCTGCACGCCACTCATCTAGATCTGCTTTCCGTAAAGGAAAGCCTCGCCTCCGCGCGCTTCGAGATCGGTGATTTCGAGGGTGCTCAGTCGTTGGGTCGCCAGATTGTGACCGGGGCTCCCGGCCGCGTGAGCCCCTTGGCCAATCACTCGCCGCGCTTCGCCCGCAGTGCGAGTTTTGCCGAGCTCAAGCGTCTGTCAGAGCAATGGGCATTGAACCAATCGCAAGAGGCTGATTCTGACAACCTTGGCGAAGAATTCTTCGCTGGTGTCGAAGCGATTCGACTCGTGGCGACGGGCGGCTACGACGTGGCGCGCGCGGCTGAGGCTCATGGGGATGTGGCCAAGGCCCATAAACTGATTGCCGAGGTACAGCGGGAATTGGGCAATGCCGGCTCGCAGGGTGGCAGTGATGTAATCGTGCGGCGTGTGCTTGAGCTTAGCGAACGACGTGATCGCCTCGAGCGTGAGATGCGTGCGCTGTTGGTGGATAAGGGAATTGAACTTCCGCAGCCAACCGTAGCTGGCGTGAGTGCAGCCCTCAGTGATGAGGAAGCTTTCCTTTCGTACATCGCTTTTCCCTCGGGCGATTTGGTGGCCTTCGTCGTCTCGAACGAAGGGTTCCACGCACTTGAGCTTGGAGCGGTTAGCGATGTTGTTTCCGATATAGAAGATTGGCGCAGAGCGCTTGATCGGCCACTCGCGAGTGAGAATGTAGGTCAGGTGGTCGAGCTCAATCTGTCGGAGTTTCGCGGAGAGCCTGTTGCTCCGACGAGCATCACATCTAGAACCATCGTGGCGACGGATGAAGGACGATTAGGTCTCGAGTTGCGCGAAAAACTGCTCGACCCCTGTTTGGAGTTGTTTGAGGAAACGCCGGTCAGATTGCATATGGTGCTTGACGATGTATTGCACCTGATTCCCTTTGACGCATTGCCCTGGAAAGCAGACCAGCGCGTCGGTGACGTGATCGAAATTCACTTTGCGAACTCAACGCGACAATTGCTCTCGGGAATTAGAGCTCTCGAGCGCGAAGGCTCATTGGTTGCATTCGGTGGTGTGGATTACAACGCGGACGTGGACGAGGGCCACTATGCTTGGGCAGCGCCGCCGCCGATCAGCCCGGGTGGTACGCGTTCGGGAGCGCCCAAAAGTTACGGTGTGTTGAACGAGACCAAGTCTGAGGTCGAAGCGGTGCAAAGGCTCTTTGAAGAGTCGCTCGAACGGGAAGATGCGATCGTGACGACAGGCAGTCAGGCGACCAAAGCCAAACTTGCGGAGCTAGCCCCAAAAGCTCGCTTCCTGCACATCGCGACTCACGGTTATTTTGCCGACGAACTCTTCAAGTCCGAGACCGACGTGCTCCAAGAAGAATCGACGCGCTTGGAGTTCTTCAACTCCGACTCCAAAGTACGGGGTTTCGCTCCGTGGTTGCTTTGTGGACTCGCTTTCGCTGGAGCGAACCGTGGGGCCCACATGAACGGCAGCGTCCCTGGCATCATGTCGGCCGAAGAATTGGCGTCACTCGACCTCTCTGGTTGCGAGCTTGCCGTGCTGTCGGCTTGCGAAACCAACGTAGGAGCGCATCGAGCAGGCGCGGGAATCCAATCTCTACAAACCGCGCTCTTCGCCGCAGGTGCGCGCTCCACGATCACGTCGCTTTGGAGCGTGGACGATGCGGCCACGCGTCAATTGTTCGAGCTGTTTTACGCCAAGCTCTGGAATGACGGACTGGGCAAGGC
>JBLINP010000123.1:0-12119 GCA_047639415.1 Planctomycetota bacterium | reverse complement strand
ATGCCAGTCAACTAGCGCAACTCCCAACGCAAACCGCGCTGACCGATGAGGCGGGAAGGTTCGAGTTGCAAAACTTGGCGTTCGAGACCCATGTACTAAGAGCCTCACATCCTGAATTCGCCACGGGATGGTCCATCCCCGTGACACCAATCCCGGACGAAGAAAGTCGTGAAGTACGCATCCAATTGACGAATGGAGGCAGTATTCGCGGACGCGTCGAAAGCGTGCCTGGCGTACCTGTCAGTGGCATTGAGGTTTTGGCGAGTTTGAGCGATACGGGTGGCCCGCAGACGCTCATGGCCTATCGCATTGAAACGACCGACCAGTTCGGAAAGTTCGAAATCAATCGATTACCCGCCGGGTACTACGCTTTGGTCAAGCTGGGTTCAGACGAAAACAGAGCCGACCAGATGCAGCCGGAGTTCCACCTCATTGAAGTCCTTGACGGAGAAGTCTCCGAGTTTGATTTCATACCAGACAGGACCGGCGTTCGGTTCTCTGGTCGACTATTCACCGATTCGGGCTCACCCGTCCCGAACATGGGCTTGTCGCTTCTCGCTGAAAACGACGGCGGTTGGGAGGATGCAGACCAACTATTCGCACAGACCAATCCCGACGGATTATTCGTATTCCCCGAGACCCTTCCGAACCGTTATCAAATGTTCCTCACCCCCGACCGCGGAATGACCGTTGTCTTCGTCGGGCAATTTGAAGTCGAGGACACAAGCGAGTTCCAGCGCGACTTCACCGTAAGCAGCCAAGGCTTTGGCGGAATCGTCCGAGACAAGCTCACGGGACAACCGCTGGGCAATTGCTTTGTCAACTTACTCAAGATCGAGTCAGCCTTTGACCCGGGTACATTCGCGGGCCGTCAGATCACTCGCTCGGATGGACGCTTCTTCTTCCCCCACGTTCACGAGTACTACTACCGTTTAACCGCGCAATCGACGGTGACCGACTATGGACACGAAGTGCTAGAAGCCGTTCTCCCCATGGCCGACGCCGCACCAGTCGTGCTCGAGTTGGAAGCCGGCGGAACCTTGTCGATTCACGTAGTCAATCAAGACGGCGTTCACCTGAAGGGCGTCGAACTCAAATTCCTCGATCACAATGGATTGTCGATCGGCTTTTCGGCCAACGATAAAACCGACGCCGTAGGTGAATTCAAAACCAAAGGATTGCGACCAGGAACGTGGACGATTACGGCGAGCGCTCCGGACGTCGCGTCCGTCACTCGAGTCTGCCAGGTAGTCGCCAATCTGACTGAGAACTTGGTTTTCGTGATCGAGCAAAAAAAAGACTGATTCAGCGAAGGATCTTCAGCTCCTCGGCCACAGAGCAGGTAAGCAGGCAATCGATGTCGTCCTGCCGCCCTCCCCATTCGAGATGCCCACTATGAAGCCCTTAGCACTGATTCTGACTGCTGTAACGACCTCAGCCCTCACCGCCGGATTATTCGTCGTGCTCAACAAGCCGGCCGCCGTCGAAGGGCACACGGTCGCAGATCAGGTCTCTTCCGAAGCCGTCGACCAACTCTCCGCCCGCTTGAACGCACAGGAAGAACTTTTGCGCGACATCAGCACTAAACTCGAACTTCGCTCGCCTCGGCGCGCGGAGCCTGCTCGTCAAGAAGACTTGGAAAGCGTCGTACGTAAAGTCATGGCCAGCGAGCAGGCGAAACTTGCCGCGGACGCGGTAACCACGTCGGCTGATAAATTCAACATCACACGCGCACACGATCAGTTCTTGCGACTGCAGGCGGCTGGCGCGAGCGATTCCGAGATCGCCGCGTTTTGGGAGGACATTCGCACGCGCGGAAAAATCGACGACGTGCTGGCTAGCTTTGAGGAGTATGCGCTCGCCAATCCAAACGACGTCATCGCTCAAGTAGAACTGGGTAACGCTTATCTACAACGATTGCAGGATGCGAAAAACGGACCAGAAATGGGTATCTGGGCGACGAAGGCCGACGAAGCCTTTGATGATGCGCTTGAGCTTGATGAAAGCAACTGGGAGGCTCGCTTTAGCAAAGCCATCTCACTTTCGTTTTGGCCACCGATCTTCGGCAAGCAAGGCGAAGCAATCTCGCAGTTCGAAACTCTGCTCGAACAACAAGCACGTGTCACGCCGGAGGACAATCATGCCCAGACCTACATGTTCCTCGGCAACCTGTACCAGCAACAGGGCAATAACTCGAAGGCGGAATCTGTGTGGTTGCAAGGCAACGCGGCTTTTCCCAATGACGAAGCGCTAGCAGAGAAACTCGCTAATTCCACGTCCAACTAGTGGGGTCCGTTGTGCTCAGGTAACTAAATTACTTGGACGGAACCGGCCCTCGCACCGCTGGTCCCGGGCGGTATCAAAAAGGATTGATTAGGTTCTCCTGCACCTTGCGATATTGATGCACACGTGGAGGACACGAGGTTGCGGGGGCGATTCGTTATTTGAAGGGAGAGAGAAGAAATACTTAAACGGGGGGGGTAGGGAGTTGGCTGAGGAGTGTGAAGTTTGGGAGAAGGGCGCGCGATTGCGGGGTTGCGAACGGAGGGGTTTGAGTTTGGGAGGGATCGGCTGGTGACGGTGGACAATTAGTGCCGAAAACGGAGCTATTGAGCAACAGACTGAACTGCTCGATCGGCCGGAATTGAGCGATGCTAAGAAGCCTCTGTATTGCCATTTGGAGCATACTTTCGACGCTTATTTGCGAATCAAGTCTACTTCGATTGTCATGTTTTCGGCACTAATCTGTGCATGAATTCATAAATGCAAGACTCGCAATAATGGATTCAATTTTACTCATTCCCGAACTTTCTCTCGGGCAATTGCGCACGGTCACTCGGCAGATTGGTCGCTCGAAGAATGGCACTAACCCAAATGTGCGAAAGCAGTCAAAGCTGAATACGAAGCCAAGGTTGAACGCGCATTCGAAGCCGACGGCGAAAGCAAACGGCCGTGTGACGGCAAGGCATGGTACGCGGCAGAGCTCGAACTCAAACTGCCGATCTGCATCCAACGGGAAGCCAACTAACGTAAACCCTGATGAGCCCAAGCTCTCAACAAAGTCTGGCAAAGTCCTCCACTCGGCTAGGCCCTCCGTCTCCGGTTCTCACGGCGTGCACGTAACGGTCAAACTTCAGGACGGCATTCCCAACCTGCGACAAAAGCACGTCAACGAAGCGCTCGAACGCTGCTTCAGCAAAGCCAAGGACCGCTTCGAATTCGAACTCAACGCCTACACGGTGATGAGTAGTCACTTTCACTTCCCAGTCTACGTCCGCAGCAACGAAGCCCTCCGTCGCGGCATGCAAGGCCTAAATATTCGCATTGCCCGAACCATCAATCGACTCTTCAACCGCGAAGGCAAAGTCTTCGCCGACCGCTTCCACGCCCGCGTCGTTCGCGGCTGGAACGCGATCAAAAAAGCCCTGCGCTACGTTGTGCAAAACGCGCGCAAGCATCAAGTCCCGATCCCTGCCGGCCAGTGGGACCGCTATTCCTCTGGCCACTATCGGCACGCAAGCTCCACAAAAGCGAAGCCTCTCCCCATCCTCCACGCCAGCGGCTCCTCCCTAATCATGTGCGCCACGATGCAGCTTCTCCCCAGCGAATTCCCCGGCCCGCACAACCGCGCCGACCCGATTCACTAGCAAGCCCAGCACCTCCTCCCAAACTCCCCTCCGCCTCACCCCCGCGAACTCCGCAGCCACTCATCTCCCTCCCAGCCCCATCATCTCCCCGGCAACCCCAACCCCTACTGTTTAAGTAATTCTCTGACCGCTGCGCTATCCCTGCACTTCCATCCATCTTGCTTCCACAAAAGGTAAAGGTGATGAAGAACTTTTACTTATCGTCTGGAGCCTATTCTCATGCCCTTTCACGAGTGAATTCAGGACCTCCAGCGAAAGAACACGAGTTCCGTTCGGCTCCGGCGATGAAGTGAGCGGAACTGCTTGCTAGAATTCCGGCGAGTAACTCGCGCTGCGAGGAATGAGCACCATGAAGAACGGCCAGTGTTGTAAGTGTAAGTCGGATCGAATCGTTCAGATTAAGGGCCGCGCCGTCTGGAAAGATTGGCGCAGCTACGTGAAGGCCACTTCCTTCATCTGCAAAGAGTGCGGCTACGTTGAGGAATGGGTCGTTTCCGAAAAGGAACGCGACGAGCTTCCCAAGGAAAATTCGCTCTTCGACTCGGTTTCCTAAGTTCGCTTAGGTACTGAGCAGGTCCGCCCTCGGACTACGGCATGTTGCCAAGAACATCTCGGTTGCGGGGATTTTTTGTTCGCACCCAACTCGCGAAATGTGTCTCTTCTTCGCATGAGTGATTATCCCGAAAAGACGTGTGAGATCGAAGCCCTCGTCACCCACGCAAAACTCGTCCAGGCGACCCTTGCTGGGCGCAAGACGCAGCAGCGCCGCAATGGCGTGTACGGCTACCCCGGTGAAAAATTCGAGCTCGAGGGCCAAGCCTTCGTCATTACCGACTTACGCCGCGAACTCATGTCCGACATGACGGAAGCCGAAGCGCAAGCCGAGGGTTATCCGAATCTCAAGATGTACCTCGATCTCATCCAACGCATGCATCAGGGCATGGACCTGGGTGGCGATTCCAAAGTGTGGGTACACCAGTTCGAGCGCTGCGAAGACTAGCTGCCCGCAGCTTCCGTTATCGTCGGAAACGCCCGCTCTCGAGTGCAAGATTGAGCAAGGCCTCGGATCCGGCCTTGAGGAACTTCTGGTCATCCTCAACTAGATTCCACTGCATGTCATAGACTTCGGTTTGGCCACCGTAACTCTCCATCGGCAGGCAAATAATCGCGCCGTCGACCCAGAGTCCAACCGAGTGCCAATCAGCAATGACGCGGCTGCGTTTCGCGAGCGGAGAAAGCAGGTTTTCACCGAGCGTCCACTCTCCTCGCTGCGCGGGGTCGGCCCCCATCAACTCTAGAATTGTCGCCGGCACATCGACATGACTCGTCGGACGCGTTTCTTCACCGAACGGAATGCCGGGCCCCATCATGAGCAGCGGAACGCGGGTCTGGACACCCGCGAAATTACTCGTATGCCCAATGTGGCCATACTCGAAAAACTCTTCTCCGTGATCGCCAGTCACAATGACCAAAGTGTTTTCCAGTTCGCCGCTTGCTGCGAGCGCATCCAGCATTCGCCCGGCAACATCGTCCGTGTAATGAACCGAGTTGCGATAGCGATTGAACACAGGTTGCGCCTCTTCCTGTGTCATGCCCATCGCTAGACTCATGTACTCAATGCGCTGTTCGTAAGGCTCGAAAACAGCGTGCTCTGTGGGGAAGTCGTAGCTATGAGTCGAGTCGATAAAAGCGAAAGAGAAAAAGGGCGCCGCTCCATCTCGCTCATCAAGAAATGCACTAAACGCATCCGCTACGGCATTGTCGCGATAACCCGGCACCACATCACCGAGCCCGTCCTCAACGTCGTCTTCGATACGCACCCAAGCTGTCGATCGAAACTCTGGATAGCTCATCGAGGGGCTCGACAACACCTTGAAGTCATAGCCCAAATCGAGAAGCGTATCGACGAGAACAGGCGAACGTTGCTCTCCGTAGATCGAACGCCAATAACTACCGTGGAGGCCGTAGATCAGCGAAAACAATCCGTGGCGCGTCGCGTTGCCACCGCTTAGATGATCGCGAAAGACGCGGGCTTTAGGCATCCACGAAGAGACTCGCGGCATCGTGCTCGGAGCCAACATGTCGGCACGCAAACAATCGATAGCGAGGATGAGAATATTAGGCCGTGGGCCCGTTGCGGGGATGATCGGATTGGAGATCGGGTAGTTGAGCAGAACTCCCTCCGCATCAAAGTCGACGCGCGGCATCTCTTCCAAGTTAACGCCGAAGTGATCACTCGCGAGACTCTTGATCGTCAGGCTGGGATAAATCGGATAGAGGCGAGAGAGAGCGACAACGCGGCGGTCGCGGTAGAGATCCGCATGTGCGTAGATTCCAAGTTGCACCAATGCTATTGGCATCAGGATCATGCGAAACAACCAACTCGGGCGGAAACCGCGCGGCAAGCTTTCGGCATTCGACGAACGCTTTTCGTTTGTCAAAAGGAGCTTCCCGTAGGACCAAAAAATTACTGCGGCGAACACTCCCGTACACGTAACTACGGTCGCGTACTCTTGCCATCCAACGTGGATATTCTCGCCCCCGCTATCCGTCGTCAGCACATTCCATACCATCGCGTTGAAGTGGTATCGAAAGATGCCGTAGATCACAGTGTCCGTAAAAAGTGCCAGCTGAAAGGTTGCCCAAACCGCAGCGTGGAGCGAACGCAAGAACGGCAAACCAGGAGCAAGCTTGGACACCGTCCACAGGCCGACGCCAGGTAGGAAAGTGAAAGTCATCGCCGATAACGCCAAACCGAACCAAGTCGCGACGAAGGTGTATAGCGACTGCGCGTCAGGCGCGTGACGCAAATAGGCACAACTGATCAATGCGCTGACGAGGATATTTAGGATCCACAACTGAGCTGAAGTTGTGGATTTCGGTCGAGTAATTGGTGAGCCGGAGGACATGGCGGAGAGACAGCGGACTGGCGAACGTGAGGGAGGGCGCACACCATACCGAACAAAGGTCGGTCCACCGGTTCTAGACTTCGATGACTGTTCCAGTTCCCTTTATTTTCTGGCCGAAGCGAATTCAAGCGGGCTGCGATCGGCCATTCGCAAAATGGCCGAGGACGGTCGCTTTGGCGCAGATGCGAATGAACAAAGTCCAGCCACCAGCATGGGCTTCGCGACGAGTCCGATCACGCTCACAGTCTCTGCGTGTTAGCCGACCGGGGATCGGCTCAGTTCGCTTTCTCGCGCAGCGTTGCGTGAATCGAGGTTGCCCTTCGCACAGAGCCCCCTATCCTCTTGCAAGGAGTGAGCGCCCCGATTTTTGCTAGGCGTAACCGTGCAACCTTTTCATTTCGCTTTTTCAGTCGATGATCTTGCCGCCGCGCGAGAATTTTACGGCCAGATACTCGGCTGTCCCGAAGGTCGTTCATCCGAGCACTGGATCGACTTCAATTTGTACGGTCACCAAATCGTCGCCCACCTGGTGGCTCCGCGCCCACCCAAAGCAGCTCCGTCCAACCCTGTCGATGGTCACGACGTACCGGTCCCGCATTTTGGTGTCGTTCTAGATTGGAATATTTGGCACCAACTCGCCGAGCGGCTGCGCTCACTAAAGGTCGAGTTCGCAATCGAACCCTACATTAGGTTCGCCGGGCAGGTTGGCGAACAAGCCACCATGTTCTTCCGTGACCCTGCGGGCAACGCCCTCGAATTCAAAGCCTTTCGGGACCCATCGCAACTTTTCGAGAGCAGCTAATTTCAACATCAATTTCGAGCGGTTGTAACCGACGAGCGAGTACCTGCTAGCATGCGCGCTATGAATATTTCAATCCAATACTGCGACAGCTGAAGCTACGCCGAAAGGGCTGCGAGTTACGCAGCTCACATCAAGCAGGAGTTGGGGTTGGAGCCAGATCTCCAAGTGGCTCAGAAGAAGGGGCTCTTCCAAGTTTCGGTCGACAGCAAACCCGTGATTACTCGCCAGGGCGGGTTGTTCGCGATGCTCACGCGCAAACCCTGGCCGTCCTTAGATGACGTGGTTACAGCGATTCGCGGCGCCGGAAACTAAACCGTACGCCTATCGAACCACGTAGCCAGCGCATGACGCATCAGGCCTGAAGTTGAATGCTAATAGCTCTTTCAACTCGCACTGCCCGGCAACAAAGACAGAACTGGAAGCTCATGCAGAGAACATTAGGCCTGGGCGGTTCGGCGATTCCCACCCACGTAAGTTCTGAACTGCATCTTGCCTGAACCACGGCCATTTATGAGGAGTCCGGTTGCTCGGCTTTGTACTATCGAGCTGTAGATCACATCGAGCATTAGATGCCCCCTCCTCGCATGAAGCCAATCCGCCGCAAACCATCCCTAGCATTAGCCTTCTTGCTCGCCCTGACCGCATGTTTGGGTTCCTGCAGTGCCGTCGGGCCCTGGGCTCAAGATGAGGACTTCGACGACTTTGGGGAGTTTGACGAATTTGGAGAGTTCGAGGAGGAGCTCGCCGAAACCTACGATCCGCTGATTGGTTACAACCGCGTGATGTTCACCTTCAACGACAAAGTGTTCACCTACGTTTGGAATCCGATCGCTAAAGGCTGGTGTTACGTCGTTCCCGAACCCGCGCGAGTTGCACTTGATCGTGCCTACAAAAACCTGCTCACCCCGCCTCGCTTTTTGAACGCTTTGCTGCAACTCAAGTTCATGAAAGCGACCACGGAATTGGGTCGTCTGGTCGTCAATTCCACGATTGGCATTGGCGGATTGTTCGATCCAGCCGATGCATGGTTTGGTTGGCATGCACCGAGCCCCGAAGACTTTGGACAAACCTTGGCGAGCTACGGGGTTGGAGCCGGCCCCCCCATCATGCTGCCCTTTCTTGGTCCGTCCAATTTGCGCGACGGCTTTGGCATCCTTCCAGACAGCTTTGCCAACCCGATCATCTATATCGACGATGGCGACCAGTCGCTTCCAATCTATGTCGGTAGCATCTTGAATCGGACATCCCTTCAAATCGGACAATACGAAAGCCTCAAAGCCGACGCCCTTGATCCGTACACGCTCTTTAGAGATGCCTACCAACAAAATCGCGAAAAGAAGATCGAGGAATAACCATGAAAGCACTTCTGCTTGCCGCACTAACATTTTTGCCAACGACGAACGAAACCGAAGTACAACAAGAGAGCCAGGAAGTGGCCTCGATCATCGAGACCGCCGTCGAGGACATCATTGGCATCCTTCGAAATAAGGAGCTCAGCAAAAAAGAGCGCCGTGCGAAGTCGATGGATATCGTCGAACCGCTGATCGATTTCAAATTGCTCGGCATGCTCTCGCTCGGAAAAAAGGGCTGGGGCATGGCCAGCGAAACTCAACGAGACGAGTTCGTCGATTTATTCGCACGAACCCTCAAGCACTCATACTTTGAGAAGCTCTTGCTGTTTACCGATGAGGAGGTCGAGTTTGAAGCGCCCGAACTAGTCAGCTCGAAGGGCTCGCCGAAGTATTCCGTGCAGAGCTTCATCATTTCCAAGGGCGAGCGCATCAAGGTCGGGTACGAGGTAACTCGTCGTGACGGCAAGTGGAAGGTGTTTGACTTCGAAATCGAAGGCGTCAGTGTGCGTAAATCCTACGGATCTCAGTACACCGACTTCCTGCGCGAAAAGAGTCTCGATCAACTGCTGGAGACCATGCGCGAAAAGGTAGAAGAGGCCGACAAGCAGGCCGCTGAAGCCGACTCCTCCAACTAAGCTCGCGCCCACAACGCCCGATGAAACCGCTGAAGCTCTACAACGCCACCGTCCTTGCGTTGCCCAAAACCGTCGTACTTTGCTTGGCGATCCTCTTTGGCGTTTGCGGCTATTGGATCAAAGACTTCCAGCTAGACGCGTCGAGCGATTCGCTGGTACTCGAAGGCGACGACGACCTGCGCTTCGCGCGCTCTATGGATACGCGTTACGGCGGCGACGAATTCGTCATTGTCACCTATTCGCCGACCGGAGATTTGTTTGGGCCCGAATCCCTGGAGAACCTCAAACTGCTTCGCGATGAGTTCCAACAGCTTGAGCGGGTTTCAAGCGTCACGACACTTCTCGACGTTCCGTTGCTCCGCAACCCACCGGTTCCGCTGCCCGAGGTTCAAGCCAATCTAAAAACGCTCGAGCACGACGATGTGGACATCGAGCTTGCGCGCGAGGAGTTCGCCACCAGTCCGGTTTACACCAACCTAATCGTCAATGCCGATCTAACCACGACGGCCATGCAGATTACGTTCAAGCTCGACCCGGCCCACGAGGCACTGTCGGATGAACGTCAAGCCCTCATCGAGAAGCGACTGGAACGCTCATTGACAGCGGATGAGGATCTGGAGTTGCAGGCGGTACAAAGCCGCTACGCCCAATCCAAAAGCAGACTGCGCGACGAGCGCCATGTAGACATCGCGACAATTCGATCAATCATCGATAGGTACCGTGACAAGGCCAGCTTGTTTTTAGGCGGACTGCCGATGATTGTCGACGACATCGTCGCCTTCATCAAAGCCGACCTAAGCGTCTTTGGCGTCGGCATGATGTTGCTGCTAATCGTGACCCTGGGAATCATCTTCCGCCGCGCGCGCTGGATCATCTTGCCGCTCTTGTGCTGTGGAGCATCGGGACTCGTCATGATGGGCTTGCTCGGCCTAATTGGCTGGGAAGTCACCGTCGTCTCGTCCAACTTCGTCTCGCTGCAGCTCATCTTCACGATGTCGCTCACGATTCACCTCATCGTTCGTTACCGCGAACTTTTGCGGGAGCGCCCCGATGACGACAACCGCACCCTAATTCTCGATGCGGTCGGGCATACTTTTGTGCCCTGCCTGTACGCCAGCCTCACGACCGTCGCGGGCTTCACCTCACTGATCCTCTGCGACATCCTGCCCGTCGTCACCTTCGGCTGGATGATGACCATGGGCATCGGCGTGTCGCTTGTCGTGACTTTCGTACTCTTCCCTGCCGCTCTGTTTTTGATGCCCAAACCACCGGCAGCAGAAGAAAGAGAGTTCGGCCTAACACTGATCAATTTCTTCGCTCGACTCGCCGAGCGCCGTGGAACTCTTGTGCTAGTTGTGAGCGCCATCGTAGGTGGACTAACCATCCTCGGAGCCACGCGTTTGGAGGTTGAAAACAGCTTCATCAACTACTTCAAGCAGAGCACCGAAATCTATCGCGGGATGGAGTTCATCGATCGCGAACTCGGAGGCACCACTCCGCTCGACATCATACTCAACTTCGAAACTGAAGCTGACGAGGAGACAGCGGACGGGATCGATTCCGACGCTGATGATGGCTTTGATGAGTTTGACGACTTCGCATTCGAAGAGGACGAAGCGGACGCCGAGAAGTATTGGTTTACAACAACCAAGCTGGAGCGCATCGCCAAGGTTCACGACTATCTCGAATCGCTACCGGCGTCAGGCAAGGTCAGTTCGCTCGCCACGCTTACCGACATTGGACGCGAGATAAATGACGGCGAACCGCTCGACGACTTCTTGCTTGCGATTCTCTTCCAGAAGATGCCCGATGACTTCAAGACGGCGTTAGTCAATCCCTACGCTTCGATCGGTAACGAGCAGGCACGAATCAACGTCAGAATCAAGGATTCGCTGAAGTCGCTGCGCAGAGACGCTTTACTCAAAAAGGTGAAGGCCGATCTCAAAGATGAGCTCGGGTTGAAAGAAGATCAGTTTCGAGTCTCTGGCTTGATGGTGCTCTACAACAACATGTTGCAAAGCTTGTTCCAATCGCAGATCAAAACCATCGGCTACACCGTTCTGGCACTGACTGTCATGTTCTTGTTGCTCTTTCGGTCGATCAAGATCTCGATCATCGCGATCTTGCCCAGCTTGCTCGCTTCTCTCGTCGTGATCGGCGTCATGGGACTCGGCGGAATTCCGCTCGACGTCATGACCATTACGATCGTGGCCATCAGCATCGGAATCGCGGTCGACGACACCATCCACTACCTACATCGCTTCCGCGTCGAGTTTGAAAAGGATCGCAGCTACGTGCAAACCATGCACCGCTGCCACCGCAGCATCGGCAGCGCCATGTTCTACACGTCGATCACGATCACCAGTGGCTTCTCGATCCTCGCGCTCTCGAATTTCGTTCCCAGCATTCTCTTCGGACTTCTAACCGCCCTAGCGATGCTGATGGCGCTCATCTCCGCGCTCACTTTGCTTCCTAAACTCATCCTGATGATGAAGCCGTTCGGCAGTGAAGCGTAAACCGCAAGTCCACTCACTGCTAAGCAATCAATCTGAGCCCCTGCTCCTCAATCGTTTGTTGCCAGCCCCTGAATAACTACGACGATTCCACCGCATAATCGTCGCCGTAGAATTTCGCCGTTGTTCGCGTATGGAAAGTAATCACGCGAATCGGGTCGTACTTTGGATTGGGTAATTCGGGCAACACTTCGAGCATCTCGTCCGGTTTGAGGTAAGCGGCTAGAGGAAAGCTAACTCGACTTTGCGCCCACAACTTCG
>JBLINP010000122.1:0-12166 GCA_047639415.1 Planctomycetota bacterium | reverse complement strand
TCGCTGTTCGACAAAATGTCGTCAGCCGTTCCAAACTCCCCGTCGACGCCGGGCGTCCGGAAGTTCCAAGCCCACTGTTGAGCCAATACTTCGACCTCGTAGACGTCTTCTTGTCCGATCTCGGGCACAGCCCAATAGGCTTCGCGAAGGTCGGTCATCGCAATAACGAGCACCCAAGCATCGAGGACGATAAACGTGATTAGCGAGATGATCGTGGTCAAGTTCTTGTCGTGAAGCGAACTACCGTGATCGAAATTAGCCTTGTGGCCAGGTCTCGCACGATCTCGAATCACTGGGATCGCAATCAAGACGATCACGAGCACAAAACTGACTCCCACCAAAACGGTGATCAACCAGAAGAGCTCAGTAAATCGGTATCCATTGAGGGAAGCGGGCTCGCCCAGCCCCCAACGATTGGTGACTTCCTGCGCGCTCGCAACACTCGAAAGTCCAAAGAGGACCATCAGCGTCGCGAAACTGCGAAGGCGCGTCGGTAAGAGTGAACTGAGTCGATGCATAATTGTGTGCATGGCTGATGTAATCACTTGCAGACTCCCCTACTGGTCGTCACGCAAGGTGTTCATGAACGCGGAACGCTTGTTCGGCTGCCCCAGATACTCAACGATGAGATGGTTGACGTAATAAGCGGTGGCCCAAATATCCTCGTCTTCCAACGCGCCCTTCCATTGAGGCATCGCCGTTCCACGAATTCCGGAAGCGATGGTTTCGAACAAATCACGCGGAGTGATGCCCGAACGAGCCTGGTGCCAGGTGAAGTCCGGCGGCAGGATTTTGACCTTCTCTCCAAGGACGGTGTACTCGGAATCCTTTAGTTCGGGATAGCTCAGGTTTTCCCGGTATGCAGTTCCCTCGGCGTCCCCACGAATCGTGGCCAATGTTCCATTGGTGACGTAGCCGGGGTGGCAGGCGTAGCAACTGGCCGTGCTGTGGTAGACCTTCTCACCCTGAGTGATGGCGTCGCCTTCGCGGCCAATCCAGGGATCGTCGCCGGACTCAACTACGTCACCGATTTCAGCGAACAAGTCACGCCAACCGGTTTCGGGCAGCGAGAGACTCTTGATGTACTGAATGATGTCGGTCAGCTGAATATCGCTGAGTGCCCAGGGCAACATCGGCGTTCCAGCCAATCCGCGCTTGATCAAACGCATCAAGGCTTCGTCGGTCGGCAGAGCCTGAGTCACCTTCGCGAATTTGAAGCTCGCCTCGAGGAAGTTACGCGGCGCCGGGCGCAAGTGCTGGGCCGAACGACCATAGCCATCCCCCTCAAACCCGTGGCAACTCGCGCAGAACTGAACGTAGTCCTGGCGACCGGCGGTCAGTTGTTCTTTGGAGACGAAGCGCCAATAGAAGGCCTCTTCCTCTTCCTCGTTGTAGCGCAGTTCGAACTCGCCGGTTGAGTCAACCCAACCGCCTTGTCCGTCGAAAAGCGAATCGTCGTAGGTAAAGCGTCCAGGGTGCTTTTCGCCCTGCTTCTCGTACCACTCCTCGCCCGGTGCACGGACCCAATCATCTTCAGTGATGAAGAGATTGATGTTGTGCGGCGCGCGAACGTGACGAGCAACCTCTTCGAGGACTTCGTCGTGCTCGCCAGCTTGGTCGTCGGAATCTTGCGGATCAATTCCCGTCGTGGTCGAAACGGGTTGTGCTTCATCGCCGCTGAAAGAGCTCAACGCTCCAATGGCCACGCAGGCCGGGACAAGCACGAATAGGGTCGGGCGCCTCATGTGTTCCTCGAGTCGGTGCCGAAGGTTCTCGGCGAGATTGACAGGGGTTTTTTGTAGCCGGACAAGGTGATCGAAAACGGAGCTAAGAGGTTTGGAGCGCTTTCATAAGCCACTTCGTACTGCCAAAAACGAGCCTTTGCCCGATTCGGCGATGAGTTTAGCCCAGTCGCCGAGGCAGTCTCAATAGCTTTCACGAATTCAAGGAGCGTATTCTCTGGATGTGAGAATCATCTCGGATTCAATTTAGGCCGAGATCCAGGCCGAGTGCGCCGAACTGAGCCGGGGCCCACCGTAAATGCAGAGCGGCAGCTCCGACGAATCCGTCGAAGCTGCCGCTCTATGAGAACCGCTCGCCACCGAATTGGGGCAAGCAGACTAAATTTGGGATCTACTTCACTTCTTAAAGGTGAAGTTCAGCTCTTGGCTGCCGCTGTCGCCAACGGTGACCTTCGCAGTCTGGCTGCCGAGCTTCTCGTGCTCTGCCGTGATCGTGTACTTACCGGCCGGCAAATCGCCCATTTCAAAGGCACCATTTTCGCCGCTGACGGTGAAGTAAGGGTGATCGAAGACGACGACTTGGCAGTTCATCCAAGCGTGCATGTCACACTTGACGGGGAACATCTTGTCCTTGCGCTTCATGTCCTTGACGATCGCGGGAGCGCCAGCGGGCTGGGCCATGTTGAACGCCGTGTTTCGCTTCGAGTAGGAGTGGACGTTGTGAACGACACCATCGTCATTGATGATATTGATCGACTGCCCGGCCTGAAGAGCGAGCACGTGCGGAATGTACTGGCAGCCTTCTTGGCGCAAATCGACGGAACCGGTGCCCTCGAACTTGCCTTTGATGCCTTTGCTGATCGAGATGACGACGTTGGCCAAGCCACCGTCGTTGACCACGATGTACTCCTCTTTAATCGGGCCACCGGCTCTTTCCGAGCCAGCTTTGTGGCAGCTAGCTTCGGCAGCCATGTCGATTACTTTTTGCTCGGGGGCGGCGCCCTCGAACTTGATCATGCCTTTGATTGAGGCCTTGACGGCCGGTGCTTTGACTGCTTCTGTCGCCGCAGCTTCGACCATGGCCAAGCTTGCAGAACTGTCAGAAGAAACCGTTGCAGGTTGTGAATTCGGTGCTGCGTCAACTCCGCCACAGGAAACCGTGGTGAGGAGAGCGAATAGCCCAAGCGTAATGCGCTTCATTGCTTTTTCTAAAATTGTGGGGTGTAGGTATTTCTAGCGCGAGGAGGGTAGAACACGGGCCGGAAGAGATCGAGCCAATCCGTCACTATTCGGCCTAATTAATGCATCCCAGGACGACCAAATGAAGAATATCGAGATCGATCAGATTGGCCTCAATCCGAGACCGGGGCCAATCGACCTCCACTGCCTTGCATGGGCGCTATTCGCCCCATGGGACTCAACTGAGGGACATCAAGACGCGATCCGCTGATTCTTCTATTCGAGCAGAGAATCTTCTGCCCAGTAGGCGCCAGGGCGGTAGTTCGCAAAGAACCAGGAGAACCCTTCCGGGTCGCTGATCGTGTACCCGCGTGCGCCAAAGGGCGTATCGGTTGGAGGCTCGACATTCGTCGCCCCTGCCGCAATCGCGCGCTCGTAATGAGCGTCCGGATCTTCAACAAAGAGTGAAAGTCCAAAGCTCGTAGCCTCCGCGCCAAGCCTACTGACTCGCCCAGCTTCGGGTCGTGGCGAACTCACCATCACGACCGAAGAGCCGAGGCTCAACTCGGAGTGCCTCACCTCTCCGTCTTCAGCTGGTACAACCAACCGCTGCTTAAATCCGAGGGTGCGACAAAGCCAATCGATCGCGGCCGGCGCATCCTCGTAAGTCAGCGATGGATAGATGTGTGAAGAAACAAGCTGCTTTGAATTCATTCGTTCGGCACTCCTTTTGGCGTCTGCCCCAGAGGATAACCGAACTCTGAACGAGCAGCCCGCTCGCAAAACAGCTAGGCGGCCGAATCTGTGCGACAATCAGCTTGCGCGGAATCGGCTTCGCTGACTGTCACCTGACCGTCGGCGGCGATGACCAGACGGCCTTGACCATCCTCTAGGGTGAGCAGATGCACGGGAGCCTGCCAGATACCCGCCATACACTTCAGCGTCTCTCCGGTCTCGCCAAGTTGAAGATCGCGACCGTCGTGGCGATGGATCAAAAGCAATTCGCCCGTGGCACCTATGCCGGTAAGCTCGATTTGAGGCAGCCCGCCCCATGACAAACGATGGAGCGTCTGCGCTTTGACTTCACGCCAAGTCGGCGGTGCTTCCATTTGCTCATCATGCATTGCAGATGAGGCCGGTTCAGGCGAACGCAAAAAACGCTCGGTGAAACTTTCGTCGGCCAACTTGTCGATCAGCGACACGTCGTTGTGAACGCTTCTCAAACGGAAAATGTCCTCGCCACACTCATCGGCGAAGCGAAACAATTCGATGCCCAGCTTGTAGGGATTGAGTTGTCCGGGCTGACTAGCCGTAGCTCCTGAATGCGCGTCGGCGAAGTCCAGGATTTCGGAGGCATCGAGCAGCCCACCTGTCAGCAACTTGCTGTGCCAGTAGCAAGCCCAACCCTCGTTCATGATCTTGGTCATGCGCTGAGGCGAAAAGTAATACGCCTCACGACGAACGATCTCCATGATGCTGCGCTGCCACGCTTCGAGCGGCGCATTCTCAGATAAGAAACCGAGGATGTCGTAGGTCGGATAGTCTGACAATTCGCCCGACGACGTCTGCTCTGACTGAACCGCGACTGGCGTTGATTCGCCAGATTGATTCGGAGTGCTTGAGAGTTCCTCCAAGGCCAATCGCGAACGTTCGGAAAGCGAAGCCACTCGCGTCGCTTGCGGGCGAGTCTGCTTGGCATCTCGAAGCGGTTTGTAGGGATCAATCATGCTCTCCATCGACAGAGCACGATCCATAAACTCCTCCACGCGATCCTGACCAACGACATCGATGATGCGTCGGATGCGAGTGGCATGCTCACCCATCGTGTCGATCATGCGGCGATCGGTGGGAGCGAACCAAATGTTGTGCTTGAAGAAATCTGCATGGCCAAAAACGTGTGCCATCACCAACTTCTGTTCGAGCAAGGAATTCGACTGAACTAGGTAGGCGTAGGTGGGATCGTTATTGATCACCAACTCATAGATTTTTGAAAGGCCCCAGGTTCGCCCCTTTTCTAATCGCTCGAAATCCATGCCGAAACGCCAGGAAGGATAGCGAACGGGGAATCCTCCATAGGCCGCGATGCCGTTGACATCGGAAGCCTCGAGCAACTCGAAGATGACCTCGTAAAAATCCAATCCCGCGTCACGAGCGGCCGATTCGATAATCACCGCTTGGTATTTGAGAGCAGCCGGAAGTGAAGATTTGAGTTTCATAGTCGAGTGAGCCCGAAGCTCGTTTAGCGCCCCTTACCCAGAAAGGCTTTGATGGACGTAGGCAAATCATTGCGCCCTGTAATGCCGCTAGTCACCAAACGCTCTTCTTCACCCAAAGCAGCATCCAGGTCTTTCATGAACTGGCCTGAACCGTGTGCGCTCTTAACCTGCCCATAGCAGAATTGATTTACGCGCGGCAACAACTCGTCGCGCAGCATCGTGATGCAAAACTCGGTATCGCGCGCCGACCAGTTGTCGCCGTCCGAATAATGGAAGGGATAGATGTTCCAATCTTCGGGTCGATACTTCTCTTGAATTTGCGAGAGGCAGAGTTCGTAAGCCGAAGAAATCTTCGTGCCCCCCGATTCGCGCAGGTGAAAGAAGGTGTGCTGATCCACAATCTTCGCCACCGCATCGTGAACGATGTAAACAACTTCGATGTTCCGGTATTGGCTGCGAAGCCAAGTGTCGATCCAAAAAGCCTTGATCCGCACGATCTCTTTTTGCTCGCGCCCCATCGAGCCCGAGACATCCATCATGTGAAAGACAACCGCGGAAGAGTCGGGTTGTTCGCAAATGTTGCGAGCGCGGAATTTGAAGTCGTCGCGCATCGGAACGACTTTGGGTCTGCGAGGGTCCCACTCGCCCGCAGCTATGGTTCGTTTGAGCGCGTTCTTATACGTCCGACGAAAGTGTCGCAATGAATCCGGACCATTGTTGCGCATTCCGTTATAGCGCCCGCTTTCGGTAGCCAGGCTTTGATTTCCGCGCGGCTCGATTTCGGGGAGTTCTAACTCCTCCCCCAGCATCTCGGCCAATTCCTGAAGGTCCACATCGACTTCGAGGATGTGATTCCCCGCACCATCTCCAGCGCCAGCCGATGCTTGTCCGCCCTCGCCTTCACCCGATTTGGAATCGCTGTTCTGTCCGCCCGAACCAGGCTCTTCGCCATCGCCGTTCGAACCGAATCGAATCTTCGGAAGATGGATCTGCGGAACGGGAATCGAAACGGCTTGATTACCACAGCGCCCGATCAACTCACCATTGGAGAGGAACTTTCGCAGGTCGGCCCTAATCCGGCCGCGCACGATCTCGCGAAAACGTAAGCGATCTGCTTCGATGCGAAACACGACTTTAGGCGGCGTCCGAAGCCGACTCCTTGCTCTCACCGCGAGCGAACAAGTCGGCCACGAAGTCGAGGACATGCTCGGCTGAATATTCGTCGTAGCCGAACTGATCGATCAGTCGATCTCGAATGACTTGAATCTTCTTACGGGTATCGGGGTCGACCACTGAAGAAACCAAACTCGTCAATTGAATCGTGTCGCGCCGATCCTCGAATAGTTTCAGTTCGAGAGCGCGCGTCAATCGCTTGTTTTGCCGGAAGTCGAACTGGCGTCCCTCCATATGAAGCGCCGCAATGTAATTCATCATCTCGTGCCGGAAGTCGTCCTTGCGCGAGTCGGGAATATCGATCTTGCGCTCGATCGAACGCATCAAGCGCTCGTCGGGATCGTGTTCGCGGCCACTAGCATCGACAACTTTCTCACGACCCGTGTGTGCCTTGACATTGTCGATGTATTTGGCGCACAAGCGATCCGTGGCTTCGCGATCGGCTGAAACCGCGACCTGCACTTCACATTTGACGAGCTCTTCGTACTCTTCGCGAGCATAGCTGAGCAGTTGGACGTAGCGCTTCCGCGTCTCTTCGTTAGAAATCAAACTGTGGTGACGCAAGCCCTGTTCGAGCGCATCGAGTACGTCGAGCGGAGTGATGCCTTGCTTATCTGACACCAAACTCGTCGCAATCTTGTCCTGAACATAGCGCGGACTGATTCCGTACATGCCTTCGCGCTCAGCCTCGTAACGCATCTCGCGCACATGATCAGAGCTGAAACCCGAGACTTCTTCGCCGTCGTAAAGCTTCGCTTTTTGAAGCAAGCTGAGCGTCGAGTGCGTGGGTTCATCCATGCGCGTCAAACAAGCCCATAGAGCTGCTATCTCCAGCGTATGCGGCGCAATTGACTTATCCGGGAACAAGCTCGGTGAGAACTGACGCTCGTAGATTTTGACCTCATCCGAGACGGACAAGTTGTAGGGCACGTCGATTTTGATCGTCCGATCCCTAAAGGCCTCCATCAACTCGTTGTTCTGAAGCTTCTTGTATTCGGGCTCGTTGGTGTGGCCGATGATGACCTCATCAATGTGGGTCTGAGCGAACTTTTTCGGCTTGATCGAGTGCTCCTGAGTGGCGCCCAACAAGTCGTAGAGAAAGGCTACATCCAACTTCAAGACTTCCACGAACTCGAGCAAACCGCGGTTGGCCACGTTGAACTCGCCATCGAAGTTGAACGCGCGTGGATCGGAATCCGATCCGTATTCGGCGATGAGTCGATAATTGATATCGCCGGTCAGTTCGGTTGAATCCTGGTTCTTTTCGTCCTTGGGTTGGAAGGTTCCAATCCCCATTCGATCGGATTCAGAGAGGACGATGCGTTTGACGTGTACGTGCTCGAGCACCTTGGCCCAATCGCCGTCATAACGTTCGTTCAATAACGAAAAGTAGTAACGGCTCACGGGATCCAATTCGCCCTCGACCGACAGTTTGTATTTTCGATCCCAATCTTGATTGAGACGATCTTCCAACTCTTCGCGGGCTCCATCGGGAACCAAAAAGATGGGGTCTTGATGCATCGGCGAGGTCACTTGCTCGCCATCAACGTCCCACACAAAACTGTACAGCGCCCCCTCAGGAGTTCTTGAGTAGGCCTCCAAACCGCGCTTGATCATGCGTGCGATTGTGCTTTTCGAGGATCCCACTGGTCCGTGCAACAAAAGGATCCGTCGCTCCGGACCCAACCCGCGGGCACCTGCTCGAATGGATTGCACGAATTGGTCGAGCGGCTCATCCAAACCGAAGACCGCATCGCGACCACCGTCGAACGGATCGCCGAAAAGCTTCCAACGGCGTGGCCCTTCGGAATCGTGAGGTTCCTCGAAACCGTAATACTCGATCATGTCGAGCATGCGTTGCCAGGCATTTCGAATAACGGCGGGATTGCTCTCGGCGAGGTCGAGGTAGTCCTGGAAAGAACCGCTCCAGGAAAGCAAGGCGCCGGCGCCTCGGCTGGCGCTATCACAAAGAAGATCAAAGAGGGGTAGCTTGGAATCGCTCATTACAGTTCGGGGTTGCTCGATAAGAGGCAGTCTCCAGATAACTACCTGTCGGAAGATCCCCAAATGAACTGGAGCACCGAGAGTTACCGAATTCGGTAGTTCCCCGCGAGACCAGGACGCCCATTGCATGCAGCGCCGCTCTCACTCTCATTTAGGCCGCAATTCGCTGCGCCCAAGTGCTTTAAGCGTAGCTTGCCCCGGGAAAGTCCCCCCCCATCGCTGCTATGCTGCTCGCCGCATGTCTCAATCCAATCAAAATCCGGCGAGCCCGAATTGCAAATTTTTCCTACCTCTCGCCTGCCTCCTCGCCGCCTGCGGTGCCTCGCCGAGCGTCCCCCCGCAATCGGATTTTGATTCCGCTCGCGCCTGGCAACACCTCGAGACAATCGTGGGATTCGGAGTTCGCTCCGCTGAAACAGATGGACTGAAATCCACTCGCGAATATTTGATGACCGAGCTCAAGAGCTACGGACTGACTCCCGTTCTCGAGAAATTCGAAGACGACACCCCAATTGGCGTCGTTTCCTTCGGCAACGTATATGCCGATATCGGACCAGCGGATCGACCGCTCGTCATTCTTTGCACGCACATCGACACCAAAATTTTCAAATGGGAATTCGTCGGTGCCAATGACAGCGGATCGGGTACAGCAGTCTTGCTCGAACTGGCGCGCTGTATCGCAAAGCTTACGGAGGACTCCAAGCTCAGCTACCGCATACTGTTTCTGGATGGCGAGGAATCAATTCGCGAGCAATGGGTCGATCCCGATAACCGCTACGGTTCGCGTTATCACGCCCAGCGTTTGGTGGATACCGGTGAGTTATCGCGCGTCAAAGCCTGCGTGCTACTCGACTTGGTTGGCGACAAAGACCTCAAGCTCACGGCGGAGTCCTACTCCGATTCGAGGTTGCGCTCGATCTTCTTTAAGACCGCCTCCGAGATCGGACTGGGTGCGCACGTCGATGGACCTGCGCGGGAGATCTTGGACGACCACCTTTCCTTCATGGCGGTCGACATTCCCAGCGTCGACCTCATCGACTACGACTACGGGCCGAACAACGAGTACTGGCATTCGCCCAAAGACACGCTAGAGAACGTCTCCGAAGCTAGCCTCGACGTGATCGGTAGGATCGTTTTAGCGGCTCTGCCGAAGCTCCAAAAAAGCATCACCGGGCGCTAGCCGCGCCCGGTCGAACTTGCGGTCGGTTAGCTCGCGCTCTCGGCGCTAGCCTCTTCGGGAATAGCCTCTTCGGGAATAACTGTCTCCGATATCGCTGACTCGGAGATCGCTGACTCGGCAACTACGTCTTCAGCGAAAGCTTCAATATCGGCTTCCACCGCAAGGTCGGCTTCGACCGCTTGCATGCCCTCGTCACCGACGGGAATCAATTCGACGACGGGTTCACCCGTGTCCGAATCGAGTTCGGCCATCACCGTTGTCGAATCGCCTTCGATGAGGTCGTCCTCATCATCATCGTCAAAGTTGGCTGCACGCAACGTTTCCGCGCGAGCCTCTTGCGCCACATCGGCGTTGCCTTCGACTTCCGGTACGAATTCATCGACGTCGGATAGCTCGACGCTGACATTTCGCGAGACACCGCGCGTTTCCATCGTGATGCCATACAACATGTCACACGCACTCATCGTGCCTTTGTTGTGAGTGACAACGATGAACTGCGTCGAGCGGCGGAAGCCCTCGAGCAGCACCAAGAAACGCCCAATGTTGGCGTCGTCGAGGGCCGCATCGACTTCGTCGAGTACGCAGAAGGGACTCGGTCGCGACTGGAAGACTGCGAACAAGAGTGCCAGAGCTGTCATTGTGCGCTGACCCCCGGAGAGCAATCCGAGCGGAAGCATTTCGCGGCCGGGCGGACGCGCAGAAATTTGGATTCCCGCTTCCAAGATGGGCTCGCCTTCGGCTAATTCGATCGTGGCACGACCACCACCGAACAATTGACGGAAGAGCGTGGAGAAGTTCTTGCGGATATCCTCGAACGCTTCGAGGAACAGTTTTTCCGACTCTTCGTTGATCGTTCGCAAGGTGTTGAGCAGTGCCAAACGAGCGCGCGTAATGTCGCCCTTCTGCTCTTCGAGGAAAGTCAACCGCTCGGTCACTTCCTCCAACTCTTCAACAGCCTCCAGATTGACCGAACCGAGCTTGTCGAGCGTGCGCTTGAGCGTCACCACCTCTTCGCCCAAGAGTTCGATCGGCTCCGTTTCGTTCAATTCCTCTTCGGGTTCGAACTCGGACAACAGGTCGAACTCTGAAAGCGAAAGCTCTTCTTCAGCGCGACGCAACAATTCCTCGCGCGCCAACTCAAGTCGCTGATCCAATAACTTTGCATCGGAAAGCGTTCGCATTTCCTGTTCCAGATCGCGCGTGATCGTTTCGGAACCCTGCCGGTGCGATTCGATGGCCTCGCGCGCCTCTTGATCTTGCTCGCGAACCTCGGTTTGCTCGGCTTCGAGAACGACGCGCTCCCCGTCAAACTTTTCGCGCCGCTCGTCGATGTCCACGAACTGAGCTTCTCCATCATCGGCATCCGCTGCATGTCGCAGGGCCAATTCCGTTGAGCGTTGTTCTTCTTCGAGCAACTCTTCGCAGCCACGCTGCAAGTCGGTACAGCGTCGCCGCGTGCCCTCAAGTTGGCCGTTGTAACTCGTACTTTCGACTCGCGTTTCAGCTTCTTGGCGAGCGAGTTCGTCTCGACGCACCTCAGTGCTCCGTCGCCCACGAGCGAATTCGGCCAACTGCGCGTTTTCCTTCTCGAACTCGCGCACGAGTTCTTCGTAGTTCGCACGCGAACGAAGCAATGCGGCTTGGCACTCTTCCTGTTCGCGGGCAATCTCCGTGCACTCGGTCTGTTGTACTTCAAACGCTTCTTCGAGATCGGTCAGTCGCATGCGCGCCGATTCGTTTGTGCCGCGCGCATCTCCCAATGCCAAACGCGCTTCGTCGAGCGCTTTCAAGACCACTTGGGTATCCGCCTGAAGCGCACCCTTGCGTTGTCCGAGTTGCTCGAGCTTGCCCGTCAAATCCCGTGCTTCGCGTTCAATTTCGCCGATTTCACCGGTCAGTTCGGCCGCGCTTGAACGACGACCGACAGGGCCGTGAACAATGTCGCGATAGCCGCCTGAAATTCCGCCAGCATCCACGAGGTCGCCCTCGACCGTGACGCAGCGCAAGCCGGGACTGAGCGCCACCATCTCGGCGGCAACTTCGACGCTCTCGACCAGAAGCACGTCGCGCAACAGCGTCTCAGCCAAGTCCTCGAAGCCCGGCTTCACGTCGATGCAATCGAGCAAAGGACCTTGGACGCCCGTCATGCGAACTAAGTTCGGCGCAGGAATGAAACCGGCTCTAGAAAGTCCACGCGGCAAGACCAAGCGCGCGTGTCCAAGAGTTTGCCCCTTGAGCCAGCGAATGACTTCGCCCGCGGCCTCGACATCTTCGATGACCAACGCCTGCGCGCGGTCCCCTAAAACAACGTCAAGAGCGCGTGCATACATCGTCGAGGTCGTCAGTTGGTCGGCCAACAAACCGCCCAAGCGCTCGACCGGCGGCAACGCTTGAACGGGCGCGTCCGTTGACTCGCTCTCGTTCGAACCCGCATCGTTGAATTTGGTTGTCTCCGTTGCTGAGCTTTCCTTCAACCGCACCAACTCGCGCGTTCCCGACTCCAGTCGCTCGTTCTCCATATCGCGATCGAGTAGCGACTCGATGCGACTTTCGATGCGCGTACGTTCCATCTTCCCTTCGGTCAGGTGACCCGAAAGTTCGGCCGTCGCATCCTCAAGCTCGCGAGCTTCGCCGTGCAAATGCGCGCGACGACTCTCAAGTTCATCGGAATG
>JBLINP010000121.1:0-12193 GCA_047639415.1 Planctomycetota bacterium | reverse complement strand
TTGTCCGCGCGCGTCGCTGAAGAATTGGGCGCGGGAGTTGTGCCCGTCGTCAACGCCACTGGTGTCGTGTTGAACACCGGCTTGGGCCGCGCACCGGTGCATGCCGAGGCTGCCGAAGCCATGGCGCTTGCGGCCAGAAGTTATTGTGTGCTCGAAGTGGATCGCCGCTCGGGCAAGCGCAATCAACGCGACGATCGCTTGTCCGAATTGCTCGTTCGCTTGACCGGAGCCGAAGCGGGGATTGCGGTCAATAACAACGCGGCGGCAGTTGTGTTGTGCTTGCAAACTTTTGCTGGCGGAAATCGCGAAACGATTTTGTCGCGCGGGGAACTGGTCGAGATCGGTGGCTCCTTCCGCATGCCCGACGTGATGGAACGAGCGGGCACGCGCTTGCGCGAGGTCGGAACAACGAACCGAACACGCGCATCCGATTATGAAAAGGCGATCACAGATCAGACCGGCCTGCTTCTAAAAGTTCACACCAGCAACTTTCGCGTGGAGGGTTTCACGGAGGAGTTGGACACCGCTGGACTGGCTGAGTTGGGTAAGCGGCACAATATCACGGCGATTTACGATCTGGGAGCAGGTCTCCTTGAATGCGCTGGAGCGCAGCCGCTCAGCTTCTTGCCCGACGAACCGCTCGTGCGCGATTCGGTCGAGAGCGGTTTGGACGCCGTTTCTTTTTCGGGCGACAAACTGCTCGGTGGTCCGCAAGCCGGCTTGATCGTGGGCAAGCGCGACGCCATTCGCGCGCTACGTTCGAATCCGATGTACCGCGCCTTGCGGCTCGATAAGGTCGGCCTAGCCGGCCTCGAAAAGACGCTGGAGCTGCACCTCGCCGGCCGCGCCGACGAAGTGCCTTCACGTGCCATGATGTTGCGCACGGAAGCCGATGTCCGCACACAAGCTGACGATCTCGCGAAGAAGTTGAATGCGATGGACGGAATCACAGCCACCGTCGCCGCCGATCAATCCCAACCGGGCAGTGGCAGCGCTCCGGGCGTGTTCCTCCCCACCTTTGCCATTCGCGTCGTTCACGCCAAAATCAAAGTGGACCGATTGTCGGCGCTACTCCGCCGCGGTACACCTTCGGTTTTCTGTCGCATTAAAGACGGCGCAGCCCTGTTGGACCCGCGCACTTTGTTGCCCGGGGATGGGAAAAGATTGTTGCAAGCCTTCGAAGCTTTGAGCTAAGTCGATGTTCAAATCGCAGGAGGGAATCGGTGAACGGGGTGAGCGCGTTCCAGGTCCGCCCTGGATCTTGGGACATCGCGGTTCTCCCCGCAACGCGCCTGAGAACACAATGGCGAGTTTGGTGCGTGCTATCGATTACGGCTTGGATGGCGTCGAGTACGACTTGCAACGCTGCATGACGGGAGAAGCGGTTTTGTTACACGACGAAACCCTCGATCGCACAACCAACGCCACCGGTCGCATCGCCTTGCGCAGTTTGCCCGAACTGTTCGGCATCGACGCGGGCGGTTGGTTCCACAATCGCTTCGAAGGCGAACCCTTGCCGCTGTTCGATGAAGTGCTCGACTTGCCCGGGAATCAGGCTGGAGCGCGTCCACAGCACATGATCGAACTCAAAGATCCCGAGTTGGTGGGGGAGGTCGCACGGCACATACGCGAACGCGGTCAGAAGTTGTCGGTTCGCATCGCTTCCTTCTATCGAGCGGTTTGTTTGGAAGCGCGCGATCTGGGTTTGCCGACGATGCTTTTAGCGGACTTCGCAACCGAAGAAGATCGCGCATTTATTCGCGACGAACGAATCACTGCGCACGGCGTCGGACCGGGTGGCTGGCGAACCGAAGCAGGCGGGCGCGAATGGAAGTGCGAGCGGTGGTCATGGTCGGTGGATGAGCCCAACGATTTGCTCGAAGCCTGTCGTGCTCCTTTCAATGGCTTCAACACCAACGAACCGCTGCGCGCCCTCGCGATTCGAGCGATGGTGCACCTGGCACCGAACGACGCCGGACCCTACCCGATTCAAGTTCCGACCTTGGAGATCATGCCCGGCGTCTTGGGAACTCCCGATCGTCCGGGCGGCGAGTGGAGTGGACGCTGGAAGCTGATGGCCAAAGTTCGCAATCCCTTCCCTTTCAGAGTTCGCGCGATTGCGGACGTGTGGGTGCGCGGCGGCGCCTTCGAAGTGGAGGGGTTGAAGGAAACCTTCGACCTGCCCGTCGGCGGGGAGATGGAATTGCCGTTCGAAATCACCGGCGGATCATGGTCGCCCGGTTCGGATCCGTTGTTGGCGGTGGCTTTCCGCTGGCAAACCGGACCCGGACGACCCGAAGAAGGACTGGTTCTCGACGCTCCCCTGCATCGCATTCGAACGATTCGTGCGACCACGGAAACGCAGCGTCTGCCGATGTTGATCGAAGGCTTGAGAGCGAAGCCCGCGTCCATGACGGTGCGGCGCGAGGGCAATCGACTGATGCTGGCCGTGGAAAATCCCGGCGGGCTGGAGCATCCGAAGGTTCTAGTTCGGTTGGGTGCTCAACAGTTTCGGGGGAACCGCGGATTGGCGCTCTCGCTGCCCGTCGATTTCGATCAAAAAACATTGGGTTTGGCGTTTAGCTGCGGGTTTGAAGGCGAAATGCCGCCAACGGATGAAGGTCGAGTCCCGCTCCAAATTCGCCGATGGGCTGGTGGAATTCCAGGCGGACTTGAAGCGGGTGTTCCGGGTTGTTTGCTGCCTCGTTAGCGGAGTGACCCGAGGGAGAGCAGAAAGGCGCTGACGTGCGACCGATCGCGCGGTACGCTCCTTGCATCGAGGGAGTGGATCGGTGCTGGTGTGCCGCCCGGTCTTCAAAGCCGGTTGGGTTTCGTGAACAGCGGGACCGGTGGGTTCGATTCCCATGCACTCCCGCCACCGAATACGGCAAGTATTTGCCACATCAAGTCAGTTTCGTTTCCAACCTTCGATGAGCCGAGCCGAGCTACCTGTCTACACCGTTCGCGAGTATCAACCCGGTGACGAAGTTTCGATCCTTGAGACGTTCAATCGTGTGTTTGCGCAGATGGATCCAAACTTCGTTCCGCGAACGATGGAGACTTGGCGGTGGTTGTTCATGGACAACCCCTCGGGTTGGCGAATCTACCTGGCGGTAACCGAAGACGGCGACGTGATGAGCCAGTACGCGGGAATTCGTCAGCGCATGTGGTTGGAAGGTGCTCCGGCGCATTTCAGTCAAGCGATTGATTCGATGACTGACCCCGCCTATCGCGCAGGGTTGAAACGGCCGGGATTCTTCGTGTTGACCGGTTATCCGTACGCTGAAAATTACGGCGGACCCGCTCCCGACATGGATACGGTCATGTGGGGCTTGCCGCTGCCGCAAGCGTGGCGCGTGGGCAAAAACTTTTTGAGCTACGAGCTCATTCGAACGCAGTGCAAGTTGGTGGCCGAGCTCGATCGCGTACAGCTGGACGCCGCGATGGGAGTCGACATCGAAGAGGTCACGCGTTTCCCCGAAGAGGTCGTGCGCTTGTCGGATCTTGCGCGCGATGAACACGGTGCGATTGCCGTGCGCGACAAAGCTCAACTCGACTGGCGCTTTAGCGACAACCCTAACGAGACCTACGCGATTGCCGTGGCGCGGACTGCCGGGGATTTGGCCGGATACGCGGTTTACCGCAAAGGAACCTATGATCGCGTCGAAACCGGCATGTGCTGCGATTGGCTCGTTCCCGGCGACAATCCGCAGGTATCCGATACACTGCGTGCCTGGCTGCTCGAGCGCGCACGGGCCGATGATTGCGAACGACTGACCGCCGTCTTTCCCGACACTTGTCGTGAGTGGATGGACTTTCAAAGCGCCGGTTTCTTGGTTGAACCGACGACTTATTTCCCCGTCGGTCGCAACTACGTACCGAAGTACCGCATGCCGTGGCTCTATCGCAATTGGTATTACACGCTCGGCGACTCTGATCTCTGCTAGCCCGATGCCTGACTACGAACTCAGAGAATTTCAAGACGGAGATGAGCACTCGTTGCTCGAGACATTCAATCATGTTTTTGGATTGAACGATCCGAACTACGTTCCGCGCACGCTGGCCGAGTGGAACTGGGGCTTTTTGCAAAACCCAGCCGGTTGGCGCATTTGGGTAGCGGTTCACGAAGGGCTGGTCGTTGCGCAGTTCGCTGGACAACCGCTGCGCATGCTGATTGCCGGTGAAGAGCGGACCTTTGTGCATTGTGTCGACAGCATGAGTCATCCCGACCATCGCCGCGGTCTCAAACGACCGGGGCTCTTCGTCAACGTCGCCAACGCTTATTTCGATAACTACGGCGGGATCGAAAAGGACTGGGTGCACTTTGGTCTTCCGATCGAAGAAGCGGCGCGCGTTGGCGATCGGTTTTTGAAGTATGAGGTTGTGAAGACGCAGCTATTCCTGGCGCGCGAGTTGGATGGCGGCGCGACAAAGTTGCCGGACGGCGTTGAGGTAATCGAGCGCTTTGATCATCAAGTGCGTTGGCTGTACGAGCGCTGCTGCGGGCCCTGGGGCGTGAGCGCGATTCGCGACGACGCTTTCTACAATTGGCGCTTCATCGATCACCCCAAGCACAACTACGTGCCCTTCGGAGTGCGGGACGAAGAGGGGATTTTGCGCGGAGTAGCGGTTTATCGTCGCGCCAATTGGCTCTTCGATGATGTTGGGTTTGTTCTCGAATGGTTAGTGCCGCCGGAGGAGCCCGAAGTCGGAAAGCTTCTGATTGAAGCTGTGCTCGCCCAAGCTCGAGCGGACGGCGCGCGCGCGACGGCCACGTCGATTCCGGAGTGGTCGCCCTGGTTCCGGAGCTTTCAGGAATTCGGTTGGCGGGTGCACCCCAGCGAATACAGCCTGCGCGTACGTAACTTTCACCCAAAATTCGGTCCCCTGCCCCTGCGCGACACTTGGTGGATTCAGCTTTCGGAGACCGATCTGATTTAGGCTTCGGAGTGCGAAGTCCGGCACTCACTCTTGCTACAGTGAAGGCATGAGCGCGCACATCTTGAAGGCTTGGTGGGGACTGGTCGCCAGCCTTTTATTTTCGGTCGTAGCAGCTGCACAGGCACCTGCGGGCGACGGCGTCACTTTGCTCAAGATCGATGGTCCGCTCGACGTCGGAACGCTCAGCCTTGTGCGTCGCGCGACGACCGGCGCGATTGAGCGCGGCGACCGTCTCCTGATCGAGATGAACACGCCCGGCGGTGAGATCGAGTTAATGTGGAAGATTGCTCGCGCGATTGGCCACGCGTCGGAACAGGGCTTGCTGACGGTTACGTGGGTCAACGACCAAGCGCTATCCGCAGGCGCGTTGATTGCGATGGCCTGCGATCGAATCTACATGCGTTCGCGGGCCTCGATTGGTTCGGCTACAGCCATCACCGTCGGCCCGCTCGGAGTCCAACCCGTATCGAGTGATTCCGCGGTCACCGAAAAATTCAACTCGGCCTTTCGCTCTCAATTTCGAGGCTGGGCAGAGGAACACGGACGCTCTGGAGAAATCGCGGAGGCTATGGTCGATGCAGAAACCGCCGTGCGACAAATTCGCGTAGATGGCGAATTGCTCATCGTTTCCGACAAGCAACGGGATGACATCATCGCCGCGGGCACATCCTTTCAACTGATCCGCACCGTCGTGCAACGCGGGGAATTGCTCAACTTAACCGGCACCGAAGCCCTCGAGATTGAGTTCATCGATGGACTAGCGGAATCGCTTGACGAAGTTTACGAGCGCATCGGGGCACGCGGCGTTTCGCCGACGATCGTCCTGCGGCAACGCTCAGAGAATATCGCTTCGGCACTCGACGGTTTGACGCCACTGCTGATCATCTTCGGTTTGATTTTGGCCTTCATGGAAATCAAAATGCCGGGCTTCGGTTTGCCCGGTATCGGATCAATCCTGTGCTTTTCCGCGCTCTTGTTCGGGCGCTACTTGGTCGGCTTGGCGGACATTCCGCACATCGTTGCAGTCGCCTTAGGAGTGATCCTGATTGCCACCGAGATCTTCTTGGTCCCCGGAACGTTGTGGGCGGGCATCTCGGGCGGCATTTTGGTGCTCGGAGGTTTGATCTGGTCGAACCTCGGACCGGGCTACGGCCTCGAGTATCCATTGGATCGAACACTGGCCATCGATTCGGCCTTTGAAACTCTGGCGTGGGCTGCAGCGGCCGCCGGGCTCATGATGCTCGTTTCTCGCTTTTTGCCGAAAACCGAGCTCTTCAATCGAATGGCTTTGGTTCCGAGCGGTGGCAGCTTTGGGGACGCTACTGGAGCGACGACCGAGCAAGAAATTGTTCGAGTCGGCGCAAAGGGAAGAGCATTGACCGATTTGCGTCCGGTTGGAAAAGTCATGCTTGCGGGGGATGACCGTGAGTTTGAAGCGACAGCGCCCGCGGGATTATTGGTTGAAGGAACAGATATTCGAGTTACGGAAGTGCTCCCCGGAGGACGCCTCGAGGTGGAACAGAATGGTTTATCAATTGAACGGACATAGATCTTCATGACGCTCGCCATTTTATTGCTTGGAATTGGTCTGGCTTTAGTCGTGGCCGAAGTGTTGTTCCCCAGTTTCGGAGTGCTCTCCGTGCTCGCGACCGTGGCGATCGTTTGCTCGCTGGTGGTCGCTTTTCGCGAAGATATGGGCACCGAGTTCCTGATCGCTACGGGGTTGTTGGTGCCGATCGTGATGATGCTTGGTCTGCGCGCTTTCCCCAAAAGCCCGATGGGCAAGCACATGGTGCTCGAAGGATTGTCCTTTGACAGTCGAGCTTCGAGCGATGAACGCGATTTAAAACTTGTCGGTATGCAAGGAGTGGTGGAAGCCATGCTGCGCCCGGCAGGCATTGCAAGAATAGACGGACGGCGCGTTGACGTTGTCAGTCGTGGAGATCGGATCGAGCCAGGCTCGGTCGTCAAAGTCATTGAAGTCGAAGGCAATCGAGTCGTTGTGACTCGCGCAGCCGAGACGGAAGAAAATATTGACGCGCAAGACGCGCGTGAGGAGAAGGCGTAATGATCGGTATGTACTCGCTCGGTTTGCTTCAGTTGGAAGACACCTCCATGATGAAGATGATCGGTTTGGTGGTCCTCGCGATCGTCCTGTTCATCTTTCTGTTTGTATTTTTGCGCTACGCGCATTTGTACGTTCGGTCGATCCTGACCAAAGCTGGCGTTGGGCTGTTTGACATCTTTGCGATGAGCTTGCGTAAGGTGAACCCGGCCATCATCGTCGACGCGCGCGTGATGCTCGTGCAGGGCCGTCTCGACGACGTCGATCGCCGCGATTTGGAAGCGCACTTCTTGGCGGGCGGAAACATTGAAAGGGTGGTGCATGCGCTGATCGCAGCCAACCGCGCCGGAATCGAATTGGACTTCCGCACAGCTGCGGGAATCGACTTGGCCGGGCGAGACGTGCTCGACTCCGTGCGGACGTACGTGACGCCGCGAGTGATCGACTGTCCGAACCCGAGTTCGGGCAAAACGGAAGTGGCGGCAGTGGCCAAGGACGGTATCCAGGTGCTCGCACGCGCGCGCGTGACGGTGCGCACCAAGCTTTCCCGAGTCGTCGGTGGCGCGGGTGAGGAAACGATCATCGCGCGCGTGGGCGAGGGCATTGTTTCGACCATCGGTTCGAGTGAAACGCACAAGCGGGTGATCGAGAACCCGGACGAGATTTCGCGGGTGGTGCTCGGACGCGGTTTGGACGCCGGTACGGCTTTCGAAATCGTTTCGATTGACATCGCAGACGTCGACATCGGAAGCAATATCGGTGCTCGCCTGCAGGCAGACCAAGCAGAAGCGGACAAGCGCGTGGCTCAAGCCAATGCAGAGAAGCGGCGCGCAATGGCCGTTGCACAGGAGCAGGAGTTCACCGCAAAGGTGATGGAAAATCGCGCGCTAGTCGTTTTGGCGGAAGCTGAAGTTCCCAAGGCCATGGCGGCCGCATTGCGCGCAGGCAACATGGGAGTGATGGATCTTTATCGCTTGAAGAATATCCAGGCGGATACGGATATGCGCAGCGGCATCGCTGGGGATAGTGAAGGCAGCGATGGGCCGGTTAGCTGATGAGCGGAATGCCTTTAGCTAAGCTCGACCTGTCGGATCTGATTGCCTACGCGTTTTACTTTTTCATTTTCGTTGCGCCCATACTCAAAGCGCTGTTCAAGAAGATGAAAAAGGACTCGGACTCGGACACGGACACGAACAAGTATCCCTTGGATGAGGAGTTTGAATTCGAGGATTCAGATGTCGATCCGTGGGAAGAGTTGATGCGTGGGACGTCGTCGAAGCCTGCTCCAGATCCGCCGGTGATTCGCGCGAAGGCGGAAATCAAGCAAATCCAACGGGCAACACCCGTCGAGGATCATTCGGAACTGCTCGGAGATTCGATCTTCAAAGCGCTTGATTCCTCCACTTCTCCGATGGCGACACCCCACGCCGAGCATCACGAGCTGGTGACGCACTTTGACACCCCCAAGTTTGTGAGTGCGACGGGAGCCAGCTTGGCGGGCGAAGCGTTTCAGTCGCTTCAGAACCGCTCTGCAGTTGCGGAAAGCGCCAGCAAGCAACGGCGCCGTGCTCGCAAGAGTGCGGCCCACGGTTGGCGCAAAGCCGTCCTGCATCGCGAAATCCTTAGCGCGCCGGTGGCTTTGCGCAGTGGCGCCCCAGACTTGCTGGGCCTACGCTAGCCCGCGCTCCACCTCCTAACCTCCAAAAGTAGCGCAGCATGCCCCCCAAGAAGCCCAAGTATTGGTTGATGAAGTCCGAGCCCGATGTCTTTTCATTCGATGACCTGATGAAGGCGCCGAAGCGCTCGACCATGTGGGACGGAGTTCGGAACTATCAGGCGCGCAACTTCATGCGCGACGGCATGTCGGTGGGGGATGGCATCCTCTTTTATCATTCGAACACCAATCCGCCCGGTGTCGCTGGCATCGCGGAGGTGGCTTGTGAAGCTTACGACGACCCGACGCAGTTCGATCCCAAGGACTCGCACTACGACCCCAAAAGCAAGCCTGAGAATCCTCGCTGGCAGTTGGTGGACATCCGTGCGGTGGAGGCACTTCCACGCTTCGTAAGCCTGAACGAACTCAAGGAATGCGCCGATCTGACGGACATGGCGCTCGTCCAGCGCGGAAATCGACTGTCCGTGATGCCCGTTTCCGCCGCAGAATGGAAATCAATCCGCGTTTTAGGGGGCCTAGGTGTGGGACAGCGGGCGAAGGCGGCCAAGAGGTCGTAAGTCGCTGGTTTCCAAGTGGATAGGGCGGGTTTTGCCCTCACGGCGCTCAAAGAACCGACAGTAATATGCCCTAGGAAGGGCATTAGAACGGGTTTCCCGCTTGATCCCTCTGGCATAATGTGGCTTCTAGAGCCATTGAGGGGCCCGGGGAGCCGTCCCAGAGTCACCCTCGCTCGTTTTTATTCATCGCTAACGCCCAGAGGGGCCTCGCCGAGAAGTCACATCCCATGAGTCAGAACTACGATCAACTGATCGCCGCCGTCGGCGCCATCCGTGAAGACATCGAGCGCGCCGAGTCCGGCAACAAAGCCGCTTGCGCTCGCGTTCGCAAAAGCATGCAGGAGGTCAAGGGCATCGCCCAAGACCTTCGCAAGGAGATGCTTGAGCTACGCGATTCGGGCGGTAATTCTGCGTGATGTTTTGAGATCCGCGTGAGCTGAGAAGCTCGCGCGCAGGTGGATACGGCTCTCCGTAGGCGTAGTCATCGTAAAACAGGCCGGCTTTGCTGGCCTGTTCGCGTTTAACAGCCCGCCCGCGCCCGGCCAGGCGCGGCGAATCCGACACAACGGCGGTGGAGAATACTGCTTCTCGCTCCGGCACTTTGTCTAGCGGACAGTTGAGGGTGATTCGAATCCGATCGCTTGCGAACAACCGGCGAACCCTTGCTATCGCTTAGGCAACCAATCGGCTTGGGGAGCATCCGCTTCCCAAGCGGCCGCAAAGTCGGGGACTTGCCAGGCTCCGCCCGTGGGCCGATGAAGGTGCCAGCCGCGCAAGAGGTCTTCGCTCTCGAAGGCTCGATACACATGGGGGAAGGCCTTTGAGCCGCGCGAAATTTCGACTTTGAGTGCTTGCGCCACCGATTGTCGATCGACTTCGACAACCAGAACTTCGGTTTCACTCGCGAAGTGAACGTCGAGGGTTCCGGCGATCTGCGGGCCGAAGGAAAGGTGGATGAACCCTTCGCTTGCCAGGGAAGGCGGAGCCCAGCCTGCGCCTCGCGAAGCCATGAAGTCGGCGATATCGGTGGAAGGCACCAAGTGGAAGATTCGTTCGGTCATGGCAAGAGTTCGAGTGCTGGGGAATCCTGTGGGATCAACTTGTGTGTTCGAGCAATGGCAGAGAGCGCTTCGAGCGCAGCCAACCCAGTAGGTCCAAGTTGCCGCGTGTGTTCGTTGACGTAGAGGTCGACGTGGGAATTGAGCACGTCGTCGGACAATTCTTGAGCGTGGGCTCGCATGCTCATTAGCGCATGCTCTGGATGCGCGCGTCCCCAATCGATCGACGAACCGATCGCCGTGGCGATGGACCTGGCACAAGAGGCATCAAGCGTTCGTCGCGCAACGATTCCACCGAGTGGAAGTAGCGCACCGGTTTCGCGTTCCCAACGTTCACCCAAGTCTTCGATGAGGTCGAGTCCTTGCGTTTCCCAAGTAAAACGACCTTCGTGTATGCAGACGCCGCGATCGACCTCGCCGGTTTTTAGTCGCGGCATAATGTCTGAGAACACGCAGTGTTCGACTACGCCTTCATCGGCGTGAAACAGCGCGTAAAGCAGGGCAGCCGTGGTGTACCGACCTGGACACAAGACGCGGCGAGGTTCGGTCGGCGAATTTTTGGCGGCGAGTAGCAAAGGTCCAACTCCGCTGCCCAATGCCGATCCTGTCGGCAGAACCCAGAGGTCTGCAGCGCACAACAGCGCTGCGTGAAAACTGAGTTTGGCTACGTCAAATTCGCCGGCCAGGAAGCGCTCGTTCAATTCCTCGACGTCGGTGAGTTCGAATCGCAGACGCAGGCCGTCGATTTGGATTTCTTCCGCCAGCAACGCGTGAAAACTAAACGTGTCGTTTGGGCAAGTCGAAATTCCGACGTGGATCGTGTTCGTCACTCGGTGGATTCCAAGCAGCGCAGCGTTTCGGCGCGGGCGGCATAGAGCGCTGAAGGGATGCGCCAGTTGCTCGAGTTGCGATCGCCAACGACGTTTGAAAAGCCGCGAATGATCGTCAGGGGCGTGCTCGAGAGTGCGCATGACATCGCAACCGCAAAGCCTTCCATGTCTTCCGCAATGGCATCGGGATAGCGCGTCAGTCGGACGCGCGCTTCCTGGTCTGAAATCGAAGCGGCGCAGGTCGTGAGCAATAACGGTGAGTCGCTTGTCGGCTCAACATCTCGGATCAACGGCAATTCCGTCTCGACGGGTTCGACGCGCGTGTCGTCGGAGCCAGGCCACTGGGGAAATCCGAGAGCGGGCGGGAGGACGTGCTCTTCGCCTTGGCCTGCGCCGACGCCGTCGATGGCAACGCGTCCGAACATGACGGCTTCGCCAACGGGATAGCGATCTTGATCATAAGTTCCGGCGATGCCGCACAAGATGACGCGAGCGGGTTTGAGTTGAGCGATTAGATGCGAGGTACGTGCCGCTGCGGCCACGGGTCCAAAGCCACAAATGTGTGGGAGGGCGCAGCCAAAGGGTAAGCCGCCGCGATCCATAAAGCGGTGGCGCTCTAGCTCGGTTGGAAAGAGCAAGAGTGTCGGAGAACCGGACGGGGGAACGGTGGGCATGTCGGCGCGGTTGACGGGAGTGAACGGTGAAGCCGCAGATTAACGTTTGGGCGGCGGCGGGGTAACGCTTGGCGTCGAATAATGAAGCCGTGACTCGCGGTCGCCACGGTTTGCAGTCAACCCGGGAGCATGGCCTCTACGAAAGTCCTCACCCAACCCTTCATCTGTCTGTGTCCAAGGTTAAGCTCTCTCGCATCGTGGCTGACTCACTCAACATGCGCACCGTCCTCACCGAGAACTTTGGACTTGATGACTTCCGTGGTCCTCAAGCCGAAGTGATCGAGGCCGTGCTGGCGGGCCGCGACGTGCTACTTACGATGCCGACGGGTTCGGGTAAATCGCTGTGCTATCAATTGCCAGCGCTCATGCTCGACGGCCTGACTTTGGTAATCA
>JBLINP010000120.1:0-12321 GCA_047639415.1 Planctomycetota bacterium | reverse complement strand
TCGGCGCGCACGCCAGTATCTGCAAAGTGCCAGCAGGAACCAATAGACCGGCAGTGCCGGTCGTTCGTGGTGTTTGGTCCGCGTGTTCATGAATAATTCGGGCTAGAGAGGCGGTCCCGCGCGTCCAGTCAATTCGCGGTCCGGTATTTCGAGGCGTTTCACAACTTCACCACCAATGACATGTTGCTCGATGATTTCATCGACATCGTCCTCGGTCACTCCGCCGTACCAAACCGCTTCCGGATAAACCACGATAACGACTCCGCGCGCGCACTGATCCAAGCAACCGGCTTGATTGACGCGCACGATGCGCTTGTACCCGAGGGCGTAGAGCTTTTTCTTGAAGGCCTTCGCCACTGCAACGCCTCCCCGACTCGCGCAACAACCACGCGCGTCTGAACTGTCGCGCTCGTTGATACAAACGAATAGATGTCTCTCGAACTTGGCCATAACTATTGCTCGGCTTTGAGCAGCCCCTTGGCAATGATCAGTTTTTGAATTTCACTGGTGCCTTCGTAAATTCGCAGCGCGCGTACGTCGCGATACAAGTGCTCGACTACGGAACCACACTTGACTCCCAGACCGCCGAAATGTTGAACCGCTCTATCGCAAATGTAGCCAGCGGTTTCGGTGGCGTACAACTTAGCGCGGGCAACAGGCAGCTCGCTGTCTTCATCAAGATCGACCGCATTCGCCGCTTCGGTTACGAGCAATTGCGCGGCACGCAATCGAGTGCTCATTTCCGCGAGATCGAAACGCAATGCTTGAAAGGTTGCGAGCGGCCGTCCGAACTGTTCGCGCTGCGAAAGTCGCGCGCAGGATTCGTCCAGTGCGCGGCGCGAAAATCCGTTGGCTGCGGCCGCAACTGAAGTTCGAAACCGTGAGAGCGTGCCGAAAGCTAAGTCGAGCCCGTTGCCCAATTGGCCGAGTAATTGGCCTTTGGTGATTTCGACATGATCGAAGTGCAAGGTGCCAATCGGATGCGGCGACATGACTTCAAACGGTTCGACGGTGAGTCCAGCTAGCCCCGCCGGAACGGCGAACATCGAGAGTCCTTTGGCGTCTCCAACCTCTCCGGAAGTTCGCGCCAAAACGCTATAAAAGTCCGCAATTCCGGCATTTGAGATGAAAGTCTTTTCCCCAGTCAAGCTCCAACCGAGATCCGATTCTTCCGCTTTCGTCGCCACCTGCGCAACATTGGAACCGGCCTCGGGCTCGGTCAACGCAAAGGCCGCGATCAGCTCGCCGCGCGCGACGGCGGGCAATAATTCGGCACGTAGTTCAGGCGTACCGCCCAACGCCACAGGAAAGGATCCAAGCCCTTGCATCACGAACATCACGTCGAGCATCGCCGAGTGGTAAGCCAACTCATCGCGAATGCGACACAGTGCGCGAACGGAGACCAAGTCCGGAGCACTCAGCTCCCCCGCATCCGCACCACCGTCTCGATGCGGAACCGTCCAGGCCAGCAAACCTTCATCGGCAAGCAAAGCCAATGCGGCGTGCGCCGCTGCTCGCTCGTCCAATCCAACTAAAGACGGGGCTGCACCCGCAGCAAAATCATTCACTTCATCGATTAGCCAATCGAGCATTGCTTATCTCCAATTCGAGCCGCTGGTCCGAAAGTCAGGCGCGCGCTTGGCTTGCCCTGCGTCAAAAGCTTCTCGATAGTCCGGGTGTTTCATGCACTCGCCTTGAATCCAACCTTCAGCTTGCATGGCTTCTCGCAGCGTCATGCTCGCTTCTGCGTTGAGCATACGCTTCGTAATGCCCAATCCATATCCGGGACCATCGGCCAATGACTTTGCGAACGCTCCAGCCTCTGCTTCTAGCTCTTCGACCGGCATCACACGGTTGTACAAGCCAATTTCATAGGCGCGTTGCGCGTTGATGAATTCGCCGCCCATCAAGAGTTCGCTGGCGTGTCCCAATCCAACGATGCGAGGCAACAACCAAGCCGCGCCCATGTCCGCGCCAGACAAACCAACTTTTGTGAACAGGAATGCGATCTTCGCGGTTTCCGCCGCAAAGCGAACATCTGCGGCAGCCGCCATGACCGCTCCCGCTCCGCACACCAAACCGTTCAAAGCGGCGACAATCGGTTTTTCAACCAAGCGCATGTTCTCGATCAAATCGCAAGTCATGCGCGTAAACGCGAAGAGGTCGACGTCGGGCACATCGAACAACTTGCCGATGATATCCTTGACGTCTCCGCCTGAACAAAAGGCTCGACCCGTTCCGGTCAAAACGATCGAGCGAACGGATTCGCGTTCGCCGAGAGCCGGAAAAAAATCGCGCAACTCGGCGTAGGAGTCAAAGGTCAGCGCGTTCAGTCGATCCGGCCGATTGAGTTGAATCGTCGCGACGCCATCTTGCTCGCGATAATCAAAATGCTTGGGATTCATGCTGCACAGAATAGCGATACAGAGCCCGGGTCGCAGCTAGCAGTCCGTGGGGAAAGTGCTTTGCTCAATGAGCAGCGGATTTTCGGTCAGGTTGGTGCCCGGGAACGCAGCCGCAGCTATGAATTCAGCTGGCGATGGATTCGGCGAGACTCTGTGGGATCCACTTTCGGGTGCCGACCTGACCAAAAGGACGTTCCTCATAAGGCAAATGACTTTTGCCACGGGCTGCTAGCCCGGATTATTCATGAATAATTCGGGCTAGGGCGACAGTGGCCAGTTTTCGCGTTCAGACGCGGTTTGTTCAATTCGACTGCCATCCAATTCGAGGATCGTTCCCGTTATTTTCCTACCGAGCAGATAAGCCACGGCTCGCGCGACTTCCTCCGGTGTCACCAAACGTCCGCCCGGATTTTGCTGCGCGAAGAATTCACGCGCTTCCGCCTGACTCTTGCCGGTCTTCTCAACCAAGCGCTGCACCGATTCTGCCAGCATGGGCGAGTCGACATAGTGCGGACAAACGGCCTGAACTCGCACCTGCTTCGATTCCAGCTCCATTGCCGCCGAGCGCGTCCAGCCAATCAACGCATGTTTGGAGGCGCAGTAGGCAGAGACATAGGAATAACCGTGCAAGCCCGCCGACGAAGCGACGTTGACGATACCTCCCGAGCCGCGCTCGATCATGCCAGGCAACAAGCCCTCGGCAACCAATCGAGCTCCATGAAAATTGACGCGCATGTGCTGCTCGTACAAATCGATGCCGGTCGAGCTGCGGCCCAGCAAGGGCGCACTGATCGCGATCCCCGCATTGTTCACCAGCGCTTCGATCGGTCCCGCATTCGCCGCGAACTCCTCCGCTCTCTGGATGCCCGTCGACACGGATTCCGGATCCGCTACGTCCATCCGCACGGCGCAAGCGCGTTGCCCAAACGAATTTTCCAATTCTCGAACAAGCGCTCGCGTATCGGGCTCGGTCCTCGCCGCAGCGATGACACTCCAGCCCCTTGACGCTAGCTCACGCGCTATGGCTGCGCCGATTCCTCGACTTGCCCCAGTAACCACCACCGAACGGTTCATGTCATGAGTTTGTCGACAAGATCGCTCCCGCGCCAGAAGCTTCCGACACCCCTGCGCGCGCGACGCTACTATGCGCTCCACGCAATGGCAAAAATCCAGATTCCCGACGCAGAGTGGCCGTCTGAAGAGCGAGCACGAACATCGAAGCTCTTCAGCCCGATTCGGATTGGAGCTTTTGAAGCTCTGCGCCGCACTTGGGTTCCCGCGATGGTGCCGTGGCGTTCCAACGAAGATGGCGAAGTTACAGCCGATGTTCTCGATTGGTATGGCCGGTTCGCAGATGGCCGCCCTGGCGTCCTCGTCGTCGAAGCCACGGGAATTCGAGACGTGCCGAGCGGACCGCTGCTCCGCATCGGAGACGATCGATTCCTACCGGGATTGCGCCAACTCGTCGATACCGTTCGCGAGCGCTCCGATGGTCAAACGAGACTCTTGATTCAAATTCTCGACTTCTTGCAGATTCGACGTAGACCCGAACGAACGAAATATATCGAGCGCTTCCTAGACTTGACCGATCGACATCGCGAACGCATTGCGACTCTGCCTGGAGTCGGCATCGATGCGAACCTTGCGGAAAAGGAACTCCGTCAAGCCCTGTGCGAGCTTCCCGATGAACAGCTTGGGTTCGTACTCGATGCGCGGGAATGGAGTGACCTTCAAAACGGTTATCGCGAATGCGTCACCGACATGCACCTCCCCCACATCGCCGAACTGCCCACACAGTTGCCCGAACTGTTTGCCGCTGCTGCCACGCGAGCCAGGAGCGCGGGTTTCGACGGCGTCGAATTGCATTACGCGCACGCTTACACAATGGCCTCGTTCCTATCTCGTCGCAATGATCGCAACGACGGCTACGGTGGGTCCAAAGCAGAGCGCGTCCGACTTCCGCTCGAAGTATTCGATCGCGTTCGCGCATCGGTCGGTAACGACTTCACGGTCGGAGCTCGTTTCCTTTCCGACGAAATCATCAAAGGCGGCAGTCGCCTCGACGACGCAGCTTATTTCGCCGAATGCTTTGCGGAACGCGGCATGGACTTCTTATCGATTTCACGCGGTGGAAAGTTCGAGGACGCTGCGCAACCAAAAGTCGGTCAAGCAGCCTATCCGTACACCGGTACCAGTGGACACGAATGCATGCCGAGCGTGCGCATCGAGGAAGGCAGCCCCTTCGGAAGAAATCTGCCGGCGACAGCCACCATTCGTTCCCGCGTTCGCGGCAAAGGTTATGCGACGCCGGTCATCGCAGCCGGCGGTATCAACGATTTTGAGCAAGCGGAAGCGGCTCTAATTAGGGAAGATTGCGACGTCGTCGCGTCGGCCCGACAAACGCTCGCAGATCCCGATTGGTTTCGAAAAATGGAACTCGGCCGCGGCGACGAAATCAGGCGCTGCGTCTTCACCAACTACTGCGAGGGGCTTGACCAAAAGCACAAGCAGGTCACCTGCCAACTCTGGGATCGCGACTTCGAGGGCAGCGATCCGGGTCAGGCCGAAGGTACCCTCCCCAAACGCAGCGATGATGGAAAACGGCGTCTGGTCCCCCCCTCATCGCCCAATCTGCGCTGATTCGCCGTGGTTTCGGAACTCAAATCGGACCGATCGCGTCCAATGCACAGGCTTTGCGCGCTAGTGCCTATTAAAGAGTCACGCTCGCGCCCCAATGCCAGATCTCGTGGTACCTTAGAATACGGTGTCCTTGCACCGACCTGACCACCGATTCGACCGGCGAGTCACCACTTCACCCGCAGTCGAAAGACGTGAACCGCAACATGCTTGACCCTTCGTTTCCTGTGGAAGACTCCAATTCGTCCCGATATCGCGCCGAAACGGACAGAGTCGCCCCATCACCGTTTTTTGAATTGATACGACGAGGGGTTGGCCTAGCGGGAATCGCCCTTCTGTTTATCGCTCTGGCCTCGACCAGCGCCGAGGCCAAATCCTCATCGAACAAGGCACTCGTCAATCCGCCCCAGCCCACCGAAATCCTCGGCAGGCACGTCAGTGGCCAAACCTTCATTTCCTGGCGTGAACGCTCGGATTTGTCCGGCGAGACCTACCGCATCTATCGCTGGGATCGGCCGATCACGGCCGCCAATCTCGACAACACGATTTTCGTCTACGAAGTCGCCGAAGGTAGCTCGACCTTTTGGTCTGATTACTGGCCTTGCGCCACGGGCTGCGACGAGCCCACCGATCAATGGGAGCCCCGGTTTTCGGGAACGATGCCCCTAGCGCCCGCGGTGGGTGACATTGGAATTCCAGCCGATCCCGACCAAGGCATGTTGGTTTGGACGATCACCCCAGCCGACGCGCTCGGCATCGCGACGCAATTTTTCTACGCGGTCACAACTGTCGACTCAAATGGTCTTGAGAATCGCACCGACTTCGCAATCGATGGAAACTGCACGGGTCAATTCACCGAAGGAATTCAAAACCCTCGCCCCCTGAAGATTCAGGAAACTGTAGACGGAGCCGGCGTCAAGCAGCACGTGTACGTCCAGTACATGAACCTTCATGATTGGAACCCGACGTTGACCGCTCCCAACGCTGTCCATCAGGATTACGGACAAAACCTTTCCGATCCGAAAATCGCCAAGGCGATCTCCTACGCCTACTCGTACGTCGTACTCGAGCCGCCGGCACCCGTCTCGACGCCACTGCCTGTTGTGTTGAAGTTGCACCCGTTCCTGCGGGATACCTTCTCACCCTCCAAGTTTCTCGACGCTGTCTCAAACTTTCAACTCGAAGAGAACTTCAATTATCCGGCCATCGAGATCCGCCCGATCGACGTCGGCTCAACCTGGTGGTTTGGTTTCGCGGAACAAGGCTTCGATTATCGAGCTTATCCCGATGAGTGCGCGGCCATCAATGCAATGGCTGCGACCGCTCCGGCTATTCACAACTTCACGGAAGAGCGAGTGCTGCGCATGCTCTTTGACCTTGAGCGCGACACTAATTATTGGGCGGGCAAAGTCGACCCCGAAAGGTTTTATGTCATCGGTCACTCCATGGGTGGCGGAGGCGCAATTCAAATGGCGCTGCGCTATCCGGACCGTTTTGCGGCTGCCTACGCAACGGCTCCCGTAACGAAGTTCACCGAGATCGTCGATCCAATGTCTCCTTGCGTGACACCGGTCGTCGGTAGCCCCGACTGCCCGCGAGGCTTCCAATACGATATCGCCTATGACATTGCGTTGAAGTTTGGTCCATCCGGATTTGGTGCCACACCGTTCCAACACGTGGTTCCGACCGAATGCCAATTCAACAATCCGCCCGGACATATCCAGCCGGTCGTGATCAACGGTCCCGGCACTTGGGCAGATCATCTGCAGATCTACAACGGTACGCCCGTCTACGATTGGCAGGACCACGGAGCCAATCTCAGCTCCCCACCGGCCGGCGAAGTTACGCCGCTCAATATCCGTCACTCGAGCACGGATAGCGTCGTCAACTGGAAATTCCAGGGCCGCCCCTTCTATAGCCAACTCAACAACGGAAACCTCGCTTGGGGAGGATTGGTCGAAGACTTCCTCTCGCACTTCAAGCCTTGGTGGTTCTTTGGCCTTTCGCCGAACTACAGTGAGATTCCAGGCCAGGGTCCCTTCTTTGGACTCAGCGCATTGCTCTCCGAAACCGTTCCCGCGATGAGATTGCACGTTCAGCGCAACTCTTGGCTCCTGCCAGTACCTTCATCTGGCATCCACATCTACAACTCTGACTTCTCGGCCTTGCCTGGTACTGGCGCTGCCATTGAATGGTCTTCGAGTTGGAACTCGTGGGACGGCGCTCCAATCGATAACGAAAACATCTGGGGCATGTCTCTTCGAAGTTTGGACGGCTCGCGCCAAAAGGTCGACATAACTCCCAATCGCGCTCAGAACTTCAAGATCGTGGCCGGCAGGACCTACAGCTGGAGACTGTTCAGAATGAACGGCAAGCAGGTCAAATGCGGCTGTCTCATCGCCAATGCCGACAACACCCTGACGATCAAAGACGTGATCATTAGCGGCAACGGTCGACGCTTGCGAATCAAAGAAGGTCCCGACTTGTCCTGCGTTCAGTGCTACTTCGATCAATCGAAGGCGCCGATCCTGCAAGCGTCGTTCTAATTGAACGTTAGCATCACTGGGAGGCTAACTCGGCGAGCGGATCAGCAAAGCTGGCGCAGGGGCGCTACGCCTCCGCCAAGCCTTCTCTAATAGCGTAGAGCGTCAGTCCGACGCGGTCGTGGATGTCGAGCTTGTTCATCATGTTTGAACAATGGTTCTCCACCGTTTTCACGCTACGATGAATCACCGCGGCGATTTCCTTCTTCGACATTCCACGCGCGAGATAGCGCAGTACTTCAACTTCTCGGCGCGTCAAGTTGGAGCCGCGCGTGTGATCTCCAACGAGGCGAACGCCGTTTGTATCGACCACCAAACGGTCCCGGATTTCTTCCGAAAAACAAACGCCTCCACGTGCGACCTCTTTGATCGCTTCGACCAAGACCTCCTGCGGTTCGCGCTTGGTTAGATAGCCGCGGGCCTGAACTTCCAACGCTTCTTCGACGTAGTGATCGTGATAAAAGGCCGAGAGAAAGATCACCTTGAGATCGGGACATGTCTCTCGCATGCGTCGAGCGACATCGAAACAAATCGGTCCCGGCATATCGATATCCATGATGACGATATCGGGGTGCTTCTCCTCGGCGAGACCGAGCGCTTCTTCAGCGTTCGATGCTTCGGCGACGACGTGCAAACCCGATTCCTGCGAAATTCCGCGCGCGAGCGCAGAACGAACCATCGCGTGGTCGTCGACCACCATCACAGATATGGACTTTTTATCGGATTCCATCTGAACAATCATTTTGCCTGCTGAGCTCTCGGGAATCGACCAATGATCACCGACTACAGAATGCATCGAAGGGGCTTTGCAACCTGCCCCTAAGTTACTCGATTGTCATCATTTTAGAAATGGACGAGGTGAGTTGGGCTACTCCGAACGGTTTTATAAGGAGAATGGCATTCTGATCCTTCTCAATCAGCCTGCTCATCTGCTTGGCCATCGCAGAAGGCTTTGAGAAAAAGGCGAGAGCTAGCTTTGGGAATTTCTGCCTAATGGAGGCATAGGCCCCAATCGGATCGTACCCCTTCAAATCAATGCCAATCAGCGCAAGGTCGAGGTTCTCTCCGTGCTCCTCAAGAGCACGAGTCAGCTGAGAAGCATCTTCCGCGAGAATTCGATCCTGTGCTTTCAGGGTTGAGACGAAAAACGAGCTCAACAAGCCGTCGGGCTCCGCAATTACGACTTGCTTCAATCCCAGGTCTTCGCAGGTTCCCGATGGCCTCAATGACGACGTCGCGGGAAGAGCAATGGTCCATTGGCTGCCCGCTCCCTGAATGATGGCCTCAATGGATTGCGCCAAATCCATTAGGTGCTCGGGCAGCTCAGTCTCAATTCCACGCCGCGAAGGCGTGCCCACCACCTTGATGCAGCTCTCTTCATCCAATTCGGAGAGTGAAAAAACGATCGACGCCTTGGCATCGATACGCTCACCTATCAACCTCGCCAACTCGATCAATATTCGCAGTACGACAACAACGTCTCCACGCGCGGTCGATTTGAGACTCCCTCGTTCCAACTGAATCTCAATTGAGCGCGGGAGCAGTTTGCGAATTAGATTTAGGGCCACTCGCATCAACGGCCCAAGACTCAAGTCTTCGAAAACGGGAGCGGCATCTGGCGCGCTCCGATGAATCAATCGGACGAGAAGTGAAGCGTCGCCGACCGCCTCGTAAATCTCGCCCAAATCTTTTTGCGCGGGGTCTTCGCGCGGAAGCGCAAACTCCAACTGCTCTGTGCAACCGCTGACCGCTGTCAGCAAATTGTTGAGGTCATGCACAATCGCGCTGTCTAGTTGAGAGCTTTCAAACCCTGCACGAAGCACAACTCGTTGGTTCTCGTCGGTCTCAGCTGCGCCTTCTCTATCACTCAATGGATGCTCATCATAGCTTGCAGCTGATTTGGTCGTTACTCCACTTTATCGAATTCTCGGGCACGCCCTACCCTTCGAGCCAACCGCGCGCCTTCAACACCTTCAACACGGCTTGTCTAATCTGCTCGCGTCCCGCAGAGAGTTCGTCTCTACGTTGGTTACCAGCGTTCCAGGCAGTATCTCCGATTTGAATGATCCGCTTCAAGCCGCGCTGCACGAAAAGCGTGCCGTCCATGTCCAACATCCCCAGAACCTGAGACGAATCTTCAGAGCTCTTTGCGACCAAGGCGTGTAAGACGTCGATGCTGGCATCGTAGCCATTGGCCATGGCCGGTCGTCCGTCGAACCAAATGGAAGCAAGGGCTTGAGTGAGCTGTTTGCGATGCCGAACCTTCTTCAAAGAACTCGAAATGCGTGGATACCACTTCGAATGATCTAAACCTGATAGCGGCGGCTTGACCGAGGTATCCTCCCAAACCGTTCGGATGTAAGCCAAAGCATCGACATCCGGAACTTCCAAGTCCACAGAGCTTGACCAAACTTCGCCTAAGGAAACTCCACCGTAGGCTCGGCCATCGCGATCGGCGTAGTCGTGTGCAAAGAACTGCGTTTCAATTCGAAGCTGCCCCTTGGCAGCGAAGCTGGAGAGCAGCATCGCTCGCGCAAGGTCTTCATCCGGAAGAATTCCGCGCAACAAGAGCTCGATCTCGAAACCATCTTCAGGACGGCGTCCCAGTGATATTATTTTATCGGTCGCCACTTCGTAGTCGACGCGCAAGTCTTCAGCGGGAGCAGCTTCACGTTCAACCTGTGGGACAAACCGATCGAATTTTTTATTGCCGACGCCGATCGTTTTGCGTTTCGGTCCCCCGCCGTAAACCTTGGCGTCATGACTTCCGATGACCGTTCGTTCGGGCAGATCCTCGCGCTTGAAATCGGCTTTTCCCGCCCAGAGCTTCACCAATTCAATCTGAGGAGCTCCGCATTGATTGGCCGCTTCGAGGCATTGCTCGATCAACGCCAATCGGTCGCGTCGCTTGGCTTTGTCAACGCGTTTGAAAAGTTTCGCCTGTTGCTCCGGATCCAACACAATCATTGGAACAGTCCGGCTAGGCGCCGCGGCTGGTTCCGGCTTTGCTGAAACCTCAGCTACAACGACAACCGGCCTAGGGGCAAAAGCACCGGATTGCTCCATGACCCGAATAAAGAGCGCTCGCACCTCACGTTCGCTCAACGCGAGATCGCGTTGACGATACGTCGCTTCCGTTCGCAATCGATTGACCCGAAAGGTTTCCCTCCAAGCCTTGAGATAACTGCTCACTTGTGAAGCGCTGGGCAACGCATCGACTAGGGATTCGGGATCACCTTCCACAGTGATCCATAGCCCGTGCAACTCCCGCACGTCCCCGAAGATCTCCGGCAATTCGGGTTTTGCATTCAGGTAGACCTGCGCCATGGTCTCGATCAGTTCACGCCCGGCTTTAGCTTCTTCAAAGACGACACGTACGCGGCGATTCAGTTCTTCGAGGCTGGGTTGCGCTTTCGAAGCCGAATCGGAAGCAAGCTCATCCTCAACGAAAGAAAGCACGCCCAAAGCGTCCTCCTCGCAAAGCATTCGATCCTTTCCGGTGGACAGATAATCAAAGATGGAGATGTTCGGAAAAACCTCGCCATCACTATTCGAGTAAGCATGTGACAAGGCTGCGTGTGCATCCAGCAGAGCGCCGTCATCCAATTTGCGACACACCTCAAATAAGGTGAACTCGAAATCCGGGGAATGCCCCAGCAACGCTTCACGGAAGATTCGATCGGGATCACGCAACTCGCCGTGCCGAACCAAACGACGCGAAGCGAAGTCATAGCTCCAAAGCCCCTGCTTGGGTTCGATACCAAGTTCCACGCGAAGGTCGATTGCTTTTTGCGCGGCCGCATCGACGCGTTGGCGCTTCCCGCTCGGCGCAAAAAACGACTTGGGTCCTTCCAGCGGCCAGAAGCCTCGATCTGTCTCGACCTGATCCCCAACGAGTCGAATTAGCTGGGAATGCTTGTTATTGAGCACCTGCGACTCGTAGCGAAACCACTCACAGATTTCGTCGCGCTCGTCATCAGGCAAAAGTTCCCAAGCTCGATTGAGTTGCTCGTCGGAATAGGCTTGCGCCGTGATCGCAGCCTGACCAAAAACAAAGCAAACGAGGCAGAATGAAACGATGAATCGGAATGGCATTGGACGATGGGAATGATCGTAGTTTGCGATGGACTAATGACTTTGGAGAAAAGTGACGGCCCAATCATTTGAGCACTGAATCATAAGCGGCCTATTCAAACTGGTAACACCGATCCGCTGAATTCGCGCTTAAAGTCGGGCGAGCAGCCCGTCAGCGAGAATTTTGGCTGCGTAAGGAGCATGTCTGAAAAACAGTGAAGGCTCGACTAGCTCAAGCTCATTGAGCAGCAGATCGCCGGCTTCTCCAAAAAGGAAGTCGACGCGCGCATACAGCAGGGAATCCTCGCCAAGATGTTGGCAGGCGATGGCAACGACTTGCGAAGCCAACTCGAGCTCCCGATCGCGGAATTCGTAAGCGCCGTCCGTGGCGCCATAATCATCCTGAACGCGATAATCGCCGGGGACCGGAACCTTCCGGACCCCGTGCGTTAGCTTCCCGTCGACGAAGATGGCCGAGAGTTCGCCTTGGGACTCGACCGTCTGCATGTAGGGTTGAAGCATGAAGCTTTGTTCACCGAGCAAGCCCTCGAGATGATTCGTCGCCGATCGAACTCCCTCCTCGTCGCAATCGAATCGCAAGGTGCCGCTCGCGCTGGCTCCGACCGTCGGCTTTAGAAAAGCACGCTTCCAATTCTGTTCAC
>JBLINP010000119.1:0-12500 GCA_047639415.1 Planctomycetota bacterium | reverse complement strand
GCCACCGCCACCGCCACCGCCACCGCCGCTGCCGCTGCCGCTGCGATCGCCACGTTGAGGGCCGCGACCGCCGCCGCCGCCACGGCTCTGGTTGCGATCTTTGGAATAGACCTTCTTAAGCGAGAGAGCGATGCGCTGACCGTTCGGATCTAAAATCCGACAACGCACCGTTTGGCCGACCGACAACAACTCGCGGGCGTCGCGCACGTAGCGATCCGACACCTCGCTGATGTGAACCATGCCGTCCTTCGGCAAACCCAGATCGACGAACGCGCCAAAGCTAGCAACGTTGAAAACGATGCCTTCGACGATTTGATCCTTAGCCAAAGTCGCCGGGTCCGTCTCGGCCAATAGCAGAGTCGGAATGTGATTGCGCATGCGCGGATCACGACCGGGATAGGAAATTTCGCGCATCAAGTCGCGCCAAGTCGATTCGTCAATGTCGAAATCGACACGGCGTAGACCCTTCGTCGCGCCACCGCGCCCGAGCAAATCTTCGACGGATCCGCCACCGGCTTCCGCCAACTTGCGCACGAGCACATATTGATCCGGGTGCAAGCTAGTGACGTCCAGATGTTCCGGCCCACCACGAACACGCAGGAAGGCCACGGCGCTCATCCACTGCGCTTCGGTCAGCAAAGCATCCGAGCGCAATTCTTCGCGACTTTGAATCGGATTCTTGTCGCGATACTCGACGATCTTCACCGCCAAGTCGTGATCGATGCCCGGAATGTGCTTGAGCATGGAAACCGACGCCGAATTGACGTCGCAACCGGTGTGCGCCACGCAGGACTCGACCACTTCGCGGAAGGCGCGACGCAGGTTGGCTTTACTGACCAAACCTTGCTCGGCGCCAAGACGTAAGTGACGAGGATCGACTTTGAGGAACTCGGTCAACGGATCGCGATAGCGACGCGCCAAACCAATCGCTGTCCGCAGCGGAACCGAAACATCGGCCAGTTCCTTACGTGCGACATCGGAGTTTGCGTAACTCGAAAGTCCGACTTCGCTCGCGATGCAAACGGCCATATCCAACTTGGCCAAAGTCACAGCGGCTCGAACCTGGCTGATAGCCGTACGCGCCGCTTTCCCGTGGCCCATGGCGATGACACGCACTTCGGTGTCGGCCAACAGATCCGCTAACTCTTTGCCGAGGTTGCCGAGGTTCTTACCGGCCGTTTCGATCTTGCCGGATTTGCCCGTCGGATTGCCATCAACATCGATGACGGCCAACGTCCAGTCGCCCTTGGCATTCACTTCAAGCCCCGCCACCGCGACTCGTACTCCGGGAGGAGCGAGCAGCATCTGGCGGAAATTCTGCGTGAGCAATCGCAGCGCTTCATCATCGCCGCGCTCTTTCAACTCCAGGCGAATATCCTCTTCGATCACGGGCAACAACCGCGCGCGCAGCGCACGATCGGAAACCGCGTCGAGCAGCGCGTCGAAATCCGGGTGATTGCGCTTCCCGAGGGCCGAGCGAACTCGATCCACAGCTTTCTTGTGATCCAACTGAATCACGGTCGTCAGCACGCGCTCCTTTTGAGCCTGACGGATTCCGAGCAACTTGTGCCCCTGAACCTGCCGCAGCGGCTGGCTGAGCTTCAAGAGCGAACGATGGCGCCCCATGTTCTTCTCTTCGACCGTCTGGCGAACGCTCAACAAGCCTTGCTTGCGCATCATGTTGCGCAGCGCGCCGCGCAGCTTGGCGTTGCGACCAACTCGGTCCGACAGAATGCGGGTAGCTCCCGAAAGCGCTTCCGCTTCCGAATGAACACCCTTATTCGGATCCACGAACGGAGCGCAAAGTCGCGCCAAAGCCGGAGTGAGATCCAACTTCAACGACTGCACAGCTTCCGCCGTTTGAACCGGAGCAGCCTTGGTCTTCTGCTTCGACTTGTCGAAGACGGTCGGGTCCTCTTTCTTCGCATCACCACTGTTCGGTGCGGCATCGGTGGGAACAGCTTCTTCAGCTTTCGCCGCAGCCGGTTGTTCCGCAGCGGGAGCGGCGCTTGCCACCTCGCTCGTCTCGGTTGTCGTCGGCGCAGCTTCCGCAACGGTTTCGTCCGCAACCGAATCTGTCGCATCGGAAGCCTCGCTTGCGTCCGATGCTGTCGCGTCGGCGGCAGTCGAATCGGCTGCTGGCGTTTCAGCAGCCTGCGCTTCTTCAGTAGTCGAACTGGCAGCCGGCGCTTCCGCAGCTTCAGTTTCGCTCGACTCCGTCACAACTGCAGGAGCTTCGCCCGCATTCGTGTTCGTCTCCGCGTTGGCTTCACTCGAGTCGGCGACGTCCGCACCCTTCTCCGCGACCGGAGTCTCGCGTTTTACCGCCGCAACGATTTGATCGGCCAGCTGCGAAAGCCCCCGATCCATCGCGAGTTGCACTTCGGGTTCGGGGCGACGATGAGGAATAAATAGATCCTCAATCTCGCAGCGATCCATGCACTTTCGAATCTCATCAAGTGCAGCAGGCGTAACGCCCTCTGTACTTTCGAGCATGCGAACAATCGTTCCGCGTCGGCGGTCCAATTCCTCTAGTGTGCTTCGTCGACGATCAATTCGACGAATCATGCTTTCGGATAAACCACCCGTGTCTGAACGACGGACACGGCCGATGTAAGGTGCACTAAGACCGGCGTCAATAAGGTTGAGCACAGTGCTTACGTGCTCGGGCTTCAACGAGAATTCACTCGCCAAATGCTCGAGGATAGGAGTAGCAGTCACAAGAGCCTCTTCAGGGTCTGGTCGCGATTCGATACGGGTTTAGTCAATCTAAACGACAACTCATCGTCCCCCGCCGGGCAACAGGATACCCGCGCGACCAAGAAAATGGGAAGTAGTGCTGAGCCGTGTGCACAACATTCGTTGCCTATTCCTGAAATAAGCGGGGAGCGCTGACTGATCAAATTGAAAATGCGACGGGGTAAATAGGCCAATGCCGCTAGCTCTATCTGACCGGAAATCCGATCCAAACGCTCTCATTTGGGGACCGTTATTGGGACAGCCTCAGCTGGGCAGCATCATTACGGCTGTTTCTTTACGGTGACTTCTTTATGGCAGTGCGATGACCTGAACCATCGCTTTGCCCAGTCGGAAGCCTGCGGATTCGTCACGGGCGGTCACAAGATGACCGTCGCGTTGACACTCAACACCGTTGTACTTGCCGCCAGCACTGACCAGAGCGGCTTTACAGCTGCCTGCACCCGTGACTTTGCGGCCTTTGACCACGCCTGCGCTGGCGAGAACGCACACGGAATCTCCCCAAGCAGCGATCAGTTTTCCCTGACTGCCGGCTTCAGACACGAGGCGAATCACATCGGGATCACTGTAAATGGATGATCCCGGACCACCGTCCACGAGCACGATGCCCGCGTAATCGTCCATCGATACGCCTGTAACTGGCCCATCCACTAGGAATTCGTCTTGGAGTACGCCAAAGATCGCTTCTTCCGATTGAGTGGAAATTGAACGAGTCCCGACGTGAACTCCGAGCAGGCTGGAACGCGCATAACGCAACGTCTCCTCGCGGTACTCTTCGGGAGGCACAACGACCAATACCGTGTGCTCGTACCTCTGAATGACAAGACCGTCAGAATCGAGATTCTCGTCCGTCTGTTTTTCTTCTTCAGCCATGACTAAGGGTCGTTTTTCTAGGACCTGTCGAGTTCGTTTTATTCTCGCGAGATCTCAATCGGGAATTTCGAAGATTGAGAGACGTGTTTCTTCAGCCAAAGCGCCGGCGCCCTGGCCAACCATCCAACTCACGCGCTCGTCGAGACCAGGAACGGTCATGTCGCCGAGCGGCTTTCCGCTTAGAAGGTCGCGAACTTCTATGGAAGCGCCGCTGACCAAATACAACTTGCCGCTGTCGTGCGTGATCGAGACGTCGGGAAACTCTTCGTCTGCAACGTCCAGCTTCTCGTACCAACGCGGATCGTCACCAGGCGACGCATCGGATGCAAAACTGATTGCGCTCACTCCACCACTGGAGAGATCGGCATCATCGTTTTGAATCAGATAGTTGCGCAGTGCGTTTTCCGAAAGCGCGGAGTACAAATCCGAAAGCAGGAAGGTCACGCTTCCCGAACCGGCATGAACAGCATGAATCACGTTCTGAACGGGCTTCAAGAAAATGCGTTGGGACTTGCCCGTCTTGGCATTGAGCGTGAAACAACCCTGCTTACCTTCATTCTTCGAGGTGTAGACCACGAACAAGTGATCGCCTTCGCGCGCAATCCAGTGATAGCGTTCGCCCTCTTTAGCGTGGCTCCAGCGCGGTGCCAAAGTGCTAGTTGTCACCGCCGAGACACGTGTGGCTGAAACCATGAAGCACAAGTCGTCATAAACGAGTGCGTCATCAAAGGCCAAAATTTCGCGCGCCGCGAGTAATTCACCGGTCTTCAGTGACATTCGCACAATGCGATGCCCCTGAGTACCCGGACCTAGAACGATCGCATCATCGGCACCACCGAACCCCGCTCCGAAGCCACGGCCGTAGCCGACTTCGCAGGGCGAGTTCCAGAGTACTTGGCCGGTCGTCCGATCCAAGGCGGCGAGCTTGCCTGGAATGGCGTCGTCCATCCACTTTCCGCCCGCGGGAGGATCGTAGCCATGAACGAGGAGGGGTCCTTCTGCTCCAAGGGCGATTCCGTCGACTTCGGTGTCGAAGTCACGGGTCCAACGTCGTCTTGCTGTGCGAGGCATAGCGCGAATCCTAACGCACCGTGGCGCACGATCCCATTGCTCTAACCGTTCGCTGGCCCGGACTCTTGGAAATCCCCTGCAAATGGACAAAGCCCCCTCCATCGCAGTCGCGTCGGAGAGGGCTTCGTGTTCTTACTTCTAAGCTCTTTTGCGCCTCGCAGCCAAGCTCAGATTCAGTCGGCGGCGCCTTCGAGCGCCTTCTTGGCGATCCCCTTGGGCACCGAACGATACTCATCAAGCTCCATCGAGAAGGAGCCACGCCCCTGGGTGGAGCCGCGCAGCGTCGAGGAGTAAGCGAACATTTCGGCAATCGGAACCACGGCGCGGATGATCCGCAGATCGCCCTGGGCTTCGACTTCCGAAACCTCGCCACGGCGTGAGTTGAGGTCACCCACAACGCTGCCGAGGAAGTCTTCGGGAGTACGAACCTCGAGCTTCATGATCGGCTCAAGCAGGGTCGTGTTGCCTTCGGAAGCCATGCGGAATGCCAGGACACCGGAGTTGAAGAACGCGAACTCGCTGGAGTCCACCTCGTGAGCTTTTCCGTCATACAGCGTCGCTTTGACGCCCATGAACGGATAGCCACCGTGTGAGCCACCTTCGACGGCACTCTTGAGGCCAGCCTGAACGTGCTGGATGTACTCGCGCGGAACGTTACCGCCCTTGATCTTGTCGATGAACTCGAACTCGGCGCCTTCATTTTCGTTGATCTCGAACAGAACCTTCGAGACAGCGAACTGACCACGACCACCGGACTGACGCACGTAGCGCGCATCGATGTCGCAACCTTTGGTGAGACGCATTTTGTAAGCCACCTTCGGCTTACCGGTTTGAACGTCGCAGTTGTGCTCGCCCTTGATGCGGCCGACCATGATTTCGAGGTGAAGCTCACCCATTCCGGAAATCAAAGTCTCGCCGGTTTCTTCATCGGTCACCGCGCGGAAGGTCGGATCCTCACGCATCATGCGACCGAGAACAACGCCCAGCTTGTCGCGATCCTGTCCCGAAACCGGCTCAATCGACATCGCGATCACTGCATCGGGGAACTGAATCTTCTCAAGCACGATCTGGTGGTCGGGATCGCAGAGCGTGTCACCCGTCACCGTGCGCTTGAGGCCAATGATGGCCGCAATTTCGCCAGCGCGAACGATTTCGACGGCCTCGCGCTTATTGGCGTGGATCATAACCAAACGGCCGATACGCTCGTCCTTGGTCGTACGCGGATTGTAGACGCGCGTGCCTTTTTGGAGGATTCCCGAGTAGACGCGGACGAAAGTCAGGTCGCCGGTGGGCTCAGCAATCGTCTTGAAAGCCATCAGGGAAAGCGGCTCTTTGTCGTCGGCTTCTCGGGTCAGCGGCTCGTCGGTGTCCGGGTCGATTCCCTTAACGGCATCAATGTCGAGCGGGCTCGGCAAGTAATCGATGACCGCGTCGAGCAACATGCGCACACCCTTGTGCTTAAGTGCTGTGCCGCACAGTACCGGAGTTATCTCGATGGAAAGCGTTCCCGCGCGAATCGCTCGTGCCAACATGTCGTTCGGAATCTCTTCGTCTTCAACGAACAGGTCTAACAATTTGTCGTCGAACTCAGCGGCCGCTTCGCACAGGTCGTGGCGATGCATCTTGGCCTCCTCGAGCAAGTCTTCCGGAATCTCAGATTCGATAGCGGGCTCTTCAGCCTTGTCCGTCGACTGAAATTCGAAGTAGCGCATGGTGATCAGGTCGACCACGCCTTTGAAATCCTTTTCCGCTCCGACCGGCATTTGGATCGGAACCGGACGCGCGCCGAGGCGATCGATGATCGATTGAGTGGACTTGTAGAAGTCGGCGCCGACGCGGTCCATCTTGTTGATGAAGCACATGCGGGGAACGTTGTAACGGTCGGCTTGACGCCAGACTGTTTCTGACTGAGCTTCCACACCTGAGACGGCGTCAAACACGGCGACTGCGCCGTCGAGAACGCGAAGCGAACGCTCAACCTCGGCGGTGAAGTCCACGTGACCGGGAGTGTCGATGATGTTGATCGTGACGCCAGCCCACTCACAAGTCGTGGCCGCAGATTGAATCGTGATACCACGCTTCTGCTCTTCCTCAAGGAAGTCCATAGTGGCATCGCCATCATGAACCTCTCCGGTGCGATGGATCTTGTTCGTCAGAAACAAGACGCGTTCCGTCACCGTGGTCTTACCGGCGTCGATGTGCGCCATAATTCCGATATTGCGGTATTTAGCGAGACGCCCTTTTTTGGGTGCAGCGGACGGCGAAGTAGAATCACTCACGGTAGAAGTACTCATATCAATAGGTCGTGGTGGTCTTGATCCACCGGAATCTCAAACGAATAGGGCTCGCCTCACTTGCTCCCAGGTCCGTCACTAGGCAAATATCTGGGTGGGCCCGTGCCCCATGCACCCCGCTCTGAACGAGGTCCACACGCTATTTAATGACTCAATCGATTCCGGCGAGTTGGAAGCGATTGGGCGAAAAAGGTTAACGATTGGCACCCCCACGTCAATCGCAAGATCCGGATCGCTTCCCCCTAGAGCCTAATTTTGCTTCTCTATTCGCCGGCACCGACAGGTTCGGGCCCCAAAACCCATGTTTTTAGAACTTCTCGAGAGCATCACCGGCATCTTCGTTGTCGTCTACGACGGTCAACACGCGCTGAAGTACACCCTTGGCCGAGTCCAATCGGTCGTCGGACCTGGGGTCCATTTCAAGTTGCCCATCATCCAGAAATTTGAGCTGGAGGAGACCAAGCACACGACGCTCGATCTCGAACCCCAAGTCATCCAACTCAGCGACGACTTGATCTACGAAGTCGACGCCAAGGTCATGTATCAAATCGTGGACCTGCGCAAAGCCAAGATCGAGATTGACGATTTGGTCGTGGGCTTACAAAACCGGGTTGTGATGGTCGTGCAACGAGTGATTCAAGCTCAAACGCGAACGAGCATCCGCGACGTGGACGCGATGATTCGCGCTATCTTCGAAGAGCTCAAGCCCGTCGAAGAACAATGGGGCGTTCGCATTTTGCAGGTGGGGTTTTCCAACCTCGCCCCTTCTCCCAGCACGCTCGAAATCACGCAACTTGATCTTTTGGCACGCGAACGTTTAGCCAAGTATTCAGACCTCCGTGCTGCGGGGCTTTCATCGGAAGCTTGTGTCGCCCTAGTGACTGGTGCCGTCGTTACGACTCATTCGGAAATCGAACAACCCACCCGCGCGGCAGCCAAGCGCGTGGATGACGATCTAGCCGAGTCGATCGAAACCAACCTCGATGAAATCGATGAAGCTCAAAAGCAAAGCGAGAAGCTGCGCAAGCGCAAACAGCAAGGCAAGTTCGGTGACGACATTGCCGCTGACGAGGGTGAAGAAACCGGCGAGAGCGAGTAATGAGGCGCCGACGCCAAAAGGAAGAGAAGCCGGTTCCGACGTTTTACGAGAAGATTCGAGACTTCGGGAACCCTCGTAGTTGGTGGAGATATATCACCGACGGTCTTGAAGATGGTCTCATTCAATTTGCGCAGCAAAACGCCTCGATTCTGGCGATTGCGGCCTACACCGTTGCCAAAGCGACCGGGATCACGGTCAAAAGTGGCAACACTGGACTGCTATTTAGCTTTGGCCGCGCGAAGCAAGAGATCGCTCCGGGCTTTCGCTTTCTCATTCCGTTTCTGCAGATCGTAAAAACCGTACCGACCAGGCAACGGACGCTCGACCTGCCTGCACAACGAGTGACCACATTCGACGGCTTGGTTTATCTCGTCGACGCCAACCTCGTTTACCAAATCACGGATATCCGCAAGGCCTTGATCGAGATCGACGACCTGGCCAAGGGCATGCGGCAGGTACTCGTGCTGTCGGTTCAGGAAGTCTTGCGCAACTCGGGACGCGAATCCATTCAAGTGGCGAAGGATATCGATGGCCGCTTGGAGAGCGCGATGGCCGTGCGACTCAAGCCCTGGGGAGTGGATCTCATCCATGCCGGCTTCACGAGCATCACACCTTCACCCACAACGCTCAAACTCGTTCAACTCGGCGCCCGCGTCGAGTCGCGGCGCAAGGGCATCGATCTATTGGAATCAGTGACGGGCAGGCCGCTCGCACTGGCTTTGATCGGAACGCCACATCGCTTTATCACGCGCGCGGGGCTGCTTCGCGAGCGAGAGATCGACCGCCGACGTCACAGGCGCATGCGACGAACCCTTCGAACGGAGATCAAGCGAAGTGGACTGAAGCTGAGCCCTAAAGAGCGCTCGCGACTGGTTCACAAAACGAGTACCTACGCTGGATTCAAAGGCGTCCTAGGCGATACGCGCTCCCGAACAGCGCCTACGACCAAATCGTCCTAGCGGGACGACGAGGCCGTTCGAGCGGACTTTTTATTCGCGGGCAGCGCGATAAATCACGCCGGCGATCTCGGTGCCACTGTCGTAATTACCCGAGCAGACAAACAGTCGGTCTTCCGCATCGAAGGCGATGTTGCCCACGCGCGCATACGGGTTGTCGGTCAGTTCGCGGAGGTCCAAGAATGGACGGTTTTGGGTCGGAGATTCCGCCCGATCAACACCGTCGAAGGGATGCTCGGCATCGGGTATCCCGATATTCCAAACGCGCCCCATCTCTGCACAGGAAACGAATAGCTCGCCTTGGCTGTTGAAGCGCAGGTCGATCAAGTTCGCGCTGTAGCGAGTGTCCGCATCCCAAGGATTGAACACGGCAATCAATTCACCGCGCAGAAGCTCGCCGCGATCCATTTGTTCGGCGCTAGACCCTCGCAAGTTCCCATCCTCTGTGAGCGGGAATCGAACGACGACGGACGAAGTCCGGTAACCCATGTACAAGTAGCCCTCGTGCGCAACCAATGAGCTGTGCCCGAAGAGTTGCACTTCCTGCCACTCGCCGTCGAGCTTCAACTCAACGCGATCTTGCATCACGATGCGAGAAGGCGGTGCTCCTGCGTTGGGGTCGCGGCGAATATCCGAGAGGTCGTACTGCGCGAGCGTGTGATTGTCTTTGCCGACCGCGTAGAGGTAGCTGCCGACGATCCAAGCGCCGTTGGGTCCGTTCAGCAAACCATGCGGAGCGGGGTTCTGCGCGGGGTCGTGATGCGGGTAGAACTCGTTCGAAACCACGTAGTCCAGCTCGTCGGTGGGCACACTGTCGACATTGTGCAACTCGACCGACGACCAATTCGACGTACGCGTGTCGTAACGATGAATGGAGTCGGTTGCATTCTTGCGGAACTTCTTGGCCGGCAAGTCCACGCCGCTATAACCGCAGATGAAGTAGTTCTTCGACACCTCGTCGTAGGCCAAGGTGCAGTAGGGACGATCCATCGAAATTTGATCGATGGGCGGACCCGCTTCGGGGCGATATAGCAAGAATGTGGAATCGCTCGGCTCAACGAATATTGAAGCGTTGGCCTGAACGGCCTCTCCCGCGGCGCGCCCCCTGATGACTGGTTCTGTGATGGTGGGATCGACTCGAAACAAGCTCCCACTATTGTCGGGAATGCCCGGGGCGATGCCGCCCGCATTGCGGTGGCGTCCACGCGCGAGTGCAACCAATTCGCCATCGACCATGACCATTCCGCGCGGCCACGGAACGCCGGTCGATACGCGCTCGAGACGGATGTTGGTCTCCACCGAGGAGTCAGCCTTGGCCGACGTGAAGCGGCGAAAATCCGAAATCTGCTCTTGGCGTGCCGTCACGATCGACTCGGTGAATTGAGTCGTCGAGCAACCGCTCAAAACCAAGCAGACGAGGAGTGAGATGGAGTGTTTCATGGCGTCGTTCACGACATTCGAGCGGAGATAATAGCGACTCGGGGGCGTCGCGACTCGTCTTAGGTCAAATCGCGTGCCGACCATTGTTAAATCCGGTCAGTTGCGCGCAGACCATCGCCAGATGCAGCTAGCGAGGATAAAGCCGTTGCCCCCCCAGCAAGCTCAGTCGCGAGGCTCTTGCCCTTCGATTTCGCGGTTACGCATCCGTAACACAGATCGCACAAAGCGGGCAGTTCTCGCAGCTCACTCTCCACGGATGACCGGGGCGCCCGTTTCCGACCGCAATTCCCAGGATCCGACGCGCACGCCATTTTCGTAGCGGCCGCTGGCCGTAATCTGCCCAGCTTCATTCCAAAAGGTCCAATCCCCGTTTCGCTGGCCGCGCTTGTAACTGCCCTCCGAGGACTTCACGCCGTTCTCAAAATAGTGCGTCCAGGCACCATGCTTTTGTCCGGCCAACGCCGGTCCACGCGAGGACAACTGACCGTTTGCGAACCACCACGATGTGGTGCCTTGTTCGGTCGGGTCACAATTGACTTCGGAGCGCGGCGCCCCGTCGCGGAACCAGGTCTTCCAAATCCCAGTCGGTTTTTCGAGGTCGAAGAACCGCTCGTACTCCGGACTGCCATCCTTAAACCAGCCCGCCTCCCGCCCGTGCGCTTTAACCACGCCACCTGGAAAAATTCGGATCTCGCGCTCGTAGCGAAGTTGCTTCGAACCCGCGTAGTACGAGCTTTGCGTCGTATCTTGGGGTTCCTCCTCCTTTGGCGGAGGTGAATTGAAAACCGAATCTTCGGTGAGCACGAAACGCTGTCGCTCCGCGGTCTGGCATGCAGTCAGAGCGAGCAATCCGAAAACTACAGCGCAGAATGATTTAGTCATCGGAGAAAAGCAGTGCGCGGAAGAGCAATTGAAAAGCCGCTTGCGACCAACCTCGGTATTGAGGACGGAAACCGAACAGATGCACTTCGCCACTACCGTGCTTTGCGCGAACCCACACGCCGCGATCCGCAATCACTTCGGGTTCGCGAACCCAACCCGAGTAAAGCACGCGCGTCGGCGCAATTTTTAGCAGCATGTCGATTTGCCGTTCATCCTCGTCAGATCGATGCGCGGGTTGTTCGTCGTCACTATCTCGCAAACGCCAGGCACTGGAGTTCGAGAAGAAGATTGGAAGCGATTCGCCCAAGCCAGCGGTGAGCGGAAAATCGGCGGGTGTTGTGCGGAGGACGCTGCCGGGACAAGAGAATTCGTTCTCCTCACGCGTGACATCGACTAAGGGCAAATCGAACAATTCGGTCGCCCAGGCTGCAGAATCATCCAAAGCGATCAGCTTGCCGCCGGTGCGCACAAACTCTTCTACGGCCACCGCTCCTTCGGGATCCAAACCGCGAGCGTATTCCTCAGGCACACTGCCGGACGAGCGTCCCGCATCGAGATAGCGCGCGCTAATGCTCGGCAAAACCAACACGTCGAGGAATTCCGAGAGTTCACCAGCGCGGATCATTTCGTTTCGAACGCGGACAAACGGCAATTCAAACTCATCGAAGACCCAACGCAACCAGCCTTCGTTCTTCACGCCTGACCAAGGCGCGTACAAACCGATTCGCGGCATTCCATCAACCGTTTTCCAATTGGCTGATTCCTCTGAGCCGGCAAGCTTCAGTCTTCCCTCCACAACCTCATCAACTTCGATAGAGTCGTCAATGAATCCGAGCGAGCCACTTTCGCCACTCTTCAAGTGCGCAAGAAAGCGGACCCAATCATCGCTATTGGACGTATGCAAATCATCGTCCGTGGATTGTCTCCAACTCGCTACGGCATCAGCAGCAGCTTCTACCTCGCGCAAGTCGACGTCGATCGCTTGCATGACTTCGACGCGACGCACACCGAGCAACAGCGGCAAGGTCCAACCCGAAACGTCGTAGGGCGGATCGCCTTCTGGATAGCGCTGTACTTCGAACAAATCCTTCACGTGCTTGCCATAGGGCTGATTGCGCTGAATCACAA
>JBLINP010000118.1:0-12504 GCA_047639415.1 Planctomycetota bacterium | reverse complement strand
GTACCCGAATCTCCCCAAGCCACGAAGCGAAAGGGTTTGAGGCTGTTCGTCGAACGCTCGGCGAAGAAGTGATAGTCAGGGCCCGTCGCGCGAACATTTCCGCCCGAGACGACTTCGTAGTAATAGCGCGCGTCGGGAACCAATCCGCTCAACGTGAAGGCGTGGACCAGTTTGCTGCCAGCGGACAATTCGAACTCCCAGGGTCCGCCGGGTAGGCGGCCGACATTGAGACCGCCAGTGGCTGCGCTCGCCGTTTTCCAAACGACCGTAGTGGCGCCTTCAGCCGTGCTTTGCAGGTAGGGCCCGCGCACAAGTTCTGATTGGCGCGCCTCGATCAACGAGGTCGGCAAAATCGCCAATACGGCGAATACGACGAAAATTCGTCTGATCTTATCTATCCCCTGAACCATGCCTGCTTCTCATCTCCGGAGTTGCGCGTCTAGTTGCAGCTGCTTATCGACCAACTAGTCCGTCGCGCTTGAGATGGGGACAGTCTGGGTTCGCTGGGGGTGATTTCCAACTGTTTCTAGGGTGGGACCGGAATTCGTTTACGTGTTGTGGAAACGCTTTCAATTTGCTTGAGGAGGAGCGACTCAGCGCTTTGTTCGCGAGGGGCTGCTGATAGACTCCCCAGCCCAAAATTGACCCGAACACCGCTGTCCGCGAGGCCAGCGCTTTCAGCACAAACAGCAATGGCCAAGCAAGACAACTCCCCAATGAACACGATCGTCTCTCTCTGCAAGCGCAGGGGCTTCGTGTTTCAGGCCTCCGAAATCTACGGGGGTATCGGGAATACGTACGATTACGGACCTTTGGGAGTCGAGCTCAAGCGGCACGTCAAGGAGGCTTGGTGGAGTCGTGTCGTGACCGCCCGAGCCGACGTGGTGGGCTTGGACTCGGCCATTATTCAAAATCCGAAGGTCTGGGAGGTATCCGGTCATGTGGGCGGATTTAGCGATCCCATGGTGGATTGTAAAAAGTGCAAAGGCCGTTTCCGCGCGGATAAGCTCGAAGACGCACGCTGTCTAGAAAAGCCATCGAAGCGTCCCGGTGAATGTGGCGGAGAGCTGACAGAGGAACGCTCGTTCAACCTGATGTTCAAGACCAATATGGGACCGGTGGCGGACAGCGCTTCGGAGGCTTATCTGCGACCCGAAACGGCCCAAGGCATCTTTTTGAACTTCAAAAATGTCCTGGATTCGGCGCGCATGAAACCGCCCTTTGGAATTGCTCAAATCGGCAAGTCCTTCCGCAACGAGATCACTCCGGGCAACTTCGTTTTCCGCACGCGTGAGTTCGAACAGGCCGAGATGGAATTCTTCGTACCGCCCGCCGAAAACGACCAGTGGTACGAGTACTGGCGTAACGAACGCTTCAAGTGGTACTCGGACTTAGGTATCCGTCCCGAAAACTTGCGACTGCGCGAGCACGGTGGGGACGAACTGGCTCACTACAGCACGGCTTGCGCCGACGTCGAGTACCTGTATCCCTTCGGATGGGGCGAGCTAGAAGGCATCGCTTGCAGAACGGACTTCGATCTGAAACGCCACTCCGAAGCCTCCGGTAAGGATTTGCTCTTCTTCGATCCGCAGACCAAAGAAAAGTACACGCCCTATGTGATTGAACCCGCGGGTGGCATCGATCGTATGGCTTTGACCTTCTTGATCGATGCCTACGAAGAGGAGCAACTAGAGAAGGACACGCGCGTCGTGCTGCACTTCCATCCGGAAATTGCGCCAATCACCTGCGCGGTGTTCCCGCTGGTGAAGAAGGACGGCATGCCGGAGAAGGCGCACGAAGTCGAAGCCATGCTGCGTCGTGCGCGCTACTCGACCTATTACGACGAGAAGGCGGCCATCGGTCGTCGCTATCGTCGTCAGGACGAAATCGGAACGCCGTACTGCATCACGATCGATGGCGACACGCTTGAAAAAGATGTCGTGACTGTGCGCGAGCGCGATTCGATGAAGCAGGAGACGGTCAAGATCTCGGAACTCCTGCACTGGATCGACGAGGCGAACCAGAACTGGAAGCGTTAAACGGCAGGGTCGGTCTCTACCTTTGCGACGCGAATTAGTCGTTCAGGCTCTAACCTGAAGGTTAGAGCTGATCTGCGGCGAGCTTTTGCTTGGGGGAGAGCCACTCGGTTCCACTTTTCCCTAAGCGCAAAGCGGCGTTGACGCGCGTCTTTTGAAGTGGGCTTAGAGTCAGTTTGTGAAGTGGCGAGCGCTTCAAGTAATAGAGCTGGTCGGAAGCCTTCGCGTCTTTGGCGCGTTCGGTGACTTGTTTGACCTTGGATCCTCCAAGTACGGTTTGAGCCTGGCTCAGTTGCTGCTTCGAAGTCACGTAGGCGTGACTCAAGCAATTGAACTTGCGTGCCTGCGCGAGCAACTCCGTGTAGGCGAGCGTCTTCGGATCGAATTGAACTTCGATGACTTCGCGACCATCGAGCCAGCCAGCTCGGGTCGCCGTCACGCCGGCTAGTGCGCCCAAGCGCGATTCGCCTTCCCAGAAACACGGCATGGCAAAGGTTGTGGTCTCAATGCCTTTTGTTCGCGCTTCGAGTTCAGCCAGTTCGAGATAAGCGGGCACAGGCTTCTTCGCGGCGGTCAAGGCAGCCAGCATTCGCTCGGCAACGCCGTGTGTGTCCCAGACGCGATCCTTTCGCGGAATGACATCGGTGCCGCCCGCATCGACAAATCGCATGACTGGGTTGTTCCAGCTGGGCTCCTCAAAGCGCTCCAGTATTCTTTCATCCTCGCCGCCTTTGTTGTTATGGATGGCGACGGGAACGAATTCCGTCTCCATGGCTTCGACGAGAAGAGGGTTTGATAACGGTCCACGACCGAAATTGACGCAGGTGCTTCAGCCCGGGATTTCTTGGAACAGCAAGAGGATGGGCTTCTTCGAATCGGCGGCTGCTTTTTGTGCGCCTCCAAAGTCTCGGCCCCACTTGACCAGTCCTAGTTCAACTGGGTTTTCGAGCGTATTCAAAACGGTGGGGGAACTTGTGGTTGGAGCAAGACTCAAGCACGCCAATGCAGGCGCAGCGAGTGCAGCGATTCGCCAATTCGAGGGGATGATCATGTTCGCTAGTGTAGGTAAAGGACCTTGATATTGGGATGGCGGAGGCCACTCGCAGTGCTTTCGTCGAAGCCTTGGAATTGTGACGCTGATCCACGATATCAGGTGATTTGCTAAATTCGATCGCTTCTATCTGGCGCCTTGAGCATGCAATGGCGCACTAAATGTTCCACAACCCTCGATCGAAGGAATTGTGATGTCCAATGATTCTCGCTCGCCTACTGGACCAAAAATGCGAACGACTTGCAGGCTCATCAAGCTCGCGTCGGAGTTCAGATTTAAATCACCGTCGATGATGTCGACGCCTATCACCTAGCCCGGTTCATGAATAATCCGGGCTAGAAGGAACCTTCGATAATTCTCTGAGCCTTTGGGGTCTCGGCGTGCTTGAACGCAGTGCCATTGCCTTGCCAGACATCGTTGCCCCAGAAGTAGTAGGGGTTGACGACGATGACATCGACAAAGCCGAGCACTAGTCCGGCGAAGGGGTAGACCGGCACGATATTTTGGAAGACGGCTCCGTGGAGGCGCGCGTCCTCGCTGTACTTCTGGTTGACCCAGTCGTCCCAGCTGCGGCTTAGCTGGTAAGGGCCAGCCAGGCAGCCGGGGAGCAATAGCAGGCAAAGCGCGAGGCTAGGGGCAAGCAGGCGGCGGGGGGTGATTTTCATGGGGAGGCTCCGGAATGGAAGAATTGCGATGGATCGAACCGTTTTCAGAAGGCGGAGGGTATCGCGCTCGGGAGAGGCGGAACAAGGGGGGAGAAGGACGCTATGGGTTTCGCCCTTGTACTTTGGTCGTTATGGTCTTTCGCCCAGAACTTGACCGAAGGGCTCAATAGCTGGGGCCGCTGTCAGAAGTTCTAGTAGCTGCATTTCGCGCGCAAATACGTGCGCCCTTTTCTTAGACCACGATATTTGGAGGTAGGACCGTGTCCACAGGAACAGAGACTCTCGAGTTTCAGGCAGAGACCAAGCAATTGCTCGACCTGATGATTCACTCGCTCTATACGCAGAAAGAGATCTTTCTGCGGGAGCTTGTATCCAACGCTAGCGATGCGCTCGACAAGCGTCGGGTGAAAGCACTTGAAAACTCCGACTTGGAGTTCGAAGGCGAGCCGTGCATTCGTTTGGACGTGGATACCGCCGCCCGAACGCTAACTTTGACCGACAATGGTATTGGCATGTCGCGTGACGATGTCATCAACAACATCGGAACGATCGCAAAGTCGGGCACGCGCGAGTTCATCGAAGAGATGCAAGAGAAGGATCAGGCGGAAGCCGATCTCCCCAGCCTCATCGGTCAGTTTGGAGTCGGCTTTTACTCCGGTTTCATGGTCGCCGATCGCGTTGTGCTCGAAACGCGCAAGGCGGGCGAAGAAAAAGGTACGCGCTGGGAATCGGAAGGCGACGGTAGCTTCACGACGACCGAGATCGATCGGGATACGGTCGGAACGAGCATCACGCTGCACCTGTCTTCTCAAACCGAGGGCGATGACGAGTTCCAAGACTTCACCAGTGAGTGGGTGCTTCGCGACATCGTTCGCAAGTACTCGGACTTCGTGGAGTATCCGATCGAAATGGACGTCGAGCGCACCGAAGGTGAGGACGACGACAAGAAGACGATCACGAAAACCGAGATACTCAACTCTCAAAAGCCGTTGTGGACTCGCGCCAAGGCCGACGTCAAGGACGAAGAGTACAACGAGTTTTACAAGCACATCTCGCACGATTGGACCGAGCCCTACGACACGATCCACTTCTCAGCAGAGGGCACCAGTGTCTACAAGGCGTTGGTGTTTATTCCCAAGCAACGTCCCTTCGAGGCGTTGGATCCGAACCGCACCAAGTCGCGCGTTGACTTGTACGTGAAACGCGTTCACATCGAATCCGAGTGCGAGAACCTGATGCCCTTGTGGCTCCGTTTCGTCGTCGGCGTCGTGGACTCAGAGGATCTACCGCTCAACGTTTCTCGCGAGACTTTGCAGCAGAACCGCGAATTGGGGCAGATCAAGAAACGCGTGACTCGCAAGGTTTTGGAGGCGCTCAAGTACCGCCTTGAGAACGAACGCGAGGGCTACCTCGAGTTCTGGAGTTCCTTCGGCCAGGTGCTCAAAGAGGGCATCTACTTCGATGATGGTTTCCAAAGCGAGATCACGGGCATCACGCTCTTCAATACGACCAACACAGACGGTCCGCGCACGCTAGGGGAGTACATCGAGTCCATGCCTGAGAAGCAGGAGTCGATTTACTACTTGGCGGGTGAAGACAAAGAGGCGCTGACGAAGTCGGTGCACCTCGAGATCGCCGCAAAACTCGGCTACGAAGTCTTGCTGTTGTCGGACTCCGTCGACGAGTTTGCTTTCCAGAAGCTGACTGAGTACGAAGGCAAATCAATCGTCGCGCTGGACAAGGGCGACCTTGAGTTCGAAAACGAAGACGGCAAGGAAGAACGCGAAGCCAAGTCGAAGGAATTCGAGCCTTTGTTGGCTGCGATCAAGAAAGAGTTGGAAGACGCTGTCAGCGAAGTCCGTTTTTCGAATCGCTTAATTGATAGCCCGGTTGCTCTTGTGACGGGGGCGGACGGCATGACGCAGAACCTTGAGCGCATTATGCGTGAAGCTCGCCAACCGGTGCCTGAGACGGCTCGCGTACTGGAACTCAACCCGACGCATCCTCTGGTTGAACGTTTGATGACGATTCATACAGACGAAGGCGAAAGCACGCGTTTTGCTGATTACTGCGACTTGTTGCACGGTCAGGCGCTCGTACGCGAAGGTTCGGCGGTTCCGCACCCGGAGCACTTCGCCAAGCTGATTGCACAATTGATGCTGTAGTTGCTGAGCCCTGAACAAACCGGGGCAGATCAAAACAGGAGGGGGGGACGAGCTAACCAGCCCGTCCCCCTCTCTTTTTTGTTGCGTCGAACTTTGGTCGAACTCCGTATCGAGATTTAGCTCACGTCAATCGCAGATCGGCCGAGAACACCCTGATACGGAGTAGACGTTGATACGGTGTCAGACACCTTTCCAAACCTCAGCCCTCATCCGGTACCGCACAAAAGAATATTGCCGCAGCGGCAATTTTTGTGCGGTACCGGATGAGGGCTGAGGTTTGGAAAGGTGTCTGACACCGTATCAACGTCTCAGCGACAGAACGTCGGGTAGCCCCAGCCGCTCGGCCCTGGACTGTTCGACGAAGACGGTTCCGGTTGGATCGGCGAACACGAGGCGCCAGCGGTCGTCCATGAGCAGCAAGCCTTCGAGCTCGCGGCGTGAAAACTGCAAGTCGATCAAAATGGCGGGCAGTTCGCCGTTGGGCAGTCGAATCAGTTCTTCGAAGGCCGGATTGCTAGCGGCCATGAAATTGCTGACTTGATGGAAGCGCGAGAGCGTCTCTTTCGAAGCCACTTCAAGGCGCCCATCCATGAAGACTTTGCGTCCCGGACCGGTCGCATAAATGTAGACCGCTGCTTGTCCGTTATGGCGCACGAAGGCACCCGCGGGCATTGTCGGTGCGCTCGCGAATTTGACCGGGCCATGCATATACCAGTCTTTGGTTTCACCCAAGGCCAGTTCGCGACCGTCGCCTGCCAAGCGAAAGAGGTGACCGGTTGGAACGGAAACGCACAGAGCGACGAGTACTGCGAGCGTTCCGAACAGCGGCTTGACTCCGACCGGTTTTTGATCGGTGCTCGTTGAACTCTTCAAGTTCGCCAAGGTCAACCAGCCGACGACAATGGCAAACAGGTCGGCGTTTCGAATGGCCTTGGTGGCGAGAACGGAAAAAGCGATGAAGAGGAGCACTCGAAAGACGCTCCAGCGACCGTTCACAAGCCGCGGAAGAAAACTCCAAGCGGCGAGAGCGAATAGGGCCGCTTGGAAAATCATGAAGGCGTAGGTCCAACCGTTTTCATCGATGAAATCGAGCGGCTTTTGAAACGCCAGAACGATGGAATAGATCTCTTGGTCGACGGAGAACTTCTTCCACAACTCAAACGGGAACAAGGCGCCATCGATACCGTAGGGATTCACGAGGCAAGCCAGGAGGACTCCAAGCGTTGCGCCGAATTCGAGCCGTAGACTGCCCGTACTCACCGCTTTTAGCCCAAACCGACCGGCGCTGTATCGACGTGCTAGGCGGTCCACGAGCCAGCAGATGGCGATGATCGGGCCGAGCGCGAAGAGGCCCTGTACGTTGGTCCAAATCACTTGAACAGGAATCAACCACAGGATCGCTTTGGGCTGGTCTTCCGCTCGCCTGCAGATCGCGAGGAAGAGTGCCAACGCCACCAAGGTCAGCATCTTCGGGCGCACGATCGCTTGGCCACTCACGACAATTGCGATCAGCGCCATCACCAGTGCGGAGCGCGTGATGAGCACATCGCGGCCAGCGCTTCTCCAGACCAAGAGGACAGCAAATGTGGTGATGGCCGCCTTGGCGAGAATGAGCAGGTCGACCCCGCCCAACTCATAAAGGCCGTGGACGAAAAGCTGAAAGCCCCAGTGCAAGTCGATCCAAGGTCGGCCCGCATCCGTGTAGGTGTACCAATCGGTTTGCGGCAGACTGCCCGAGCGCAGGATTTCAGCACCCGTTCGCAGATGCCACCAGATATCCATGCTGGAGAGTGGCGTCACGCACAGCGCGAAGGCGAAGGCCGTAACGAGGGCCACGATGACCGGAGTGAATCGACGCGTATTCATTGAGCCGGCTACATGGGTGTGACTTAGACGCCTCGCCGGATTCGGCGATCAGCCCAAGCCCAAAAAGAGCTTTGCTCGGTCTTCCAGTGACTGCGCGCTCCTAAAAATTGAGCGGCGGTTTCGAACAGGGCGTGGGGGATCGAGATCATGCGCCAATAGAGGCGCGTGGAAGTCGGAAGGTCCATGCCGTTCAGCAATTCGCGGTAGAAGTTGCGTTGGTACTTCCAGCCGCGAAACACATCGCCCCAGGTTGGGACATTGTGCAAGCCGAACAACGCGATCAAATTGCTGTGGTCGCAGTAGATGCGCTTGAACTCGCGCCCGAGTTGGAGGTTGTGCGAATGTTCGACGCGAGCCGTCGGTTCAAAAGCGATGCGGCCGCCGGCGCGCAAAACCTCACGAGCCCAAGCGACATCTTCGCCGAAGCTTCGTTCGGGGTAGGGGAACTGTTCCCAGGTTGAGCGGCGCATGCACGACGCGACGTTGTCGTATGCGCAGGCCAGGTAGCGTTCGATGGGCGGCAGCGCTTCGAATTTTAGAACGGAAGCTTCCGCGTCACCCGGAACGAACTCTTGGATGACAGGCTCGTTGCGCGAAGCGCTCCACAGACGCAAGCGCTCTGCGATCAGCGGATCGCAATCGGGCAAAGGAAATTGGCGCGCGTACGCGCCGTCGATGCTTTCGTCGTCGAGCGCGCCGAAAAGATTGGCGAGGTAATCGTTATCCATGGGCAAGGCGTCTTGCGTCAAGAGCGCGATGAGCTCGCCGCTGCTTTCCGCCATGGCGCGATTGCGCGTGCGACCGTGCCCAAACTCAGCCTGCGGAATGTCGATGACGCGCGCGCCGGCAGCCCGCGCGGCTTCCGGCGTTTCATCGTTAGAGCCCGAGTCGATCACGATCAACTCGAAGCCATCCTCGAGTTGTTGCTCGCCCAAAATTTCCAGTAAACGCACAAACCGCGCTCCGCCATTCCAGGTCGGAATGACGACCGAGCGCGAGCAAGGCGAGTCGTGGATGACCTTCATCCGTTGCGGTTCACTAGCAGGCTGCCCGAAAAGTACCGTAGCGAGACGAAGCCGTCTTCGTTGCGGCAGGTCGGGCGAAGAGGAGACGGCGCAAGTGGCCCGGTAGGGCCGCCCGGCTCGGCTCGGCGAGTTAGGACGCAGCGGCGGCGGAGACGGTTTTGTCGTAGTAGGTCGTTTTTCAACGGGGGGCTGCTAGCCGCGAGCGGCTTGCGCCAGCAACTTCACCGACGTCTCACGCGCGGCAATCACGCACTGATCGGAGTTGTGATAGTCGTAGTGACCGAAACGCCCCAAAGCGACGATTCCGGAGCTTTCGCACCAATCCAAGGCCGTTTTGCGACGCGAGTCCAACTCGTGGTCGTAGACGATGTAGGCGAAGCGATGCCAGCTTTGATCGGTGAAGAGCAACTCTTCTTTACGCATCAAACCGGAAGCGACCATGCCGTCGATGACTTGCTGTTCGACTTCTGCTTCGCAGTGCTGATCGGGCCGATTCGTCACTTCGCACAAAAAGGACGTCTTGCCCTCGGGTGCGTTGCTGTCGGCGTAGTTCGACATGTAGGTGATGCGATTGGCCGGACCTTGCTTCTTCTGCGGGAAGTAAACCCACGAAAGATTCGGGTGCTCGGCGCGATCGAGCGCCAAGAGGTAGGTCGTGATCGAGTTGTAAGCGAGGCCGCGCATGGCGTTCGCTACGTCGCTCGGCACGTCTTCGACGATGTCGGGCAACAGATTCATCGAGATGGTGTTCACGACGCAGTCGAAGGCCTCGCCGTTGACCAACCAGCCGTCAGCTTGCTTGGTCACGCGCTCCACTTTCGTGTTGAGCCTGATCTGCGGCTCGAGCCGAGCCGCGAGCGCGTCGGTGATGTGCTGAAAACCGCCTTGCTTCGGATAGTAGAAGATCGCTTGGTGCGAGTAGCCCTCGGTGCGAATGCCGATTGAGGCGCGCAACACATCTTCGATCGGAGCATCGGGCACGCGTCCCGCGACCCAACTGCTGGTGATCTCTTCGAGCGGGCGCTTCCAGATCTTTTCGTTGTACGGATTCATGAAGTGCTCGGCGATGCCATCGCCAAAGCGCCACTGAATCCAGCTCTTGAAGTCGGTCGGCGCAGTCGACTTGGTCATGTCGCGCTGGTGCCAAGCTTCGACATAGCCCTTCAAGCAATCGAAGTTCGCTTGTTCAGGCAAATCGCCCAATCCGTTTTCAAACGGATAGTGAACCCACTTATCGTCGAATCGAATCTTGGTGTTGCGATCGCGCTTCGAATAGGCGTCGTTGCCACCGGTCTGATCGATCATCCACTGCATCGCGGCAGTGTCCTTGCTGAACAGGATGTGCCCGCCCGACGTGTCGTAAGTGAATCCCTCCACCGTCTTCGATTCGCACAGTCCACCGGCGACCGGTGCGGCTTCAAAAAGCGTGATATCGGCGGAATCATGACCGCCTTCGATGAGGAATCGAGCGAGGGCGAGGCCGGATACTCCGGCACCGAGAATGGCAGTTTTCACGTATTTCTTCGATCAGCTTGCGTTCGGAATCCCCGTACAGACGTCCGTGAGCGGTTTTACCCGCGCGGGGAGTAGGGGAAGAGTACGCGGTCCCCGGGCGGTGCGCCAGTTGGCTAGCGGGTCCGTTCGACAACGGCGCGCTTCAAACCTGAGGCGGCCAGCGCATTTTGTGCCTCCAGGACCCAGCGACGTCCGTCCTGAACGTAGCCCGCCGTGGGCTTCAAACCGGGCTGTAACTCCTCGAAGTACTCGTTGAAGGCACGCATGGCCAGTTCGCGCGTGTACTTGGCCAAGCAGGAGGCCAGCGCGACGGCAAAGGAGTGGTCTTCGGCTTTCTCAGCGAAGGCGAGCCGCAAACCGCGACCGCCAACTCCCTCGCTCGCCCGTCCCGTGACGTCGTATTCGGAATAAGCGGGCGCTTCGGTGACCAATTTGACCGTCGCGTCGGGGAAGGAGCGCCCGAGGTGGGGACCGTATTTCCACCGCCCGCCCTGACGATCGATCACGGCCCGCAATCCGCCCTCGGCATGGTTATCCCACAGGTGGCGCATGATGCGATGCAGGAGTTGCCAGACCGTCGCACCTTTGTTGCCCGTGGCGATGAAGGCTTGGTTGAGTTCACCCGACGGAACGACGCGCACGCCGTAGGAGACGAGCTCGATGCCCGCTTGCTTCATCGCGCGGTGCAAGCGTTCGGCGCGCAGTTCGACGGCGCCGGCTTCGCCACTCAGCGGAAGCTCCGTCAATTTTTCGTACCACAGGTGCTCCGCAATCGTTTCGGGATTCGGCGCGAGCGGTCCACCGAATAGCACGTCACGCGAATGTCTAGGCACGCGTCGCTCCGCTTCTAGTTGCGCCAAAAAGCAGAGCACGGTGTTCTCGAGTCGCTTGCGCCCGCGATCGTTGCGCGTGTAAACGCGCTTGCTATCGGCAACAATCAGTTTGTCACCATCTTGCTTGGGATCGCCGGAAACCACGCTTTGGAGCGGTTTCCACAAATCGTCTCCCGCATCGACAGGCGTGCGAAATACAGCCCACGCCATGGTTAGTGGACCGAGGAGCGGACCGAGCCCAGCTTCATCAATGCCGGCGATAAGACGCGTAGACGAACGCAGATTGGAATCGGGTTCGTTGCTCACTGGCTGCGCCTCTTTGGAACTAAGTGGGCTCAGGAGCTTGGCGATACTCCGAGTAATTTCGGAAGCGCCAGAGGAGCGCGATCGCAGTTAGCGCGATGGGGATGGAAACCAATTGGCTGGTCGACAACCCGCCGATCCACAGACCGCGCAGGCTATCACCGCGAAAACTTTCGATGATGGAGCGTGTGATCGGATAGAGCAGGAACAGCCATAGGCTGCCTTGGCCGGCGTAACGGCGGTTGCGCAGAATGCGATAACCTATGTAGGCCAGGATGAGCGCGTTGATGCTCATCCAGATCTGAGTGGCCCAGAGGATTTCGCCGGCGACGGGCGGGTTGGCGCCTAAGAACAGGCTCTCGGGCGAGAGTTCCGCGGCGGGAGGGATATGTACCGTGATCGGAAAGGGCAAATCGCGGAAGCGCTCGGGAACGATGCTGCCGTAATCGTCGCCGACCAAAAGGCAGCCGATGCGGCCGATCGTTTGACCGACAAAGGCCGAAATCAAGGCGGTGTCGAGCACTTCGAACGGGCGCAGGCCGAATTTACGGGCCTTGATTAGCCCCAGACCTGCAGCTCCCAACATGCCGCCGTACATGACCAAGCCACCCTGCCAGATAAAGAAGATCGATAGCGGATCGTCGAGATAACGGGCTCCCGGCGAAGTCTCGATGGGGTTGTCCGAAAGCAGGTATTTGCTGACCTCAACGATGATGTACATCAATCGAGCGCCGGCAATCACGCCGATTACCGTCCACAGGACGAGTTGGGAAACGCGAGCGGGATCCTGTTCGGGGTCGTCTCCGTACTTTCCGGCGAGTTTGGACCAAAGATGGGCTCCGACAACGAACCCGATGGCGAGCATTACGCCAAAGCTGCGGATGGGGAGGCCCAGGCCTGGAATTTCAAAAAGAATCGGGTGCATGGTGGTTTCCGGGCTCGGACCCTACGAATTGGCACCGCCGCTGCCAACTCTAGATTCCCAGCGCTAATTCAATTCGAGCCCTCTGAACCGTTGACGCTCTCCTATGGAGCGGTAGGCTCT
>JBLINP010000117.1:0-12505 GCA_047639415.1 Planctomycetota bacterium | reverse complement strand
CCCGCGCCAGCCGAATTGGTCACGATCGCTTGCAGATCTGGCTCGAGGAATTGCTCTATGCCCGCGGTAGATTGCGGCAATCGCAAGGTCACGAACGATTGGTCATCGAACTTGCGCTCCTGGAACTCTGTCGCGAAGAAGCGTCGATCCCCGTTGCTGAATTGGAACGACGGTTGATGGCGCTCGAAGCCAGGCTGGGAGAGGCGTCCGCTCGACCCGTGCCGGCGACTCAACCTGGAAGTGCGCCATCACAAGCCCGTAATGTGCCACAGGCCGCCCAACCGGCTGCGCCGCCCCAGAGCTCCGCGCCTGCCGCTCCGCGTCCCGCAGAGCCTCGCCAAGTCGCAGCGGCTCCGAGTCCGTCGCCCCCTCCGGTCGCCACTCCTGCACCGACTGCACCGACGGCCACGAACAGTACGCCGAGCAAACCCGTTCCGACGACGACCCGCGAAATCTGGTTCGAAGTTTTGAACCTATTGAAGGTCAAGCAAGGTGCCTTGAGCGAATTGCTTGAGAAGCGGGGCCGTTTGGATGAATTGACGCAAACCAGCGCTAACCTTCATTTTGAAATGGCGAGTGAAGGCGATCGACGCATGGTGACGGGCAAACGAAATTTGTCCGCAATCATGCGAGCCTTCAAAGAGGTCATCGGACGCGAAGTAGAGTTGAATTTCGGTGAGCGCGTCGCGCCGCCGCCCACTAAAAAAGACGAGTACACACAGGAAGTCGCCGACATGTTCGGCGGGTTTGTAGAGGAAAATAAATGAGCGGTTCGATGGGTGACATGGGCAACTTGCTGAAGCAAGCCCAGCAAATGCAGGCCGAGATTGACAAGATTCGGACGGAGTTGAAGCAGGCCATTCTCGAAGGGGCTTCGCCGGACGGAATGGTGACCGTGTCGATCTCCGGAGAGTTGCATGTGCAAGCTGTTGAGATCTCGCCGGAATTGATCAAGCTCGGCGACGCCTCAAGAGTTGAATCCTCGGTCCTCGCGGCACTTCGCAACGGTGTCGAAAAGGCGGAAGCCGTTCGAACCAAAAATATGTCGCGCGTGACGGGTGGAATGAACTTGCCCGGCTTGTTCTAAGAGTCAGTTCGAACACAAATGGCTTACCCGGAACCACTCGAAGAGTTGGTCGTTCGCTTGGAAAGTTTGCCAGGCATAGGTCGGCGCACTGCCGAGCGATTGGCTTTCCACTTGCTTCGGGACCCGGCGGCTTCGACTTTGTCGCGGGCGATCGATCGAGCCCTCGCGGACACCAAGCATTGCCAGGAGTGCTGCAATGTGACCAAGACCAGTCCCTGTGGGATTTGTTCCGACGAACGGCGGACCCGCGATTCCATTCTGGTGGTCGAGGAACCGCGGGATGTGGAGGCCGTCGAGCGATCCGGCGCTTGGTCGGGGCTCTACCACGTTCTGTTCGGAGCGCTCAATCCTTCGGACGGAACGGAGGAAGCCCATCTGTCGATTCCGCAATTGATGAAGCGGGTGCAGACCGGTCAGATTCGCGAGCTGATCTTGGGCACGGATCCCGATGCGGAAGGCGAGGCGACGGCACTATGCGTGCTGGAGGCCGTCGAGCGCATCGAATCGTCGGTTCGAGTGACGCGTATGGCGCGCGGCTTGCCCGCCGGAAGCGCCATCGAATATTTGCATCGCGGAGTGCTGGAGGACGCCCTCGAGGGCCGTCGCTCGATCCGTCAACGGCGCTGAGGGATTACAAAACTCAACCGAATCACGATTGAGGTCGATAGGGCTTTGGGTACCGCCGAACTGATTCCGAGCCACTCTCGGACGGGTCGTTCCGCGCGGAGCCCATCCCATGGAATCATTCGGCCAAGGACAGAATCTGCGCCAATCAGCGCGGCAGGACATGCTCATGCTTCCGCGCATGTTGCAGTCCATCGAAGTGCTTCATTTGCCGATTTTGGAGCTCTCGAGCTATCTGCGCGAAGCCTTTGAAGGCAATGAGGCTCTGAGTCTCGAGGAGCCCGTGCAATCCACGGGGGAAGATTGGGATGCACCGGTCGGAAGAAGAGGGACATCCGAGGATTCCGAACGGCATGACGAGATGCTGAGGAATCAGCCCGAGCCCGATCGTAGTCTGGCCGATCTGATTGAAGATCAACTGGCGCTTCTCGAAGTTTCGAAGGAGCGGGGGAGTTGGGTCCGACTATTGGTCGGCTGCCTGGACAGCAACGGCTACCTTTCGACTTCCGACGAACAATTGCTCGTACTGGCCGAAGAGGCCGGGTTGACAGCCGATGAGTCCGAGCTCAGTTGTGCCGTCGCCATTTTGCAGACCTTTGAACCTCGAGGAATCGGAGGTCGCAACGCTGTCGAAGCTTTGTTGCTCCAACTCGAACCTGAAGATCCCGATTACGGTTTGCTGTGTGCACTGCTCGAGGATTTTTTGACCGAAATCACCACGAATAAATTGCCCGGCGTGGCCAAATCAATGGGCATCGATCTACCGCGGCTCGAAGAATTGCTCGCGTCATTGCAGGGGCTCAACCCCAGTCCCGTCGCGATTCATGTTGGCGATGCGGCACCGCCAATTCACCCCGAAGTGATTGTCGAACTCGACGGAATCGGTTTTCGGGTACGCGTAGATCAAAGTGGATTGCCCGCTATTCATGTCGATCCCGACGTTCAAGCCATTGCAGCGGATAAGGCGCAAACGAACGAAGTCCGCACTTATTTGCGCGGCAAGATCGATCAAGCTCGCTCCTTGGTGCGCGCCGTCGAACAACGTCGCGAAACTCTTTTGCGAGTTGCGGGTCGAATTTTTCACCACCAGTCGCGCTTCCTCACCGACGGCCCAGGGCACCTTGCGCCGTTGCGTATGAATCAGATTGCTGAAGAGCTCGACTTGCACGTGAGTACCGTCAGCCGCAGCGTTTCGGGCAAATACGCCGAAACGCCGTGGGGCGTGCAGGCTTTGCGTTGGTTCTTTCAAAGCGCGAGTGCGGGATCGAACTCGACTGCGCGCGGCGATGCGCGCGATGTCTTGCGCGAGGTGATTGAGGCCGAAGACTCCGCCGAGCCTCTGTCCGACGAAGCCTTGGTTGAGGAGATGAAGCGTCGCGGTCATCCAATGGCCCGCCGCACCGTGGCGAAGTATCGGGGTGAACTGGAGATTCCCAGCTCGTACCGTCGTCGCAAATTCAGCTGAGCGGAAATACGCCAGGTAAGCCACTCGGATCGTCGGCTTGGTTCCTGAACAACGGCTCATCGTAGCGGACTGATAAGAGGTACAGGCCTTGGGCCGGCGCGGTGGCTCCCGCCAAATTTCGATCTTTTGATAGCAGCACAGCGCGCACATCTTCAGCGGACATTTTGTCGCGTCCAACTTTGAGCAAGGTTCCCGCAATGACGCGCACCATGCGATAGAGGAAGCCGGTTCCCGAAACGACGATGGCCAGGGATTCACGTCGCGGGATCAATCGGATCGATGTGATTCGGCGCACGCTGCTCTTGCGCGGCGAGCCGGTGTTGGAGAAAGCACGGAAGTCATGGGTGCCTACCAAGAGCGCAGCCGCTTCGCGCATGGCGGCTAGGTGGAGCGGATCGCGGACGAAGTGCGTGAAGCCTCTGCCGAAGGGCAGCGGGTATCGATGCGTGCGAATCAGGTAGACGTAGCGCTTCCCGCACGCGTCGTACTGAGCGTGGAAATCATCGCGGCAGGTTTCGAGGCGACGAATCGAAGCCCCCTCGGGCAAATGCGCATTGAGGGCATGCCAGAGACGGTTGTCGTCCAGCCGCGTGTCGACGTGAAAATTGGCGACCTGTCCGAACGCGTGCACTCCTGTGTCCGTACGGCCAGATCCGCGAACCGTAATGCGATCTCCGGTTAGAGCAAATAGCGCATCTTCAAGCGCTTCCTGGACGGATTCGAAGCCAGCTTGGCGCTGCCAGCCATAAAAGGCCGAGCCGTCATAGGCGACTAGAATTCGAACGTTTCGCAAGGGATCTACCGAAATGGGGGAGGCGAGGCGCGGGAGCGTAATCGGCCCGGGGAACCCACGGTAGAGCCGACTCTGCATTTGATGGGGAGTGCAATCGAAGCGCGGTCCAGAATCGCGGGTTCGGCGGGGAAAAGGAGCTGCTTTTTTACCCGAAATCGGTTTGGGCGTAGTCTCCAGAAATATCCCAGTTTCGTTCGTTTTCGCTCCCGTATCGGACGAAAATGAGGGTGAAAGTGAAAGTGGACGTAGGCCTCAAAGTTGGAACTGAGCGGCCGTCGAAGCGTTATCGGAAAGCATGGGTTGACCGAATCGCGATTCGCGTTCATGGTAGGAAATGACCCCATGGTCAAAGCGCTAGTCACATCGAATACGATTCGACGCTCGCTTTTAGCGGGCGAAATGGTCACAGCGATCCGACGAGAGTCAGATCGCCGGATGGCTCCGTCTAAATCAAAAATTTCGGACGGCCGCGCAGCGCAACACTTCTCTCTGGACGAAATTCCAGGGGACGGGGTTTGCAAGACGAGCCAGGCTCACATTGCCGCTCGACGCGCTGACCAGACCCATGCGTCTATTGACCCTGGTAACCCGCGGACGCCTTGCGCCCGCAGTAATCGGCTCTTGGTCGATTTCAAGGCAGGTGAATGGCAGTGCTCCCCGGAGCGCCGTCCATTTTTCACCCGCTTCCAGTCCGGATCCGCAGGGATCGGATCCCGGATTGATGTTTCATCCCACGCCTCTGTGGACTTGAGCGGCGGCTAAGCCCGTCAGGAACGGTTCGTATGAAGACTGAAGTGTCTATTATCCATCATGATTATCCGTCGCGAATCCGCGACCACGTCGCAACTAAACTTCAGGACTTGAATAAGTTCTTTGGAAGAACGGTGTCTGTTAGGGCACTGCTGCAGCAGGAACGAGACGAGCATCATGCCGAACTCGTTGCCAACGTAGGAAACGGAATTGTCCTCGTCGTCGAGGGCAAGGCCAACAGCATCCACGCCGCTCTCGATGAGGCTCTCGCGCGTATGGCGAAGGTTCTCAAGCGGCACAAAGCCAAGCGAACGATCGAGCGCAGGAGACCTAGAGCGAAATAGCCTCCCAGTCAAAGAGGAGTCAAGATCACTCAATTTAGAGTGCCAGGCGGGTGAGCCCGGGTCTTCCCGTGTTCACCCGCTTTTTGTTACGCTCCGATTTCTGCACTTCGGTGAGCGGACTCGATCGGACTGATCGCCGCAGCCGCTTGTTCACCCCTCAATACACCGCACCGGAGTCCCCCCTGGGATGACGACCACCGAGATGACCGATTATTGGAAGCTGTTTAAGGCCAAACCCTGCAGCGTTGGAATCAAGGCCGCCGAGCAACCTGGAGTCTTCCAGGAAATCGTGGCCAACATGGTTAAGGCAGGCACGTTGGATGAGTCCCTAGCCGAGGAAGCGAATCGGGCTCTCAACGAGCGCGAAACCATCGCCTCCACGGGACTCGGCAACAATGTCGCGATTCCCCACGTGAAGATCAAAGGCCTGGAGCAACCGGCCCTAAGCGTATCTATCACGAAGAAACCGATCGAGTGGAACGCTCTCGACGGGGAACCTATCACTATTTTGTTCACGGTTCTGCGCCCAGAGTCCGCCACCGAGTTTTATGACCCGGAAAAGCATCTGGGCATGATGCGTTGGATTGCAAAGCTGACCCAGGATGGCGATTTCCGCCGATTCGCCGTCGCTGTGAAGACGAAGAAGGAACTCGTGGATCTGCTTAAGGAACATGCCAACGTCTGAGCCTAATTTCGCGGCGGTCCGCGCAATTGATATACGCGGATGGATTCGACACGCAAAGTAACTATTTGTAATCGCCAGGGGCTGCATGCCCGGCCGTGCCATGCGATCGTGACGCTCGCGCTCGGCTTTAAGGGCGAACTTCGGGTTCGCCTCGGCGATAACGAAGTGAACGGCAAGAGCATTCTGGAGTTGATGACTCTGAATGCCTACTGCGGAACCGTGCTTGAATTGCGCGCGCGCGGAGAAAATGCCGAGGATGTTCTCACCCAACTGACGGAGCTGATCAGTTCGGGTTTCGGAGAAGATCTAGAGCGGTAATCGCAGAGCGCGGCGATCGTCACTCTGCGGGGACGCTTTAAGCGCCCATTCGCCTCCAAATGAGAGCGGGTGGAAGAAATTTCCGAGGCACTTCGTGAGAAGGCTTTCGCGTAATTCGCGGGCAGCCCTAAACCTCCTTCCACTATCCCGCCGAAGGGGACCTTGTGCCGTGACGGATTTCGAATTTCCCTCCCCAGGGGATCCGATTTTTATGCGGTGAAGTCAGTCTCTTTTAGAGCCTGTTCCTAATGTGGAACTGGAGGGGTTCAGTGTTTCGCAAAGCTAAGAGTGTGGTTGGTTTAGACCTCGGTAGTCACGTGGTCAAAGCCGTCGAAATAACAATGGAAGGCGATGAGCCGGTTTTGACCGGTTTCGCCCGTGCTGAAGTTCTGCCCGGATCGGAGCGGAGCGACGCGATCGCTGAGGTCTTCGAGAAAGGCGGCTTCAAGACTCGCAATGTCGTGACCTCGGTGGCGGGACAGTCCGTCGTCGTTCGGTACATATCGATGGTGCAAATGTCCGATGCCGAACTTGGCCAAGCCATTCGGTTTGAATCGGACAAGTACTTGCCCTTCGATGCCGACGAGGTCGCGATCGATTGCCAACGTCTCAATCGTCCGCCGCAGGCAACGGAAGGCACAGAAGACCAAATGAGCGTCGTTCTGGCTGCCTGCCGCAATAGCGTCGTCGAAGAGAAGGTCGAAGAGGTAACGAGTCAGGGGCTAACACCAATTGCCGTTGATGTGGACGTCTTCGCGCTCGCCAACGCCTGGGAGCTGTGCGATACGGCCGCCCAAGATGCAGAGGATGAGGACGGCGAGAAGGAAGAACACACGATCGCGTTAGTCGATATCGGTGCCTCGCGTACTTCCATCAATGTGGTTTGCAATGGCGAGACCTGCTTTAGTCGAGAAATCGGCATTGGCGGCTCGGACATGACGCAAGCGATTGCGCGCCGCATGGGGCTCGAGATCTTGGAGGCGGAGGCCATCAAGCACGAGCCCGATGGACGCGAAGCTGAAATCAGTCGAGCGATCTCCCCGGTGCTCGAAGATTTAGTCAGCGAGATTTCATTGTCGCTCGACTTCGTCGAAAACCGCGAAAGCTTGCGAGTTGAGGAGGTGCTGCTTTCGGGTGGCGGAGTCCTCGCTCCCGGGGTTTTGCCATTTATCGAACAAGCCACTGGGCGTCCGGCACGCCCGTGGAATCCAGTTCAAAGTCTGCGTGTGGGTCCCCAGGTGGATACCGATGAGATCGCGGAATTCGCATCGACTTTGGCCGTTGCCGTAGGCCTCGCCTCGAGAGTGAGAACAGCATGATTCATATCAACCTACTTCCCCAAGAGTATCGGCAGGCCAATCGCATTCCGATTCGTTTCACGGTCGGCGTTTGCGTCGCCGTTGCCATTAACTGCTCCCTCATCGCGTGGTGGGCGGGCATGGCTTTTGGCGTCAAAGCTGAAGTCAACAGCGAGCTCGCCGTGCTTGAAGACACGAAGAGCAGCATCGATCCCCAAGTGACTTATCACAAGAGCTTGGAGCAGGAGAACGCGATCTATAAATCTCGCGAAGCAACTCTGCGCGAGATCACCGGGAACCGTATGTCGTGGACTAAGAAGGTCGACGAAATGATCGACGTGGTCAATCGCGGCGGTTACGGAGAGAAATACCTAATCTGGTTTGATGACCTCTCTGTGGCTCAGATGATCACACCGGGTCGCGGAAGTTTCGGAAGTTTGAGCGCCTCCGGGCATTCGGGCAATCCGAACTTTGCTCACGTAGCCAACTTCCTTGAGGACCTCGAAGGGTCGCCCTTCATCGCCGACTTCGGCGCATTGTCCCCGCCCCAAGGTTCGCAGTCGAGCATCGACAAAGATTTGCTGCCGGCAGAAAACTGGTCGTTCCCGCTCGAGTTGAATTTGCTGTCGCCTGACGAACGCGCAGCGGCAGCCGCTCTACGCGCCGCACTTACAGAGGAGGTTGACTCCAATGAATGATCGTCAAAGATGGGCAGCAATTGTCGGCGGTGGTCTTGCCATCGCAGCAGGCATTGGTGGGCTGATTTATCTCGAAGATGAATCTATCACAGCGCTGCGTGCCGACGTCGAGGTCATTAAAGTTGATATCGAAGGCGGGCGAACGCTAATCGCCAAAACCCCGGCTCTCGAACGCGAAGTGATCATCCAGCGCGAAACCGACAGTGTGGTTGCGCAGATCCTTCCGAACGACGACGACCTCAACAACTTCGTGCGAACCCTGCGGGACTTCCAGGAAGCTTCCGGAGCACGCATCGTTGAGGTTCGAAATAAGAATCTTGCCAGTGCTGCAAAAACGGGTGATTTCGATCGCGTTGTTTACTCGCTGAAGTTCGACGCCAACATTTTCCAGATGTTGGACTTCACCGCTCAGGTTGAAGGCTTCTCGCGTTTCATGAGTATTCCGATCTTCAAGCTTTCCGCTGCCAAGCGCAGTACGGGGAAAGACGCCGAAGAGCCGCATCACACTGTTCAAATGGACGTGGAAACCTACGTCTACAATGCCAAGGATCTTACCGAAGAAGCTCGCATTGATTCTTATGACCGCAAGCGCGACCTGATGCTCTCCGAGATCAGCAAGCGTCAGGCCGAGCTTCAAATTCCTGTCTACGCATACAAAGGCCAGCGCGGCCGTCGCGACCCGTGGGTTGACCCGCGTGTTCCGCGTCCCGAAGACGGAAGCGATACGCTCGCAATCGAAGATCAGATCCAATTGGTCGAAGAACTTGTGGATCGGACTCGCGCGGCGCTCGTGCTTTGGGATGACTTTGTGAAGGCCGACAATTTGATCGCCCAAATGAAGTCACGCGCCGAGCTAGAAAACGCTTTGGCTTCGCTTGAAGAAGACGTTCGCCAAGTGCAAGAGAGCAACAAGTTGTCCTTCGTTTCGGCCGAACGCCGCTTCGACAAAGAAGTGGTTGAAGCGCTCGAAAACTTGAACGCAAAGCTCAGTAACAGTGAAGGCGTTGTCGGACCGACCGTCGCTGTGTTGCAGGAGGCGATCGATACCGTCGACGGCTTCCTACACGTTCACCGCTACGACGATGCGCTCAATGCCTATCAAACTATCGAGCCCCGGCTTCACTTGGCAGAAAATGATGCAGCGCGAAAACCCATGATCGCGCAACTTCGTTGGCTGGCCCGCAAAGCGGAGACGGTGCTCCAATTCGACCAGATCGAAATGCGAATTACAGGCGTCGGCCTGATCGACGGCATGCGCCCAATCGCAGTGATCAATGGCGAATCACTCAGTGAAGGCGAACTGGTTGCCGACGAACTGATTATCCGCAGCATCCGAGAAGATGAGATCGAGTTCGTTTATCGCGACGTGATTCTTGCGCGCCGAATCGAACCTTAGAGTCCCCGAAAGATATAGAAATGAAAAAGTGGTTCTTAAGCAGCTTGGCTACCGTGATGTTGATGGCTTCAGCATCGGCGCAAGTGCCCCGTTTTGATGCGCGAGTTTCACTTCGCATCGACGGGCGCCAGCTCGATGAAGTGGTTGACTACATCCGGGTTCAATCCGGAGCGAATATCGTTGTGATGGAAGGCGGGGATTCGACAATATCCCTCGATATCACCGATATCCCGTGGCGTGATGCGCTTGACCTTGCGGCCGAGTCCGCCGGTTGTGTCGTGGAAAGCGGTGCAGCAGGAGTGTTGCTCGTCAATCGACCCGAGCGAGTGACGTTTGTCTTCAACAATTCAGAGATCACCGAAGTGATCGATGCCATTGCAGCCATTTCAGGCGCCAATGTCGTCGTTGCCCCGCAAGTCGCGGGAACGATCTCGATGCGATTGACGGACGTGCCGTGGCGCCATGCACTTGAAGTTGCGGTGAAAACCCTGGGCTTCGTTGTCGTGGAAGAGGAGCGCGGAGTATTGCGGGTCGTCGATCCATTGACTTTGCAAGCACAGATGGAAACGCGTAACTATCAACTTCGATACTTACGTCCGAAGAGTTCCTACGCGCCTACGATTGACTCTGAATTTGTCACTGGTTCTTTGAAGCCAGCTACGGGTGACGTAACCAAGGATTTTGCGACGCTGGGCGCGCTTGGTAAAGCTCTCAACCCCGGTGGAAACCTCGATTACATTCCCGAGCGGAATATGATCATCATCCGCGACACTGCACGAGTTCACGCATCGATTAAAACCATGATCGAAGAGCTCGATGTCGCGCCGGCCCAAGTGTTGGTCGACGTCAAGTTCATCTCGACAACCAATAGTGACCTCTTCAACTTGGGAGTTGATTATGGCGATGCCGGCCCTTCGGTCAGCATCTCTGGCGGTCAGGTTCCGATCACCTTCCCGTTTAATCTCGGCGACGGCGGTTTTGAAGATGTCTTCATCGCGAATCCGAATGACGGACCCTTCGCGAACCCCGCGCAAAACTTCGGCAACACGGTGACGCCCGACACGGTCTTCGGTGCACTTTCGTTCACGGGTTGGCAAGCGACATTGCGTTTGCTGCAAAGTGACGAGCGCACTCAAGTTGTTCAGGCGCCCAAGATCATTGCTCTCGATGGTCGTGCCGCCACGATCTTCGTGGGGGAGACGATTCGCTACGCAGAAGCCAAGTCAGAGCAAGGCCAAGCTGGTGGATTGCAGTTGTCGGTTTCCGAAGCTTCCGGTTCGCCGGTTGAAGTCGGCTTCCAACTGCTGCTGATTCCGAACGTCATCCCTGGTGCGAACGAAGTCATGCTCGAGATCATTCCCAAAGAGACTAGTCTCTCGGGAACGGGCAACTCCGCTTTGGCGCCTCCCGGTTTTGATGTATTCACGATCGGCGCTTCCGGCCTCGAGGGTTCGATTGCGCTGCCGCGTACTCGCTCCTCCACAATCGTGACGACCATGATGCTCGAAAGCGGTCAAACCGCTGTTGTCGGCGGCCTAACTACCGACACCGATTTCGAGCGCGAGGCCAAGGTTCCGCTTTTGGGTGATATCCCGCTGATCGGCTGGCTTTTCCGCCACGAGCAGAAAAATCGCGAGCGCCGCAGTCTGCTGGTCTTCATCACCCCGAATATCGTTCGGACCGCTGCTGATCACGAGTTTACCCTGCAACGCGAGTTGACTCGTCGTCGTGAAGACTACAACGAGGAGCTCCAGTCGATGCTCCAGGGTGAGGGCGTAATGGCCGTTCCCGGAGTTGAATTGATCCCTTCTGATGGCGATTCTGACGCCGATTGGGACTACTACGTCAACGAAGAAGAGCCGGAAGCCCAGGCTGGCGATGCTGCCGGCTCGGATTCTGAAGAATAAATTTTGAGCTGGCCAAGCCCCGTGTCTAAGACGAGAGGCTTGGCCGCCATGCCTTGCCGAGGCTTTCCCGGCGAGTTGCAGTACCGGAAGAGAGCCCCGCTTCCTCACCTGGTGCTTTTCGTAGTGACAGTTGCTTGCATCGATTCCCCCAAGTCGACTAAGGTCAAGCAACAGACGAGTTTAGCTGGCCTCCGCTTGGAAGCCTCTGCTCGCCCGAGCGCTGGTCGGAGCACCACCCCTGGTCCTCCCAATACGCTCGATCTCGTACAAGCTGGGAACCCTGTTTCCGGTCGCCCGCTCGCGCTCCTCGGGCCGAGGACGCGGTGCATAATCCCTATCCACCCAATCTACCCGCTCTAGTTCTTCTAGGCGAAAATCGCGCGCAAGTCCTGCCGATCCGTTCGGCTGGCGCGCGCAAAAAAACGAATCGGCTTGCGAAGCCGGCCCTGTTCGCCAGCCCTCGGCTCCGGCCGAACCCAAATTGAATCTTCCGGTGGCCTCGGCTGCCGAATGCTGTGGGACAGTTCAAACTGTCCTTTTTACAACCAGGAACATGGATTTCACCGCGTGCCGACGCGCGTCGAGAGAGCAACCGCTCGTTCGACCTTATTTGTCATAGGACAGATCGCGCGCCGCGGAGGAAGCCGACCGGTCGTGCGCCCGCTCCGATTTGGATAACGGTCGCCGCACGCCGGCAGAGGCCGCACTGCGGCTGAAAAATGTGAGACCACGTCGATGAACGACCCCGTAAATCCGGATGGCACGCGCCTCCCGGACGGGAAGCCGGTTACCTCCGCTTCCCTTCAAACTGACAATCAAAAAACAACCTCTTCACCGAAGCAAGCCAGCGGGCTTGCGGACGATCAAGAGAAGCCTCGTCGCCGATCGAGGGGCGGCCGCGGACGTCGCCGAAGTTCGACTGAAGAATCGGAGACTCCGTCTGCGAGCCTTTCAGAGCGAGTAAGCGAAGCCGCCAGTGACGCGACCGAAAGCGCACCGCGCAAGAAAGCTCGCCGCACACGTGGCGGAGCAGGTCGATCGCGGACCACGAAGAATGAGGCGGATTCCTCCGCTCTCGATTCGGAATCAAACGAACCTCTGGCTGAACCGCGCGCGGATTCTGGCGAGCAGGACCGAGAC
>JBLINP010000116.1:0-12570 GCA_047639415.1 Planctomycetota bacterium | reverse complement strand
TCGTTACGTTGATCGTTCTCAACGGACGTTAGTTCGATAGCACCATCATCAACTGGCGTCTCCGGCGGGACGGCAGACTCCGCTTCTAACGCTGTGCCAGATGAATCCGTTTCGACCAGAAACGTAATCACCACAGCGGCCACCAAGAGCGTCAAGAACAGGTAGCGCATTGGGCTATCCAACCATGGGGATTTCGTATCGATCGTCGGAGTGAGAGAAGCCCGGCTCCAATTAGCACTAGAACACAATTGTCCTCACATTGACGACAACCAGTCTTCCCGTATTCCCCAGCCCCTCGAAGACGCCTCAACGCTCGATAGCCGAGTACGCGTTAAACGCAAACAGGGACCGTGCTGCGTAAGCACGATCCCTGTTTTCTGATGTGCTGAGCTTGCGCTTACTCGACTAAGTGCAGGCTGTCGGTGCCGGCTTTCGCCCAGCTCTGCATCGGTGCGGTGTAGATGCCGAAGAGCACCGTTCCGATTGCCAAGAGCGTTAGGAAGCCGGTCAGGATCGGTTGCGGCGCGAGGGTGCGATCGTCGGTCGGCTCCGTGAGGAACAGAGCTTTGGCCACTCGGAAGTAGTAGAAGAGCGAGACGACGCTATTGAGCGCGGCAATCACGACTAGCCAGCCGTAGCCCGCGTTGACGCCTTCGTAGAAGAGCAACAACTTGCCGTAGAAACCGACTGTCGGCGGCAATCCGGTGAGGCTTACGAGGAAGGCCACCATTGCGATCGAAACGACTGGCGCTTTCCAGCCCATGCCTTTGAGTGAGTCGATGTCTTCACTGCCAGTGATGCCCTCGAAGTAGAGCAGGAAGCCGAAGGCGCCCAAGTTCATCAGGTAGTAGGCGGCGAGGTAGTACATCGCTGCCGAGAAACCTTCGGGCGTCATGACCGCGAGGCCCATGAGCACGTAACCGGCGTGCGCGATGGACGAGTAGGCCAGCATGCGCTTCATGCTCGCTTGACGCAGCGCGGAAAAATTGCCGAGCGTCATCGTCACTGCCGCGAGAATGGCGAGCAGCATGCCGATGCGATCGCCGTAGGCGGCGACCGTGGCGTCGACGCCTTCGCTCATGAACAGTAGGCCGACGAAGCGCAGGAGCACTGCGAAGCCGGCGGCTTTGGAAGCCACGGCCAGGAAGGTCGTGACCGGAGTCGGCGCGCCTTCGTAGACGTCGGGCGTCCAGAAGTGGAAGGGAACGACGGAGACCTTGTAGGCGAATCCGGCGAGGATCAAAACGAGAGCGACTGCGACCGGTGCCGGGTTGTAAGCGAATTGCGCGGCCATTCCGACCGGCCAACTCGTCCCGTCGGCGGTACCCATCTCGACCAAGTCGATCGTGCCGGTCAAACCGTACAAGAGACTGATGCCGTACAGCATGATGCCGGCGGAGAGGCCGCCGAAGATCACGTACTTGAGTGAGGCTTCCGCCGAGCGCTTTTCACTCTTGTGAAAACCAGCCAGGGCGTAACTCGCGAGCGACAGTAATTCGAGACCGAGCATGAGCAGCAGCAGATTGCTGGTGCTGACCATGAAGAAGATGCCGATGCCCGCGCCGAGCAACAGGAAGTAGTACTCGCCGATGCCGTGCTTGCGCTCGCGCTTATCCGAAAGCACGAACAACATGACCGCAGCCAACGAGCCGACAGTGAACAGCTTGAAGAACACGCCGAAAGTGTCGATCGTGATCATCCCGAAGACCTTGGTGGCCTCCGAACCGACACCGCCGTTGCGCAATCCGTTCCACTGATCGATCAGCAAGTAGCCTACGATCGCGAGACCGGCCAGCGACAGGTAGCCGACCTGACGCGAGTCGCGCCCCTTCGTGACGAGGTCCCAGACCAGGACCAGCATCGTCAAAATGGTCAGGACGATCTCGGGGGCGATGCGCCCCATCTCTACTAAGTAGCTGTTTTGCACCTTGTTACTCCGTCCGACTTAGCCAGCCGTCGCCAGGAATTGGACGAGCTTGTGAACGCTCGGCTCCATCCAGTCGAGGAGCAGGTAGGGGAAGATGCCGAGTAGAACGCAGAGGAAAAGCAGCGGCGCTTGGCAGAAAATTTCGCGCCCCGTTACGTCGGTGTAATCCTTGTACTTGGGGTTCAAGTCACCGAGGAAGACACGTTGGATGGCGTAGAGCAAGAAGGCTGCGGTAAGCACGAGGCCCATCATCGAGATCAGGACGTAGACCTTGAACATCGGATCGGCTGCGCTGAAGGCGCCGACTAAGGTCATGGCCTCCGAGATGAATCCGGCCAAACCTGGCAAGCCCATCGCTGCGAAGAAACACAACGTCGTCATGGCCCAGTAGCGTGGCATGACCTGGGCGAGGCCGCCGAAGCCATTGAGATCGCGGTGATGCGCTCGGTCGTAGATCACTCCGACGACCATAAACATGACAGCCGAGCTCGTTCCGTGGTTGAACATCTGAGTGGCGGCACCGTAGTAACCCCACTCGGTCAGCGCGGCGAAGCCGAGCAGCACGTACCCCATGTGCGACACGGAACTGTAAGCCACCATGCGCTTGAAGTCCGTTTGGCCGAGCGCGACGTAGGCGCCGTACACAATCGAGATCACGCCCAAGATGGCGAGCACCGTGCAGTTGTCGCGGAAGGTTTCCGGAACTAGCGGGAAGCAGGCGCGGATCATGCCGTAGCCGCCAAGCTTCAAGAGGATGCCAGCCAGGATGACCGAGATCGGCGTCGGCGCTTGAACGTGGGCATCCGGAAGCCAGGTGTGGAAGGGGAAGACCGGAACCTTGATCGCGAAACCGACGAAGAGGAACCAGAAAATCCAAGTGCCGAACTCCATGCCGAGCAGCGATCCGCCACCGGGCAGATTCGCGCCGTTGAGAAGGCCTTCTCCGGCCAATGCCATCATTTCGGGAATCGCGAAGGTGCCTGAGTCGAGTCGCAGAGCGACGACGGCGACCAACATGAAGACCGAACCAGCCAGCGTATACAGGAAGAACTTAATCGCGGCGTACTCGCGACGCGGACCGCCCCAGATCCCGATCAGGAAGTACATCGGGAGCAGCATGATCTCCCAGAAGACGTAGAACAGGAAGTAGTCGAGCGACATGAACACGCCGAGGATCCCGACTTCGAGCAGGAGCAAGAGCGCGAAGAAGGCCTTGGGCGTCTTCGCGATCGAGAAGCTAAGCGGCACCGCCAAGAACAGCAGCAGGGTCGTCAGCCAAACCAACGACAACGAGAGACCGTCAATACCGATGAAGTACTGAATCTTCATCATCGGAATCCAGTCGTAGCGCTCTACGAACTGGAAGTCGGCGGTCGTTTTGTCGAACAGCCCAAAGTAAACCCACGTCGCGAGTGCGAGCGGGATAAACGTCGCCACGAGGCTGACGCCTTTGATCGCGGCTTTGTTGTTCTTGGGCACCAGCAAGAGGGCGCACATTCCGATCAGAGGAATGAACGCGATCCAGCTTAGGATGTGGTCTGCCATGAGATGGTTGCTGCTAGGAGCGGAGAGTGTGTTGAAGGCGAACCTTCAACGAGTAGGCGTGTCTGACTGAGTGAATGATGGAAACTTGCGACGTGCGTTAGCTGAGGAGCAGCCAGGCGATCACAAGCAAGCCCCCGCCGACGGCGAAGGCTGCGTACTGTTGAATTCGGCCGGTTTGAAGCAGGCGCGAGGCCGCTCCAAAGGCTTGGGTGAGAAGACCGACGAAATTGACCAGGCCGTCGATGATGTTCGCATCGACCCAGGTCCAGAAATCAGCCAGCTTCTTGTGGATGGCGCCGTTGAGCAGCACAAAGCCGTCGATGATCTTCTCGTCGATCCCCTTGAAGAGGGCGCAGAGTTGCATCGTGGGCTTGATGAAGCAGGCATCCGCGATTTCGTCGATGAAGTAACGACGACGGACGAGCGTGTAGAGCATGCCGAACTTGCCAGCGATGACCTTGGGGAGATCGCGGCGCTTCACGTACAGGAACCAGGCTAGAAAAATGCCAAGGCTCGCGACGGTGAGCGAGAGGGCAACCGCCTTGTTATGAGAGGCAACTCCGAGCTCGCTGACATGATCGGTGATACCCACCGAGATCTTCTCTTCGGCCCAAACACCAACGTCGTGTCCGTACATCGACTGCGGTGAAGCGAGCTTCGTGAACCAAGGCTCCGAATGCGTCGGGTGCATCAAATGTCCCGGATCCGTCAGCCAGAAGTGACCGCCGAACATGCCGAGGAAAGCCAAGATGACGAGCGCAACAACCATCGGAAACGGCGACTCGTGCGGCTTACCACTGTGATCGTCATGCCCGTGATCATCCGCAGCGTGGTGGTCATCATGCCCGTGATCGTCATGCCCATGATCATCGTCGTGACCATGAAGCGGCGGACCTTCGAGCCCCTCGAGCGCGATCTGCTCGCTGTACATGTGCTCTTTCTGATCTCCGCGGTATTCACCGTAGAAGGTCATGAAGATCAATCGGAACATGTAGAAGGCCGTCATCATCGCGGCGAGAGCAAGCGACACGAGTGCAAAGGTCGGAATCCAACCACCGTGCGCCGGATCGAGAACGCCCGCCCAACCGGCAAGGATGATCATGTCCTTCGAGTAGAAACCCGAGAAGAACGGCACACCGGCGATGGCGAGTGTGCAAACGAGCGTGCAGATGAAGGTGATCGGCATGTACTTACGAATGCCGCCCATCAGTCGCATGTCTTGCGTGTGATGGCAGCCGTGGATCACGGAGCCAGCGCTGAGGAACAAACACGCTTTGAAGAAAGCGTGCGTGACCATGTGGAACATGCCCGCGGTCAATCCACCCAAGCCCACGGACGCGACCATGAAGCCGAGCTGCGATATCGTCGAGTACGCAAGCACCGCTTTGAGGTCGTACACCACCATCCCGATGGTGGCGGCAAAGAGCGCCGTGACCGAACCGACGACTGCAACCACGTTGAGCACATCCGGGCTCATCAGCGGGTACATGCGACCGAGTAGGAACACGCCGGCGGCAACCATGGTCGCCGCGTGGATCATCGCGGAGACCGGCGTCGGACCAGCCATCGCATCCGGCAACCAGATGTGCAGCGGGAATTGCGCCGACTTGCCGATCGTGCCGCCGAAGGCGCACAAACCAGCAATCGTCATCCACTCCGGAAACTCGCCGCCGTTGTCCGCCACGATCAGGCGGCCCATCTCCCACATATCCGTGAAGAGCAGCGGCTGGAAGTTCGGCATCGCCTCGCGGTAGGCCGCGGTGGTTTCCCAAGCGATGCTGAAATTGCGATAGAAGTAGAACAGGCCGACGAACAACAGGCAGTCACCGATGCGCGTGGTCAGGAAAGCCTTCTTGCTCGCCCAAGTGGCCCACTTGTGGAAGAAGGGCACGCTCGGGTCTTGGGAGAAGTGACCGATGAGCAGGTAGCTCATCAAACCCATGATCTCCCAGAAGATGAACAGGAAGAGGATGTTATCGGAGAGCACCAGGCCCAGCATCGCGAAGCTGAACAGGCTGATGTTCGCGAAGAAGATGTGGTAGCGGCTGTCGCCAGCCATGTACCCCATCGAGAACAAGTGCACGCAGAAGCAAACGATGCCGACTACCGCCAACATCACCGCGCCGAGCGGGTCGTAGAGAATGCCGGCGACGACGTTGAGCAGACCCGCGTCTTTTGAGCTGTCGAATAGCCACTTGAACGAGAATCCGGCGTCGGGCGAGTGGTTGAAGAACTGCGTCACTGCATGCGCGTCGGCACCGTGACCTTCTCCACCGTGGTAAGCCGCTGAGATCGCTTTAGCCGCCAAGTAAACGGTGATGCACATCACCACGAACATGCCGCCGGTCGGCAGCCAGTCGCCTTGGCGCGGAAGCTTCTTGCCGAATGCTACCTGCAGAATGAACGCACAAACCGGAATGGCCAAAACGGCCATCAACAGCTTGAAATCGACTTCTGGGTTGAACTCCATGAGTGCCATATCTGTTTCTGGGTGCGCGAATTACTCGCGCAGCAAGTCGGCGTCGCTGGGCTTGATGGAGTCGTACATTTGGAACACGTTGAGCACGATCGCGAGCGCGACGGCAGCTTCGGCGGCGGCCAAAATGATCGTGAAAATCGCGAACATGCGGCCGTCGAGGGCATCGCCTTGGAAGTGACTGAAAGCGACGAAGTTGATGTTGGCCGCGTTGAGAATCATTTCGATTCCCATCAGCACGTAGAGCACGTTGCGGCGAACGATGATGGCGATGATGCCGAGGGCGAAGAGCCCCGCGGATACCGCGACGTAAGCTTCAAGGCCCATTAGGCGCTGCCCTCATTTGAACTGACTCCGTTCGATCCGTCGTAGCCTGCGAGATCGCTGGCGGCGGCCGGTTCGAGGTCCACGCGCCGACGGCGCGCGATGTAAACAGCGGCGACGAGAGCAACCGTCAGAATGACGGCGGCCAATTCGAAGGCCACGACGTACTGGTCGGCGGCCAAGAAGCCGACGCCGATGCGCTTGGCGTTATTGACGCCTTCGAGTGCAGGGTCCGCGGCGCGCGTGGCGAAGTGAACCGAATCGCCAACCTTCATGCTGACCCAGGTAAAGCCAGCGCCAACGATAAGGAGACCGGATAGTACGCGCGGCAATTGGCGCTCTTCCATATCCGGTGGCGTGAGCATGACTCCGAAGAGAATCAGCGCGAGAACGCCACCGACGTAGATCAAAATTTGCGCCATGGCGAGGAAGTCGGCCGTCAGAAGCAGGAACAGTCCCGCGACGCCGATCAACGTGGCCATGAGAGCGAAAGCACTGCGAACGACCGAGCGTTCCCAGATCACGACCAATCCGCCGCCCAGAATGAGCGATGCGAACAAGCCGAAAGCCAATCCTTCCGCGCCAGCGCTAGCTAGTCCCGCGCCATGAGCGCCGAGAACCAGCACAAACAAGGCTGCGTAGAAGATTTTGGATGAGTTTTCCATGACGAGCTGGCGTGACTAAGCGTCTTCGCCGTTCTCCTTGGCAGCCGCCGCTTCCGCAGCCTTCGCAGCTTTTGCCGCCGCTTTCTCAGCCTTCTTCTTGTCGGCTTCGATCATGCGAGTGCGAGCGCCCCGCGACATACCCTTGTACGAAAGCAAGTCGTGAACGAACTCACTGCGGTCCTCGCTGACGAACGCAAACTCCGAGCCCATGTGGATGCAATCCTTCGGGCAGGGATAGACGCACAGCTCGCAGAACATGCACTTCTGGTAGTCGAGCTCAAACGAGATCCACTCGAGCTCCTTACCGTGGCGCACCGCATCCATTTCGATGCAATCGATCGGGCAAGCGCGCGCGCAGGCGAGGCAGTTGATGCACTTCTCCTGCTCGAGGTAGTGAATTCCGCGATACCGATTCGGAATCGGCATGCGCTCGTCCGGGTACTGGACGGTGATCGGCTTCTGGAGGAAATAACGGAAGGTAATGCGCATACCGACGGTAGTCGAGTAGACGCTCTTCCAGATGTTTTCGACGTACTTAGAGACGGTAACCATAGTCGTTATTCAATCAGCCGAAGATGGCTAGCTTGCCCCATTCCCAGATGCCAGCTCCGAGCACACACAACAGTGAGAGCGGAGTCAGATACTTGTATCCCATCGTCATGACTTGATCGATGCGAAGACGCGGCAACGTCCAACGCACCCACATCATCACGAACAGTCCGATATAGCCCTTCACGACGATCGTGATGAAGGCCGAGATGTTCCAAAGGATGGTGTTCGGTATCCATCCACCGTCTTCAAATATCCAAGTCAGCGGGCTGTTGAAGCCGCCGAGGAAGAAGAATGAGGTGATCACGCAGAACATGAACATCGCTGCGTACTCTTCCATGAAGAAGAAGGACCAGCGGATGCCTGAGTACTCAGTCAAGAAACCCGAGACGAGTTCGGACTCGGACTCGGGCAGGTCGAAGGGTGCGCGCTTGGTTTCCGCGAGGACCGCGATGAAGAACAAGATCAGCGCAGGAAACATGAAGGGGTTATCAAAGATGAACCAACCGCCGATGCCAAACATTCCGGCCTGCAACTCGCTCGCCTCGTTCAAGTTGAACGTGCCGGCGACGATGAGCGGAACCAGCAAACTAACGCCGAGCGGAATTTCGTAAGCCACGACCTGCGCAGCTTCGCGCATGGCGCCGTAAATCGACCACTTCGAGTTCGACGCCCAACCGGCCATGATCACACCAATCGTAGTGGTGGAGGTCATCGCCAGGATGAGGAAGATCCCCATATCCGCATCTGCGAAGAAGAAGTCGGGGGAGAGCGGCATGGCCGCCATCGCGCCCAAGATGCTCGCCAGCACCAAAGCCGGCGCGATCACGAACAAGATGCGATCCGCGCCGATCGGAATCATGTCTTCCTTCAGCATCAACTTGATGCCGTCGGCGAGCGGCTGAAGGAATCCGTGCCAACCCGCGCGCATCGGACCGAAGCGACATTGGATGTGACCGGAAACCTTCCGCTCCATCCATGTGCCGGCCATTGCGTTCAGAGAAACGATCCCCATCAGGATCGAGACGCCAATCATGATCGCGGTCAGCGGAATCACCCACAAAGGGAGGAAGTCCGGAATCGGAGCGAGCTTGAGTAGCTCGTTGATCAGGTTTGTCCCGCTAGTGAGTTCGGCCATCTCGGCCGTGGCTTCCACTGCACCTTCGGTTTCTGTCATCGCCAACATGGAGTTGAGCATCTAGCGGTCCGTCTCCCCGACGACGACGTCGGTCGAACCAATGATTGCCACGGCGTCCGCGAGAAGCGTTCCCAGCATGATTTCTTCGAGTACCGGCAAGTTGCAGAACGACGGGCCGCGTACGCGACAGCGCAGAGCGATTTTTCCACCGTCTGAAACGAGGTAGTGGCCCAACTCGCCGCGCGGGTTCTCGATGCCGACGTAGGCTTCGCCAGCCGGTACGCGCAGGGTTTTCGGAAGCTCGCCAATGACCGGCCCCGCTTCGATGTTGTCCAAACACCAGCGGACCATCTTGATCGATTCCTTCATCTCGACGATGCGGCACCAAACACGGTCCCAGCAATCGCCGAGCGTGCCCTTCTCACCGGTCGCAACCGGAATGTTCAGGGCGCCAGCTTCGTGCATCTCGCCGTAGAGCGAGTAAGGCATGTCACGACGCAGATCGAAGTCGACGCCCGATCCGCGCAGCATCGGTCCCGTAAGGCCGAAGTCGAGCGCCATCTCTTTCGAAATCACGCCAATGTCGGCCGTGCGTCCGATGAAGATCTGATTCTCGACCACCAGGTCGTAGTACTCCTGCCACTTCACATCGAAGGTGTCGCAGAAGCGTTGCACCTCACCCAGCCAACCGGGGGGCGCGTCGTTGAAGACGCCGCCGATGCGGATGTAGCTGTAGGTCAAACGCGCGCCGCAGATCTTTTCGAATAGCGACATCATCCATTCCCGTTCGCGGAAGGCGTACAAGAAGGGAGTGAACGCGCCCAAGTCGAGGCCATAGGTTCCGAAAGCGATCAAGTGCGAGCCAATGCGGTTCAGCTCAGCGCAAATGATGCGCAGCATCTCGGCGCGACGCGGGATCTCAATGCCCAGCAACTTCTCCACGGCCATCGAATAACCGAGGTTGTTGTTCATCGCCGCCAAGTAGTCGTAGCGATCGGTGTACGGCAAGTACTGCAGCCACTCGACGTTCTCGCCGATCTTTTCAGCACACCGGTGCAAGTAACCGAGGTGCGGCTGCGCGCCCGTGACGAGCTCGCCATCCACGCGCAATAGAATTCGCATCACCCCGTGTGTCGCGGGGTGCTGCGGTCCCATGTTGAGCTCCATGTCCTGGGTATGGACATCGACCACGAACTCCTTGCTCCCGTCGGGCAAAGTGCTGGCCTCTTTCGGCTCCGTCACCGTAGCTGTTCTCTCCTGTGCCATGATCTACTCGCAGGAAATCCCGCGGTACTCCTTCGGATACTCGTAATCCTTGCGAAGCGGGTGTCCGACCCAGTCCTCAGGCAACAAAATGTTTCGTGGATCGGGATGATTCCGATACGTGATCCCAAACATCTCACCGGCCTCGCGCTCATGCCATTGGGCGGCGCGATAGACGTCGAAGACGCTGGGAGCGACGGGATCGGCCTTGGTTATGATCGCCTTGATCGCAAGACGATGCTTCTTCGTGATGGAGAGCAAGTTGTAGTTGAGCCACAAGTTCTCGTCGTCGACCGCTGGATCCGTCGCGGTCAAATCGCACAGCAGTTCAAAACTGAGTTCGGCGTCATCGCGACAGAAGCGAAGGAAGCCTTCGAGTTGCTCCGGATCGACCATCACGAAGGCATCGCCAGCGCGACCGGGATCCTTCTTGTCCGTCGGATCCTTCTCACGAGGCTCGTCGACTCCGAGGATGCCCGGAGCACCAATCGCCTTCAATCGATCAACAATTCCTGTGAAATCCATCAGGCCGTACGTGCTGGTTTGCGGATTACGGGGGTTCTGCGGATCTTGTCCTGCAGCTTCATCAGTCCTTCAAGTAGCGCTTCCGGGCGCGGAGGGCAGCCCGCGATGTACACATCAACCGGAACCACGCGGTCGACACCTTTGACCACCGTGTACCCGTACTTGTAGTAAGGACCGCCACCCGTCGCGCACGCGCCCATGGCGATTACGTATTTCGGATGGGGCATTTGGTCGTAGAGACGTTTGATGCGCGAGGCCATCTTGAAGTTGACCGTGCCGGCCACAATCATCAAGTCAGCTTGCCGCGGCGAAGCGCGGAAAGCGCCAGCGCCGAAACGATCGATATCGTGGTGAGCCGCGCCAACGGCCATCATCTCGATAGCGCAACAGGCCAACCCGAAGGTCATCGGCCAAATGCTCATCAGTCGGCACCAGTTGATCAACCAGTCGACCTTTGTCGTGAGCACGTTCTCTTCGAGCTGATTCTCGAGGAATCCCATTTCGTTTGGACCTTGGTAGACCGCTAAGCGGCGTCTTCTTCGGAGTCTTCTTTGGACGAATCTTCGTCTGACTTCTCGCCGTCGGCGTCATCGCCCTGCAAGTCGTCAACCGAAGGAATTGCTCGTAAACGCTGCGCAGGCGGCTGATAAGCCGGAGCGCTGTAGGTCAGTACCCAATCCAAATCGCCTTTGGCCCACACGTATGCGAGGCCGAGAAACAGGATCAGAATAAAGACTACGCCCTCAATGAGAGCGAAGGCACCGATGCCCAAACCCGCTGCTGCGCCGGTGCCCTGTAACGATTCGCGTAGCACGATTGCCCACGGAAACAGGAAGGCGATTTCGACAGCGAAGATCACATAGACCAAAGCGACGGTGTAGTAGCGGATGTCAAACCGCACCCATGCGTCGCCGATCGTCTCTTCGCCACATTCGTAGACCTCAAGACCTTCTTTGACCTTACGTTTCGGTCGCAGCACCGAAGCGATGATCAGGTTCGCAAATACGAACACGATCCCCACTGAGGAGAAGATCAGAACTGTTAGGTAGTCGAAGTACATGGAGCGCGTTGTGGTGCTCGCCGCTCGTCTCAAAGATGAGAGGTCGCGACAGCGTGTCCTTCGGCTGGAAGATGGGGCACCGATGCCCCCTGAACTGGCGAAAAAATCCCAAAGTGCGACATACGCGCCTTTGGAACCCTCTCTCTATCGCTCGTAAATTCCTCCCGGCCAGAAGAATTGGCAGGGAGCGTAGAGTCGTTGCGCGAGGGCTGTCAAGGTCGATCAGCCTTGTCTCCCAACTCAATGCGAACTCTCTCGATTTGGGCCTACGATTCCGTTTCTTGAGAAGCTCTCATTCGGAGTGATTTAAGGCTCGAAAATCACCCGATCAAACGGTGACCGATCGCTGGCAGTCCAGTCTGATGGGTGTGGAAAGCCAAGGTCAAGAGGATGTGGGCGAGACGAAGGGCGACGAAGAGCGGAGCGTTCGATGCCCCGGTTGGAGATGGCCGTTGGCGCTGGCCTTCCTTTTCTGCGCCCTCGTACTGATTATTGACGCCGGTGTTCAACCGGCCAAGCAGGGCGAGCACCTTTCGCTCCGATGGGCCCGTAAAGCCGCCGAACACCCCGTCAGGTCGGCCCTGGCCGTCGCTCTGTGCCTCTGGGGACTCTGGCCGAGTTCGGCACAGGCTTCGGGCAATCCCCCGACTCGAACCGAGATCTCAACTCGGGGGTAGGAACACGGGAGTAAGCCACTATCATGTCCGGCCTGATTGGCCCTCGTCTGACCGAGGCTGTTCGCCGCATTCAATGCGGGGCAGTTTCGCTGACGTGTCATCAGCGGCCGAACTCTTATCCTGGCCCACACGCGGTCCAGCCCAGCCCTGCCCTTCCCCTCCACCAATTGGGGAAGTTACTCCACTTAGCAACCCGTTTCATGTTGCCCATTCAAGACGAGCTCGTTCGCGGACCCGAGCGTGTTGGCGCCCTTGGCCCAACACTCATCATCGAGCCCACCTGCACGACCCATCGCAAAGACACCTTCCCGAGCCAGGCCGTCGTCATCACGACCGCAGCACGGCGCATGATCGAATTGTCAAAGGGAGGCGAAAAGGTGAAGCACATCGTGGTACACGGTTCCCCCGACCCCACTTTGCA
>JBLINP010000115.1:0-12584 GCA_047639415.1 Planctomycetota bacterium | reverse complement strand
TTCCAAGGTCGTCGGCGGGGGCAAGTATCTGCAAAGTGCCAGCAGGAACCAATTCGAGGCGTTTTGCCTCGCGGTTCATGAATAATCCGGGCTAGAGGTCGGAAGTTTGGTTGAGGTCAAAGTCGTACGGACGAAACCAGGCGGTTTGGAGGTCAAGATTGGAGCGCTGCATGCTTTTATGCCCAAGTCACAAACCGGGCTCGAGCGCGGTGATGATCCGGCGATCATGATCGGCAAGCTGTTGGTTTGTGAGGTGACCGAAATAGATTTTGAGCGCCAGCGTTGTTCCGTGTCACGCAAGTTGGTGGTTCAACGCGGACGCGCGAATGAACGCCAGCGAGAAATCGGTTCCTTGGCACCTGGACGAATTGTGCAGGGGCGCGTTTCACGAGTAGAGGGTTATGGAGTCTTTGTGCGCTTTGGACATGGGCTTGAGGGGATGATTCACGTTTCCAATTTGGCGTGGAAGCGCGTGACTGAGCCAAGCGACATGTTTAAAGTGGGGCAGTCGATCGAGGCCAAGATTTTGCACGTGAAGCGTGGTGGCAAGCGTATTGGGCTGGGTTTGAAACAGATGAGCGAGAGCCCTTGGAAGGCGATTGAGCGCGAACGGAGCGTGGGAGAACTGCTCGTGGGTAGGATCACGAAATTTGCCGAGTTCGGATTGTTCGTGGAGGTTGCGCCAGGGGTCGAAGGGTTGGTGCATCGATCGGAGACCGGCGTGGGGGAAGGCGCCGCTTTACAGCCCTTGGCGCAGCGTGGAGAGGCGCTGACGGTGAGAATCCTCAGCGTGGATGTTGAGGCTGAACGAATGTCCCTCTCCTTGCTGCATGAGACCGGGCGCCGGATTGCACCGGATGAGGCGGAAGCTCACGACGCGTTTCAAGAGCTAGCCGAAGGTATGTCCGAGGGGCCAGCGACACACTTAGGGGAACTGTTGCGTCGGGCGCTCGAAGAGTCGAAGGAGTAATCGAATTTGGTTTGGAAAAGTGCCCGCGTTAAAGCTTGAGCAGCTTGGTTCTCGTGGTCCCAATCGTCGCTAAAACTCGTTAGAATCTCGGCGCAACCGAGGCTGCATCCGTGACTTGGATGGGAGAACAACAGAACCGCACCGAGCGCGCTGATCACGTGCTGGCCGAAATGATTCGGTTTACCGAAGAGGCGGAGCGCCCGTCGCTGGATAAACTCTGCGAAGTTCACCCTGATCTCGATGTCGAATTGCGCGAGGGCTATGCCGAATGGCTCGATTTTGGGCGAAGGCTTCGCGCAGAAGCCGAAGCTGAATCCGAGTTCGGTTTACTTGGCGACGAGGAGTTTGAAATTCCGAGTCTCACGGCCTCGCTTCAAAATGCCGCTCCCGTTCGCGAGCGTTCGGTTTGGCAAGGTTCCGGAAAGCTGGCGATTGGTCTGACGGCGGTGATCACATTGATACTGCTCATCTATACCGTCGTCGATTCCAATACCGCAGCGCTCGAACTCTACGCGGTACGCGGAGGCGGACAAATCGAAGCCGATCCGTTGTATATGGGGCCCGACCGTTTGTCGGCGGAGTTGACCTTTCGTGGTCGTACGAACGTTGACTTGATCGGCGAAAAGCTACGCGTCGTCTCCGAGGTCACTGGCGAAGTGCTTGTTGATTATCAGGCGGAGTGGACGAAGATCGATGGCATTCGATTGTGGGCGTCAAAAGTTGCCGACTATCGTCGCGAGCGTGTTCGACTCGAGGCGGATTCCGCAGGTGTGAGGTTCAAACCGTTCACTTTGGTCATGCTGGGTGATGGTGCTTGGCGGCTGGACGCGTTGGGGTTCGGGACTCGCGAAGTGGATTGGAAATTGGGCGAACGCGTTCGATTGGATCCGGAGGATCTCGAACTGACGCTTTGGATCGGTGGCGAGGCGCGCAGCGAGATCGAACGCATTTCGGTGCGGTCGAGTTATTCCGCGGCTAAACGAATGCTGATCCGGGAACGCACGAGTGAGCGCAATCGCTACGCGCACTCGCTGGCCGGACTGCAGTTGAAACCCGGTGAAACGGATTTGGTTTTCAACGTGCGCGACAACGCCGGTCGGGAGGCGGAGTACCAGCTTCCGATCGAAGTGATGGTGGATTCGCTCTTGGTCGATGTGGCCGGAATTTTCGTCGCTTCGAACGATTTGAAGACAGATGTTCCCGGCTGGATGCCTGCTTCGCGATCAGAACACGGAGTGGTCTTGGCGCCGGATGAAGTGCCGGTGTTGCGCGTTGAAACCAGGCGCGAGTCGGACTTGAGTTGGCGCTTGTTTGCAGATGAAACGGAGCAGCCCAGCGCTACAGGTTCGAGCCGTCAGGAGCGAATTCACGAGGTGGCTTTGGGGGAGGCGCTCGCAATGCTGCCACCCGACGTGAACGCAGGTCGGCTTGAATTTCGCATTGATGAAGAGCGCTACATCTTGCGCACGGGCGAATCGAAGCGTGGTTTTCGCGACATGTCGATTGCCTTCTCTCGCTCGGCTGGGCGTGCGACATTTACAGCCCGCCTGGTTTCTACGAACCATCGCCAACCGCTGATATCGGGCGGGACCAGCTACACGCACGGGATAAATTCAAAGGTGCTGCTAGAGAAGCGCGGAAACGTCACAGCGCGCATCTTCGTCTTCTTAGACGACCCCGATGGCCATCGAATTCCTATCGCGCCTCTGACGGTAGCTCCGAAGCAGCAACTCGAAATTCCGCTTCAACTCGATCAAACTGGGCTCTATCAGCTGAGCATTCAGTCGTTTCAGTTGGGACCTAAAAATGCGTCGCCGGTGGATCGTCCCGACGAGTCACAGAACTATCGCATCGTCGTGGACGATCGCCCGCCGGTTTTGGACTTGAACGGAGAGCGCGCGATTTGGAGCAAAGCGGATGAGGAGCTCGCGCTCAGCTTCGTGGCCAGATTGCACTATGAAAGCTCCACCGATGTAAAGGTGCGCACCCTAGACTTTAGGGTGACCGAGGTGGAAGGTTCGGTTGATGCCTCGCAATCGACTGAACAGTATGCGGGCACGCTGGAAGGGGCGAGTCCCTTCGCAATTACGATTGCGAAGGACAGCATTGCTAGCGATGGGCACTACGCGCTTGATGTGAATGGAAGTGATTTAGCGGGCAATGAGCTGGAGAGTGCTCGCGTCGAGTTTGAAGTGGCGCAACGCGGACCAGCGCTTGAATTACTGCGCTCGATGGAAGCGATTGAAGCGGGAACCAGTGGAGCGGAAGGCCTGGTTTGGCGACCAGACGGACAGGGTTTCTGGACGCTGCAATTGAAAGTGGATGACCCGAACGGAATTGCGCTGGTTGAAGGTTTCCTGAGCGATGGCGAACGCGAAATCGGAATCGAGTTCCGCGCCACTTCCGGGAATTACGTCGGTCGCGTAGAGCTAGACTCGGCGTGGTCGAACGCTCAAACCAACCTGCGATTGTCCGCGCTGGATCGTTACGGAAACGAGTCTGTACTCAAGCTTGAGTCCGTGCTGATTTCCGAAATTAAGGGTCCGGTCTATTCGCGCGCGCAAGTCAGTCGCGGCGGCGTGCCTGTGAACGCGATGATTCGCATCGCAGGCAATCACGACTTTCCCTACATCTTTGGTGGACGCGGAGATGATCGCGAAAACGAGTTGTTTGCCGGCTCGGGACTCGCACCGCTCAATAAAGATCCCGAACGAGCGCTGCCGCTCTCCTTCGTTGAGGAGCAAGCAGCGGGGAGCATCGAAGACTTTTATCTCGACGAGTACGAAGTTTCGAACCAGGAGTTTTTAGCATTCGTATTGGATCAGAGCGGATACTCAAACCTATCGAACTGGGCGGAATCGGCACCAGCGCCAGCACCCGCTCGCATGGCGAAGCTGCTCGTTCGATTGCGCGATGCGGAGCCCAGCCACTCTGTTTATGGAGTGAACTGGGATGAGGCCAGTGCTTACGCTAAGTGGGTCGGTAAGCGTCTCCCCACCTGGATCGAGTGGGAGTACGCAGTTCGTGGTGGGGAGCAATACCGCCCGTTCTCATCCTGGAGCGAGTCGTCACCGCAATTAGAAACGTCGACCTTCTCGAGTTTGCACGACCGCGGCGGGGGAGTGGATCGAACCAGCGATACCAGTTTGTGGGATCTCGGAACGAACCTTTCCGAGTGGACTGCAAGCCCATATCAGAGTGAAGCGGATAGGTTTTGGATCGCTGGCGGAGCCTTTGTTGGCGAGGTGTTTGACTTCGCGATTGTCGACGATCGCTCGCGAAACTGGGATGGTCTTTCAGTGGGATTTCGATGTGCGCAGTCGGCCGAACTCGTCGAGTTGAGAATCAACGGGGAGCGAGAAGCCGATGGACCTGTTTGGATCGGTGAGTCGGTCGACATTATCGAAGCTGATGAGGAAGGCTCATCCGAATGAATAAACTTTGGATCGTGTTACCGCTGCTATTCGGTTGTGCCGCGCAGTCTTTGCAACCCGCAGACATTTCCCCGGCATCCGTATCCAATGCGTTGCCCTTCGGCGTAGCGCTTTTACCGGTTGTCCTAGATTCGCTCAGTGATCCTCTGCTTGAGGATCAAGTCTCGAGCGCGCTCGTGACGGCTTTTCAGAACGATGTGTTCGTGTCCTTCGAAAGGGCAACTCATCACGGAGACGCGGTTCGTTCGGGCGCCAACTACGTCATGACTTGCGCCTACGTCGCTGCGGATGAAGCTCGGCCGGCGACTTTGAAAGCGAGTTTTCATGCTTTCGATTCAAATGCAGAATTGAGCGGAAAAAGCGCGGGTTTGGCGCTTGCGGTCGATACTCCTGTGATTGCAGGCGATTGGCATGCGGCAGGTCTTGAGTTGGTCCGCTTGGTTCGAGCGAACGCCGATCAATTGCGGTCGCCTGGATTGGCGCCTTTTGGTCTGGATACGGCCAACCTAAAATTCACCAAGCGGGGCGCAAGGTCCGTGCTTCAGGGAGCAGTGGCATTCACTCCCGGTAGTCGCTCCACTCACTTGCGCAGCGTCGTGATCACGATGCCCACTGGGGAAAGTTTTGAGACGGGCGACTTTGCGGGCAGCGCGAAAGGGCGACAGGTCGACTTCGAATCGGAATTACCCGAGCTGCAATCTGGGGAAGTGCTCACGATCGAAATCGTGGCGGGCAGTCGAGTGAAGTACAGTCGTCGATATTCGGTTCGAGTTCCTTAGCGAACCCAAACGCGAAGGGCGATCAGTTAAAGAGTCCCCAGCGAACGACGGCCCACAAAGCGATGAACGCATCCTTCGGACCAATCTTCTTGCCTTCGTCATAGTCGCGACCAGCGTAGCTGATCGGAACTTCGTACACACGCGCGCGCATCTTGGCGACCTTCGCAGTGATCTCAGGCTCAACCGCAAACGTTCTCGACTGAATGTCGAGCTTGCGCGCGATGTCGACTTTGAAGACTTTGTAGCAAGTCTCCATGTCGGTCAGGTTGAGATTCGTGAAGCAGTTGGAAAACAGCGTGAGGAATCGGTTGCCCAAGTAATGCCAGAACAAGTGTACGCGCACGTAGCGACCGCCCAGGAACCGGCTGCCGTAAACGACTTCGGCAACGCCATCTTCAATGGGGCGTAGTAACGCCGCGTAATCGTTGGGGTCGTACTCCAGGTCCGCGTCCTGAATGATGACCACATCACCTTCGACATGTTGAAAACCGGTCGCGAGTGCTCCGCCTTTACCGAGATTGATCTCGTGGTGGAAGCAACGCACGTTGTCGTACTCCGCTTCCAACTCGTTCATGATCTCGGCGGTGCCATCGCGCGAGCAATCGTTGACCAGAATCAACTCTTTCTCATGCGGCGTCGCCTGAACGCGCCCGACCAATTCTCGAAGAGTCTTTTCCTCGTTATAGACGGGGATGACGATGGAGAGTTTCACGGAAGGCTTGGGTGGGTGGGGCGGTTTGGGGATTGCGGGAAGTAAGGGGTTCTATAGCGATTGCGTGGGGCTCGCAAGCATGAATCCCAGCCTTGTGCAGTTGTCGTTCAGCTATACCAGCAAAGAACGTCCTCGAGGTCGTCGTAGACTTCTTGGGAGAGCCGAGAGAACTGCTCGCCGCTCAGTGAAAGTTTACGCATCGTGCCGGCTTCGTCGACCGGATTTTGCTCCCGGCCGCCAAGGCTTTCGCCGATCGTAGCTGCAACCATGTCCGCTAGACCGACTACGTGGGCGACGTGGGCGTGGTGAGCAGAATGTATCTGATTTGGGGCGTGGTGGAATTCGATGGCGTCCACGAAGACTGGTGCCAGTTTCCAATGGCTAGCGATGGCGCCACCCACCCGGGCGTGATCCGTGCCGACCAGATCCCGTTCGATCTGACGCGAGTTCGCCCATCCAACGTTCGTTTCGCGTCCCAGCAAGGCTTGCAAGTCGTCGGGAAGCGTGTGAGCGAAAACCAAATGGCCGAGGTCGTGCATCAGGGCGGCGGCTTGGCACTCGGGCGGAGGAGCTTGCGGCAAATAGTTGCCCATGCGTTCCACGGCGAGCGCGCTGGCGATGCTGTGCCGCCAAAGCTGAGATTCGCTTAGCCCGTATTCGTCGGAACCGCGCGAAAAGGAATCGCGCAAGCTGTCCGCTACGGTCAATGCCACGACTCTTGCTGCGCCGAGCCTTGACACGGCTCCGTCGATACTCGTCACCGCACTGGTCGTAGCTGAGTTCGTTGCGGCGAGTAACTTCGCCTTGAGGTCCGCATCATAGGCGACGTGCGAAACGGCTTGACTGGCATCCCAATTGCCGGATGCCAATAGATTCGCCACCTCAATAGCAGGCTCTGATAGCGGAGCGAGTCTCCCCTTTGTCCCGGTGAGTGCTTGAATAGCTAAGACCGGAGCGCTGCCGTCACGCTCTGTCGCCCATAGGCCATTCCCACGTGTTTTGCTTCCGCAAACGATTTCATCGCTCTTTGGAAACGCCCCTTGATTCTCTTGTATCTCCAAATCGCCAAACCCCCGTGGCACAGGGTCGACTGAGGAACGATGGATTCTTGAGCTAATCTCTAATCGCCGTCGGATCGCGTGTCGGAATTTTCTTCCGACATGCCTGAGCATGCGGCCCGAAAATCATCTCAAGCGACGAGGCCGTCAACCCGGGCGCGGCGACCTACTCGGATTGAGTCTGCTCTTCATCCACGTCGTCGTCTTTCACGTCGTCATCATCGCCGGTGTAGCCCAAATCCTCGAGCTCTTGCTGCATGGTTTCGTTGAGCTCGATGCGTCCGTGTCCTTGGCTTTGCGGAAGCTTGGCACGCGCTGCTTCGACTTGATCAAGGTAAACGCGCAATCTCTCAATTGCCGGATGCAGCCCCGAATTGAGCTCCTTCTCGCCGAAGGGTCGTTCTTTGTGTTCTAGAGGATCCTTCACCAGATTCCAATACGAGCCTTTTGAAGCGGTGAAATCCCAAAGCACTTTCTCCGTCGGCGAACGAAGTCCACTGACGTGAATTTCGCGATGGGGTACCAACATGAAGAGCTCTTGTTCGAAGCCCGGGTTACTCGGCTGGTCCCACAAAGTCTTCAAGCTTTTTCCAGTTAGGTATCTCGGTGGGGCGAGCGAAAGTAGTTCGGCAACGGTGGGGTAGATGTCTTGCAAGCGCGCTTGCCCGGCAACGCGAGTGCCAGCAGGAATGTGTTTCGGAAAGCGCATCACGAGCGGAACGCGCAAGACCTCGTCGAAGAGCGAACGTTGGTGGCCCCAGCGCGTGCGTTCATAAAACTCTTCGCCGTGATCGGAAGTCACGATCACAAGCGTGTTGTCGGCGACGTCGAGTTCATCCAAGACGTCGAGCAAGCGACCAATGAAGTCATCGGTGAAGCGCAGCTCGGCGTCGTACAACGAAAGAATGTAAGCCACGTCGGGAGCGTCGACCGGTTTGCGAACATCTTCCATGCGCAAGCCGGACCACTCTCCCGTGTAGTTGGTTTCGAAGAGTTGCGTGTACTCTTCGGGCGCCTTGTAGTCGTAGTGCGGATCCCACCAATGCACCATCGCGAAAAAGGGCTGATCGGAATCCGCAGCCTCGCGAATCCAGTCGCTCGCTTGTTCGTAAAGACTCGGGCTCGTAATGGTCTCGTGACTGAACTGATGGATCTCTCGCCAACGACCCATCTCGTCATCGTCGAACACTTCATCGGGAACGACGGTTCCGCAATTGACGTAGTGATCGAAGCCTTGGCCGAAACCAAAGATCGGGTTGAGGTAAGGACCGCTGTAGAAACCACCGGTCGTCCAACCGTTGTCGTGCAGAAGTTCGGTGAGCGTGGTCAGTGCAGGGTCCAACGTACGGTCGTTGTCGATGACGCCGTGCATCTCATCCGGTAAGCCGGTGAACATCGCCATGTGCGAGGGCAGCGTCCACGAGGTGGTGCTGAAGGCGTTGTCGAAAATCACACCGTCCTCCGCGAGGCGGTCGATGTTTGGCGTTGTTAGCACATCTGGCGTGGCATCTGGACGGTAGCCGGAGGCGCTCACACGGTCAGCTCGGACGCTATCGAGGGAGAGCAGGAGGACGTTCGGCTTTGACGAGCTGGACTCAGTGCAACCGACGAGGAGGCTGAGTGATACCAAGGGCCAAGCGAGGAGAGCGGGGCGCAGAAGAGACATGAGCACTACCCTACGGAAAGGGACTCGTGATTGTGGGGGGAATTTCAGTTGGAGTGAGCGCCTTCGTGGGCTTGGACCGGAGTTTTAGGAGGACTCATGCGTTTCCATGGCGCGGGTGCTTTATGTTCTGAAGCTCGATGCGAAGTTTGCTCTTCATAACCGCAGCTCTCGTTGGGGCCATTCTAATCGGTGCCGATGCGCGCTGGTTAGAGGGCGCCGAGCTAGAGTTCAGCTGCTCACTGTTCGGCCATCCACTTTGGCGGGGCACTCGTGAGCAATTGCTAATCGCCGTGACGCGATTCTCTCCCGCCGCGTACGTTACAGCCGCGGTATTGGCGGTGGTTTTGGGCCTAACGGCGGCGCGCTCGTTCAGAAAAGGCGCGTGGCTTGTGGGGCTTGCCTTCGCGGTCTTACTCTTTGCTGCCTTCGATCCGGGCAGCCTGCTTTTCGTCGCTCTTCGTCGCACGACCAGCGCTACGCGTTATTTGGACGTCGGCGATCTCGCTCGCTCGATTGGGTGGGGGGCTCTGGCTTGCGCTTGCTTCGGATGGTTACGACGCAAGCAGCCGAATCCAGATGCTGAACTGGAATCACTCGCACTCACCAAGCAATCGCGAGTCGTATTTCTGTCCTGCTTGCTGGCTGGCCTTTTGCCGCTCCTTTTCTCCTTCGGATTCTTGGGCGGCGAACCGGTCACGAACGACGGAGTTGCCTATCGTTTTCAAGCAGAGCTATTTGCCCGTGCCGAACTCAGTCGCGACGTAGGCTCGTTCTCTGATTTCTTCCCGGCGCGCCAGCTCTATCCTGGCAGCCAAACTTTTTCAAAGTATCCACCGGGTCATTCGGCGTTGTTGGCTATCGGGGATTTGGTGGGTTTTCAGAGGCTGTTGCCGTTCCTTTTAGCGTGTTTGGTTCCGTGGTTGACGTGGCTCATCGCACGTCGACTCAAGCTGGAGCACGCGCATCGCGCCGCGCTGCTCGTTGCTGTTTGCCCCGCTCTTGTCGGCGTGCAAAGTCTGTGGTTATCGCATGCGACGAGTGTGCCGATGTGCCTCATCTTTTGTTACGCCGTTCTGAGAGCTTTGGACGAGTTAGAAACGAATCGCAATCGAGCGATGTTGTTTGGCATCGTCGCTGGCTTGGCGATTTCGATTGCGTTCAGCGCACGACCTTTGACCGCCATTGCCTTTGCGCTTCCGTTTGTGCTCTTTGTCGTTTGGCAACGAAAGCCCGGGACGTTGGCTGTCAGCAGCTTGGCCTGCCTTGGATTCCTGCCCGTCGCCGCAGGTTTTCTCTTTGTCAATCACCAGTTGACCGGTTCGCCGTTCAAAACGGCTTACGGTCTCTACGCGGAAGTCGTCTCACCCAATGATCGTTACGGCTTCGTGAATCTCGGAACGGCGCTCGAATACACGCGCTTCAATTTGGCGCGCCTCTGCAGTTGGACACTCGGTTTCGTTCCGGGCCTTTGGTTGGCTGTACTCGGCGCAACCTCCAGCTTGCGCCCGCGTCGCACTTCGCTGCTTTGGCTTCCAGCACTCTCGCTAATCCTCTTCTACAGTTTGCATCGCTTTCACGGAATCCCCTGGGTCGGTCCGCTTTACTTAGTCGAAGCGATGCCCTGCTTGGCGATTCTCACGGCCGCCGGTTGCAACCGTTTGGAGCGACACTTCGGAGCCAATATCTGGCGGCTTTGCTTCGTCGTGGTCTGCCTGTCCTCCGGCCACCTGCTATACAACCATTTTGTCACGGCTGAAGCGGAGGTTGGTGCACGTCGTATGCCCTATCGATTGGCAGCGAAACAGAGCATCCAGCGGGGAGTGATCTTTGTGCCCTTGGAAACAGAAGGAGCCTTTCGCCGTTTCCCTTTGCCCGCCAGCGATCCGTCCAAGGCTCTTATCTTTGCCCGAGATCTCGGCTCTCGAAATGCGGAGCTATTGCGAGTGCTTAAAGATCCGCCAGCTTGGATCTACGATTCAACTCGCCTCAAATTAGTGCCGGTTTCGCGCTGAAGTGACTCGACTACTTCGAGATGAATTCTGATTCGCCGGGGCCGCGTAGCTTGGCCTTGGCGAGAGCTTGCTTGGTCAGCTTGAGCATTCGATTGCCATCTTCAATGGTCGAGCACTCAGCGAGCGTGCAGACGCCAATCACGGTTTGAATACGAAAGTGTTCTTGCCCTGCTACGATCGGCATTTCGGAAATGGTCTCGTTCATGCGACCCGCAATGGCACGAAACGCCGCTGTGTCGGCACTCGGTGCCAGCAATGCAAAAACGTGATTGCGGTAGCGCGCGGGTGAATCGGAGGCTCGTGAGATTCCGCGTAGTGTCTGTCCGACAACGTTAATCGCCTGTTCGGCAAATTGGCTTCCGAACTCCTCGATGATGGCATCGAAATCGGCGATCTCGATCATCAACATACCGAGGCTACCGTGAGTCTGATCTAGACGCGCTTGACTGCGGCGGCGGATTTCGTGATGGAGACAGGTTTGCAGATATAGCGCATTGCCCATACCCGTGAATTCATCGGTCTCTTCTTCGCTGCTCGGCAGTCTTCCCGTCTGTCTTGCGCCGTTCGTCTGATCGTCAGCGACGCGACGTGCAATCGTGTGGTAATTACGAACCGTTTCGACGGATAGTGCGACGAGTTGTTTGCGTGCTGAGTCGAGGATTTCGTAGTGCGAAACCTGATCGGTAAGTTCAATCTCGAGCAGGTTCGCGGTTTCTTTGATTCTCGATTCCAGAGCGAGAATCAACGTATCGACCTGCTCGGCATTCAACCCCGCTGCCTCGGCAGTTTCTTGCAACTTGCCCAGCGCCTCACCTTTGACCTCATCGCAGAGGACGCTAGTGATGAGGCCAGCGAGGTGTGCAATTCGAGCCAGTTCGCCGGATACCTTGCTCGATTCCTGCGGAAGCTGAGTGGGGTCCGTTTGGTAGGCCACCGCCAAATAGAGAGGCTCGGGCAAGCTCCAAGACTTCATGAGCGAAGCGCCAATGTCGGTGTGTGAAAAACCGAGAATTTCACTCTCGGCCTCACTGGTCGGCAATTTGGTTGAAGTGCCAATGACCTCGGCATATTCCTCTGGCATGCACTCTGCAATTACAAGCTGACCCAAACGTGAGAGTAAGCCGCACAGGAAGGCTTCTTCAGCGAGCGTTACACCGAGCAATCGGCCGAGCTCACGGCCGGCGACAGCTGTGGATAAGCTTCGCTTCCAGTACTCGGAGTAATTGAAAACGCTGCCGGAGCTTTCGGTGGGGATCTGGCCTACCAACGAAAAAGAGAGCGCCATGAGTTGGACCGTTTTGGTCCCGAGCATCATCGTCGCTCGTTCGAGCGTTCTGATCTCCTGCCCCAGGTTGTAGAGCGAAGAGTTGGCTAGCTTCAGAATCTGGACGGCGAGCGCCGGGTCCATTGCAATAACGTTCGCGTAATCCTCAAGCTCTGCGTTCTGATCCTCTGACAACTTGATGATATTGAGAGCCACCTCGGGAAGGGACGGCAAGTTCTCAGCATTTTCGAGCGCTGAAGGAAGGGTATCTTGAAAGACGGTTGGCATGAGGTGTCTTGCGGTGATGTGTAAATCCGGTTTTCGCGAGAAGCCGCGAAGGTGGGAAGTGGAATCATCATCAACACCTGTGACGCGCTATGCACGCGCTCTAGCAATGCTAATGCCCCCCTTGTCCCGGATGTGGGACAAGGGGGGCATTGATGGAGCCCAGTTTCTGGGGAGTATTACCTATCTCATGTCAAGCACGCCCAAGCCGTCTCCAAAAGGATCACGGAGCGTCCAGGTCAGAAGGTTGTAGTTGATGTCCGAAGAGATATCGCTAGTCCAAGCTTCAGTGCGCGTATCGCAGAGCACGCCTAAAGCCAGAGCAGCGCTGCCTCGCAGAGCATCGTCGCGTTCATCGTCGCCCATTAATTCGATGAGCAATTCAATCGACGTGCTGTCTCCGA
>JBLINP010000114.1:0-12746 GCA_047639415.1 Planctomycetota bacterium | reverse complement strand
CAAACCGCCTCGAATTGGTTCCTGCTGGCACTTTGCAGATACGGGCGTCCTCGACGACCTTACAAGGTCGTCTGCGGGGGCAAGTATCTGCAAAGTGCCAGCAGGAACCAATAGACCGGCAGTGCCGGTCGTTCGTGGTGTTTGGTCCGCGTGTTCATGAATAATTCGGGCTAGGGGTAGCTGGCTTCAATAATCGTCTTGATCCCGCCGCGAACGTAAAAGTCCCCCACCACGGTCATCTTGCGCGGTGCTAACAAAGCCACCAAGTCGTCGAGAATCAGATTCGTGACGGCTTCGTGAAAGTGACCTTCATCGCGGAAGGACCACAGGTAGAGCTTGAGACTTTTTAGCTCCACGCACTTTTCGTCCGGAACGTAGCGGATGCTGATCGTCGCGAAATCAGGCTGACCCGTTTTCGGGCAAACACAAGTGAACTCGGGAGCTTCGAAGCGAATCTCGTAGTCACGCTTAGACGCGGGGTTGGGGAAGAACTCGAGTGATTTGTTGGGCTCTGTAGACATTTCAAAAAGGTGCAATCGATGGCCGTTCTCAAACGGACGCGGAATCATAGGCGAAGGACCGCTCGGTGGCTAACCGCCAATTCGACGGCCGCGCGAACGAGCGACGGCAACATTGTTGACCCGGTACTCCAGCAACCAAGCCACTGGGCCACCCGTGGTTGTCACGACGTCGCGAACCCAGCCTGCTGCTCCCTGCACGTGAATCGTGCCGGAAGGTTTGACTTTGGCCGCAATTTCGACGAACGCGAGACTTTCTAGATCCAACAAGCCAATCACCCAGCGACCACCGCGCTCGGTACTTGAAATTGAACGGGCGAGCGATTCGGGCGGATTCAAACGGAATGCCCAATCATCGCCGAGAGCTTCTGGCTCGACTTTGGATCCGAGAGTGGGCAGCGCGTTCAACAACTCAACCTCCCCGATACCCGACAAAGCCGTCTCGATCCAAACCCGGCGAACCTGACCGGAGAGCCGCCATGCTAAGGATGCGGATAGGTCGCAAGTGGCTTGTGCGACCGGATCGTCGGTCCACCAGGCCCCCTTCGATGCCAGTTCCAGTTCGAGTGGGTAACGCGCCCTCCAACCCAACTCGAGCGCCTCCGTAGGAAGTTCGCTCCCCACGGTTAGCGAGAGTTGCAACGCACCGATCGAAAGCGAATCTAAGTCCAAATCCGGCGAACGACTTTCGCGACGCCAACTGCGCGTTCCTCGATTGCCCACAGAAGCCGTCACGAGTTTGGATTGTCGAATAGGCCCAACCCGATTCTCTTCGTAAGTGTCCGTGGCAAAGACCACCAACAGGCCTTTATCGCGCAATTGCTCGAATTCTGGTTCTCGTGCCAGCGCGAGAAAACCCGACTCAGTCGTAGCCTTGGAAGAGGTCGGAATTGAGAGATGCTCGCCCGTGAATTCAGGGTGCAACACCCAATCGAGACCGTTACTTCGCGACCGCAACGGATCGATACCGTGCACAGATTCAAGCGGATCCACCAGCAGCACATCCGCGTCTCGGCCGTGCCGCTCGCGGGCGTCCATAATGTCGTGACGCAATTCGGTCAGCCACTGCCCGGCCGCTACCCAGGGCACAGCATTGCCGCGTGCCAAGACTGCAAAGCCCACCACCAAAATCAAGGGGCGCAGTTGCGCGGCAAGCCCGGAGACGGCCGTCACTGCAACTCCCAAGCCAACGCACATAACCGCGGAAGCGCCGAACAGTATGCGCGAGGTTCCCAAGTGACCGGGATGTACGCGTGTATCGAGTCCGTTCATACCCGCGATGACGAGTGCGACGAACCAACAGAACAACAACCATCCCCAAAGTCTGGGTGCCGAACGAGCAGCAACCAGAGCGGGCTGCATGGCGAACAAGAACAACAATCCGGCCAGTGCTGTTCCAAACATTCCAGGTCCGTGACTGCTGACCGGCAGGATCAAGACGCCTAATTTTTCGACGGCCGACAAAGCGAGTTGTGCCGCATCGATGGGATTGTCGACCGATGCTAGGCTTTCATTCAAACCGGGCACAGGCCCGACTCCGGTTTCGAATACGCGCAGGAAGACCGCGATGACCAACGCTCCCCCATAGATAATGATCGTCGTGCCTGCTGTTCGCAAACGATCGCGACGTTTGCGATAGCGATGAGAGGAAACGAACTCCGCGAAGGCTAAGAACAACGGCAACCAAAGTCCGAGATCGCCAGAGAGACAAGCGAGCAAAGTGCCCCCGAAAGCCAGCGCGGTGAGCGGAACCTTTCGATCCTGACGACCGCGCAAAAATGCTGCGGCGGTCCAGATGAAAAACAGGAAACTGAGTAGATCGCCACGGCCGTTCAGACTGACAATGGTTGCCGCGCCTAACGGATGCAGGAACAGGAGCGCCGCAGCAGTTCGAGAAGCTGCAGCCGCCTGCTCGCTACCCAACCAGGGCATTAGCATGCGCCGCAAAAATCGATGCAGTCCGACCGCGCATAGACCCAAGAGAAATAAATTTTCCAATCGATAGCCGATTGGAACGACGCCATCAGCGCCGGGTAAGCCCCACAAACGACGCGATACAGCCAAGGAAAGTCCGGAGAGGAACCAGCCTTCGCCGCCTTCAACCGCGAACAGATCTCCGGGAGTCAACGAGGTTAGAGGCGGCGGACCGACGGGCTCGAGCGCATTGATAACTGCACTCGATTGACCAACGGGTGCGCCTGCACGAACCAACAAACCGTGATCATCAGCATCTATACCTGCGCGCACGACTGGGCCGTAAGCCAGAGCAACAAGTGCGCAAAGACCTAGGATCGTGAGCAATCTACGGAGCCAAGCGGGCATCTTTTTCTCAGTCGTCCTCTGTCTCAACTTCGATTGCAGACCAAGCCTCTAACAACCAGTTGGGCAGGTTCTCAGAACGAGCCACGACCGCTCGAGCAGGTCCGTAGGCAATGTGTGGATCCAGCACGGCGTGAATCAAGGTCTGATTGTGATGAGCGAATACGGAGCAAACCATGTCGGGCGCAGCGGAGAGGTCTGCGCAACTCGAAAGGAAGATCGGTAAGAAATAACCGGGCGCCGCGTTGTGCTCGTGTGGCACGGCCAAGCCCCGATGCAAGGCGAAATGGCAAGCACCGATTAGCGCGGAGATTTGTATTTGCGATGAAGCTTCCGCCAAACTCGGAATTCGCATCAATCGCTCCCCATGATCCACATTGAATCCGAGCACGATTTCGGCGGCCGGATCGAGCTCGGGCCAAATACTCAATTCCGCAAGTTCAGGACGCTCCGAACAACGGGGGCGATCTCCGACCCAGTTCATCGCCCATGGATTTTCGTCGGAAGTGAAGTTGCGAACCAGACCGACATAAATCGGCACGCCGGTGGTCGAGCGCAAGTCTCCGGCGCGCAAAACGATCTGGTCCTCATTCCAGACGTAACGCCCCTGCTCGATTTCCAACCGTAAGTGCCGGGCCAAATATTTGAGCAGTACGACATCGCCCGTGCCCCAATCCTCGTCGAGTGCCAACTCTTTGAGTAGCGACAATCGACCGACCGGAACGAAGCAGAATTCAAACAGGGACTGAACGGAAAAATCGCCTTCGCCGAACTCTGCGAGCAGTTCTTCGCGCGACGGACGGAGCGAGGGGTCGAGCTCGAGATCAGTTGAGTTCATGTTTCGCACCTGCGGGGATATATGTGTGATTCAAAATTAACCTAATCAAAAGTGGGTAACCAAATGGATCTGTACCCCGTGTGCGAACCAAAAGCAGCGTGTGCTTGCTGGTCCGGAGCCAACCTAAAAATACAATTAGCACGGGCATCTAATCGCGAGCAGTATAGATTGCCTTTTGGTCCAAGCCCACCAGAGGGGCCGCAATCTACCCTGCTCTCCAATCCGAGGACGTCCACGTGCTTACAACATTCCAACCCTTACTCGACGCAGCGTCGAATCTCGATCTCTCCAATCCCACCGAGGCCGAGGCCCTATTAACGGAGCGCTTCGATCCGACCAGCAAAGCCGGTCATGCCCTGCGGGCCAAGCTGCTTGAGTTGCTCGAGGCCGGAGAAATTGCAAATCGTGGTGAGCTACCCGTTCAATGGGGACGCGCGGCCAAGGCGAGTCCCGAAACGGGCGGCTATTCCATCGATGTCGTGCTGATGACGGGCAGCGGCCCGGAACATCGCCACCCGAAAGGCGAAATTGATTACTGCATCGCTCTCGAGGGCGAACCCACCTTTGACGGTCGCTCAGAGGGCTGGGTGGTCATGCCAGAAGATTCCGTTCACGTGCCAACTGTGGCTGGCGGCAAGATGCTCATCGTTTACTTACTCCCGGACGGCGAGATGGAATTCCTGTAACGGTGCAATAAAACGCCGCCTGCCAACCACCTGCCAAGCCCTCGTTTGGCTCGTTTTCGGCGCTATTCGAATCCAATCCAAGTTCATCACTCGACACACTTTGGTTTGCAGCATTCCTGGCCGAATAGAACTATAAGCCAATCAAGTGCAGGCTTTCTTGCTTGTGTAGGCTCTAGATCCTTGATACAGGATCTGTATTCCAGCGACTTTGCCCCATGCGAACCCAACCAGAATCACGACGGAGTATCTCGCGACGAAAGCCGCGATTCGTGCTCAGCCTACGCCGCAGTGCCCTCGTGATTTGGCTCGTGGTGACTATGCTCGCTGCGCAACTCCCCGCAGCCCGCAGCGATTCGATATCGATCGGTACCACCTGTGGCGACAACCAACGCGTAGAACTTTCGTCTCTGTTCGCGAATCAACTCCCGGCTGAAACCGATGGTTGCTGTTGCGATCTCGAAGCGATGAGCGCATCCAGCGGTTGCCCGATGGGGACATCCAGTAATTCGGAAGTTGGGAGCCCCGCTCCAGCGGGATGTGATTGCAACTGGTCGCCCGAGGAATCGCCCAAACCAATCACGGTGTGGTTGTTTCCGATTGGATCGTCCGCAACCGAATCCCTCCATCGCGGACTCGACACACAATTGCAAGTCGCCTACAAAACGCTTGCGCTCGTAGATCTGCATGCAGTCTGCTCGAGTGCATTTGCCAAGCGAACTGCCCCAGTTCACCGAGTAAACGCTACGCCGCTAGGTTCCGTTCTAGCTACTCGGTTAACGCAAGGCGGCACTTCGCTATGTTTAGCTGAACTCTCCACGTTGCTGATCTGAGAACGACGTTTCTCCGCCCCACTTAGCGGGCAAATTCGTCGTCTTCATTTTTCGCACTCCGAGAGCAGCTTCTCATGTTCAGTTTCACGCGCGATCCGCATTCATCCATTTGGTCGAGATCGCTGGAATCGAGGCTATCGATTGTCTTCTGTTTTCTGACTGGCGCATGCGCTTCCAACCCAGATAGCGCTCGGCCATCGACGTCGGCGTACTCGCCGAATTTTCGCGCCAGCGAAGTCGAAACACCAGCTGACGAACTCACCACTGACGAAGCCACACCTAAGGGTTTGGATGGCCTGATTCGGTTAGCACTCGCCAACAATCCAAACATTCGCGCTGCTCGAGCTCAGCTTCAGGCAAGTCGCGACATTGCGCCGCAAGTCGCCAGCTTGCCCGATCCGGAACTAACGGGGAGCTATTTCATCGAGGAGGTAGAAACACGAGTTGGTCCTCAGGAATGGTCTCTTGGCATTCGCCAAAGATTCCCAAGTTCAGATGCCTTGGAAGCTTCGAGAAGCGCCGCAGAGATTCGCACACAAGCCGATCGCGCACAGTTGGGCGCGGTAATGCAGGCCGTAGTGCTGGAGGTCAAGCTCGCTTGGTATGAACTCTTCTACCTCGAACGGGCGATCCTCAGTTTCAATGAAGATCGTGATCGACTGCAGTCTGTGGAGGAGGTGATTCGACGCGATTACGCCACGGGCTCGGCTGCCTACACAACGCTCATTCGAGCACAGGTCGAGCTGGGCCAATCTGAAAACAAATTAGCAGGACTCAGAGACCAACGAGTTCCGGCCATTGCTCGACTAAATGTGGTGCTTCACCGGTCGATTCAAAGCCCCGTGTCGAGTCCGAACGAACTCCAAGTTCCGAATAAATTGTTGTCGACCGAAGAACTCGAACAGCGCATGGCGGATTTGAACCCCGAACTGCAACGCATTCAATTTGAAAAGCGCGCAGCGAAAGCAGATCAAAACCGGGCCGATCATGAGGGCAGCCCGGATTACACGCTTGGGCTTCAATACATCAACACGGGCGGAGCTAGATCCGCCAACGTTCCCGGTAATGGTGATGACCCACTGGTAGCGACTTTTTCAATCGGACTGCCCGTACGCAGAGCACGACTCGATGCCGCCAGCAGGGCGGCCCGAGCGAGAACCCGAATGATGAGCGCGAATGTGGAATCCAAACTCGATCAATTGCGTTCGGAACTTGCCCAGGCGCATTTTTTGGCACGTGATGCCGAACGACAAATCAATTTGTATCAAAGCTCACTGTTGCCCAGAGCGAAGCAATCTTTCGATGCCATCGAGGCGGACTTCCGCAGCGGGCAATCCGACTTCAACGAACTGATCGATGCCAAACGCGTTCTGCTCGATTTCCGCCTCGCACTTCAAAGAGCCCTCACCGATCGAGCGATCGCTCACGCGCGACTAGAATTTTTAGTCGGGGCATCCGCCACTCAATTCAGCAGCAACTCACCCGCAGACCAAACGGCCGGGAGCCAAAAATGACCAGCGAATCCCCGAAGAGACCCTCTCTAATCCGAATCTTTGCGTCCCAGGGCATCACCCTCTTATTGATTCTTCTGGCTGTTTATGGAGGTTGGCACTTACGTGGTGGGCTAGCTCCCGCGAGCTCGTCGATGCCCGCCATGGGCGCTCACGAAGCGCACATGGAACCCGTCGAGAAGACGATGTGGAGTTGCTCTATGCACCCACAAATCATGATGCCGGAGTTTGGTTCTTGTCCGCTATGTGGAATGGATCTGATCCCGCTCGAATCAAGCTCGGGAAGCGACCCTGACTCGCTTGATCGTCGCATTCAATTGTCGGAGGACGCCCAAACGCTCGCTCGCATTCAAACCCATCCCGTCGAAAGGCGCTTCGTACAAACCGAAGTGCGCATGGTTGGGAAAATCCAAGTCGACGAAACGCGACTGGCACACCTAACCGCTTGGGCTCCAGGACGACTAGAGCGCTTGTTCGTCGACTACACAGGAGTCGAAGTTGCAGCTGGAGACCACATGGTGAGTCTGTACAGCCCCAAAATTTATACGGACCAATCCGCGCTCCTGTCTGCTCTGGCTGCCAAACGTTCGCTTCCCTTTGAAGCGTCACCAATGGAGCGTGAGTCCATCTCCGCCACGGTCGACGCCGCGCGAGAGCGATTGCGCAAGATGGGTTTGAACGCTACGCAAATCAAACTCATCGAAATCAGCGACGCGCCCACCGATCACATGACGATCTACGCTCCCATCGGTGGAGTTGTCGTGGACAAAAACGCTCAAACCGGCATGTACGTCGAAGAAGGGACGCGCATCTACACGATCGCGGACCTGTCACATCTTTGGTTGCAACTCGACGCCTACGAATCGGACTTGGTTTGGCTGCGCTACGGTCAATCTGTCGAGTTCACGGCCGAAGCTTTTCCCGGACAAGTCTTTCAAGGCACGATCGCATTCCTAGCTCGCAAGCTGGATCCCGTAACGCAAACCATCAAGGTACGTGTAAACCTCGATAACCCGAAAGGCGTATTGCGCCCAGGCATGTTCGTGCGGGCCGTGGTGCGCACCAAGATGGCCACGGAAGGACGCGTAATGGACAACAGCCTGGCCGGAAAATGGATCTGTTCGATGCATCCGGAGGTTGTGGAGTCGGATGCTGGCATTTGTCGTATTTGCGAAATGGACTTGGCCACGACGGAATCGCTGGGATACGTACCGTCCAACATCGGCAATCAGAAAAAGCCACTGGTAATCCCCGCTACGGCTCCGCTGCGAACCGGGCGACGCGCTGTCGTTTACGTTGAGATCGAATCCGACGAGGGACCGACCTACGAAGGGCGAGAAATCTTACTCGGCCCGCGTTCCGGCGATTGGTACCTAGTTGCAAGCGGACTTGAAGAAGGCGAACGCGTGGTCACCAACGGCAACTTCAAGTTGGATAGCGCGCTTCAGATTCTTGCGAAGCCCAGCATGATGTCCGCCTCGGGCATCATGCTGCGTCCGGAATCGAAACTCTCGAACAGCACGCCTGAGCCTGAGTCCATTCAACCCAACGATAGTTACCTTTCAGATCTAAACGACTTGGAACCCATCGTTTTGCCCGAAGGCTTATTGGTCAAAATTCTCAATCTCAGGTCGGTTTACTTTCTAATCCACAGGGCTCTTTACGACGACGACATTGACTTAGCTCGCACCTTTATTCATGAGTGTTCGGCGACGGTCAATCACCGCATCCTAGAGCGATTGGAGCCCGATACACGTCGACGTTGGCGCCACTTCAGCGAGGAATTATTGACGACCCTCGAGGCGATGCAACAAACGCTCGACGGGGAGGAAATTCGGGAGCACTTCGTTCAACTTTCGAAAACCATGCGGGGCTTGCTACTGACCTTCAATCAGGCAGATGGAGTTTACGAAGCAGAATGCCCAATGGCCTTCGATGACGGTGCACGCTGGTTGCAGCAAAGTCAGTCCGTAGAGAATCCCTACTTCGATGGTTACATGAAGATCTGTGGAACGGTGCTCGGCCCGCTTGCTGAGTCGGAGCAGGATGATGAGTAAATCGAATCAGGTCCCCACCGGACCTTTGGCGGCTTTGATTGGATTTTGTCTCAATCAAAAGCTAATCGTCTCCCTGTTCGTGCTCATGGCCATTGGATGGGGATTGCGGAATTCCCCTTTTGATTGGGATTTGGGCAACTTTCCCCGGGATCCGATCGCCGTCGATGCGATTCCGGACTTGGGTGAGAACCAGCAAATCGTTTTCACCCGTTGGCCGGGGCGCTCCCCCCAGGACGTCGAAGATCAGGTGACCTATCCGTTGACGGTTTCACTGCTCGGCGTGCCCGGCGTACGCACGGTTCGCAGTTTTTCGATGTTCGGTTTCTCGTCGATCTATGTCATCTTCGAAGAGGACGTAGAGTTTTATTGGTCTCGGAGCCGCGTGTTGGAACGCCTATCGAGTCTGCCCTCCGGAACGCTTCCCGACCAAGTTCAGCCCGCGCTCGGCCCCGATGCGACCCCCTTGGGGCAAATCTTCTGGTACACGCTCGAAGGTCGAGATGCCGATGGCAAGGTGACTGGTGGATTCGACTTAGACGAACTGCGGAGCACGCAAGATTGGATCGTGCGCTACGCGTTGGCTTCGGCCAGCGGCATCAGTGAAGTCTCATCGATTGGCGGCTTCGTCCGCGAGTATCAAGTAGACGTCGATCCTGACGCGATGCGCGCTTACGGAGTGACGCTGGAAGACGTCTTCCGCGCCGTGCGCATGTCCAACGAGGACATTGGCGCGCGAACAGTGGAAATCAATCGCGTTGAATACGTGATTCGCGGATTGGGCTTTCTGCATTCTGTAGGGGACTTGGAGCGAACCGTCGTCGGCGTTAACGAAAACGTTCCGATTTACGTGAAGGACATCGCTTCGGTCAATTTGGGACCGGCGCTTCGCAGAGGTGCGCTTGATAAGAATGGTGCAGAAGCGGTCGGCGGCGTCGTCGTCGTTCGCTATGGCTACAACCCGCTCGAGGCCATTGAACACGTCAAAACTGAAATCAGGCGAATGGGCCCCGGACTGCCGGTCAAAATTCTCGTCGATGAGCGCATGGTCGATCGCAGCGAAGTTCGCGACTTTGCAAACAAGCAAGGCTTTCCAGCCTACATCGACCACACGCTCAATCAGGAAGCATGGTTGCGCTGGTACGCCAACTCATCGGTGGACGATCGTCCAGAGTGGTTGACTCAAAGCCGCATCACCTTGGTGCCTTTCTACGACCGAACGGCCTTGATCCGCGAAACTGTCGGCACATTGTCCAATGCCCTATTCGACGAAATCTTGGTCACCCTAATCGTGGTGATCTTGATGGTCATGCATTTGTCGAGCGCCCTTCTGATCGGAAGTGTTCTGCCGCTGGCCGTCGGCATCTGCTTCGTGCTTATGAAGCTCTTTGGCGTTGATGCGAACATCGTTGCGCTATCTGGCATCGCAATCGCCATCGGGACCATGGTCGATATGGGCGTGGTCATGTGCGAGAACATTCTTTCGCACCTACGTCGCGCAGATCCGAGCGAAAATCGCCTAGAAGTCATTCATCGGGCGGCTAGTGAAGTCGCGGGCGCCATCGTGACTGCAATGGCGACCACTGTGGTCGGCTTCTTGCCTGTTTTCGCGATGACCGGAACTGAGGGCAAGCTCTTCCATCCGCTGGCCACGACCAAGACCTTCGCGCTCATCTCTGCGGTTTTCGTAGCGATCGTTTTAATTCCGCCCGCCGCGCATGTGCTCTTTCGTTCGCCGTTGGGCAAGCGCTCGGAAACTGGATACCGAACTCGTCGACTGGCGAGTCTCTCGCTCTTGATCGCGGGCGTAGTCATGCTCGTTCAAAGCTGGACATATTCGGGCTCGACGATTCTCGCTTTTGGCGTTTGGATTGCGCTGGCTCCGCATCTTCCGCCATTCGTACGCAAGCTCACATCCATCTCAATCAACTTGCTCACGGTTGGCTTCGTGTTGATGGTCCTCGCCGATCACTGGTCTCCATTAGGCCTCGAACGCAGCCAGACGGAAAACCTCATCTTTGCCGGCGGCCTAGTTATCGGGTTGCTGTTGGTATTCAGCGTTGTTCAACGGGTTTATCCATTCGTGCTGCGCTTTTGCCTCAATCACAAACTGCTGTTCCTTTCGGCCCCCCTCGCCTTGATCGTTTTTGGGGCCATCGCCTGGCTTGGATTCGAACGCGTCTTCTCCTTTATTCCGAAGTCGGAACTACAAAACACCGTGCTTTGGGAGAAAGCGTCCGATGCGTTTCCCGGGCTAGGCAAGGAGTTCATGCCCAACCTCGACGAGGGGTCTTTCCTTTGGATGCCGAGCACCATGGCGCACGCATCGATCGGTGAATCTCTCGACACGATGCAGATTCAGGACCGAGCAATCGCCTCCATACCTGAAATCGAATCCGTCGTTGGCAAATTGGGACGCGTGGACTCACCGCTCGATCCGGCTCCCATCGGGATGTTGGAAACGATCATCAATTACGTCCCAGAATTCCGCACGGACCTGAACGGCACGCGCCTGAAATTTGCTTACGACGAGGAATATGGAGAATACGAACGCGACCTTAACGGCGAGTTGATTATCGACCCGGACGGTCGCCCCTACCGTCAATGGCGCGATCACATCCGCACCACGGACGACATCTGGAAGGAAATCGCGTCGGCTGGCAAAGTTCTCGGAAGCACGAGTGCTCCCAAGTTGCAGCCGATTAGTGCTCGACTAGCCATGCTTCAAAGCGGGATGCGGGCCCCATTGGGAATCAAAGTCCTGGGCCCCGATCTCGAGTCGATCGAGGCCTTCGGTCTCGAATTGGAAAGGCTCCTCAAACAAGTTCCTGGCGTCAAAGCCAATGCTGTCTTGGCCGATAGAACGATTGGCAAACCCTATTTGGAGATCGTGCTCGATCGAGAAGCATTGGCTCGCCACGGTTTGCACATCAGTATCGTTCAGGAAATCCTCGAGGTTGCGGTCGGTGGTAAGAAACTCACGACGACAGTCGAAGGCCGCGAGAGATATCCTGTTCGCGTTCGCTATCAACGTGAACTCCGCGATGATTTCGACCGACTGCGTGACATCCTGATCCCGACCCCCGGCGGTGCTCAAATTCCGCTGCGACAGCTGGCTGAAATCAAATTTGAACGCGGACCACAAGCGATCAAGAGCGAAGATACTTTTCTAATCGGCTATGTCATCTTTGACAAGCTCAGCGGTTGGGCAGAAGTCGACGTAGTTGAAAGCGCTCACCAGTTTTTGCTGGCGAAAACCAAATCCGGTGAGTTGACGATCCCGGCAGGTATTCGGTACGCCTTCACCGGCACGTACGAGAATCAAGTTCGCGCACAAAAGACGATGTCCGTGCTCGTGCCTCTCGCCTTACTTGTCATCTTCATCATTCTGTATCTGCAATTCAGTAGCGTCTTGACCACGCTGATCGTCTGGTCGGGAGTGCTGGTCTCCTGTTCGGGAGGTTTCGTTCTACTTTGGCTCTACGGGCGCGAAGGCTTCCTCGATTTTGATGTTCTCGAAACATCCATGCGCGACCTCTTTCAGATTGGTCCGATCAACATGAGCGTTGCCGTCTGGGTCGGGTTCTTGGCTTTGTTTGGAATCGCGACGGATGATGGAGTTGTCATGGGCACGTACTTGAAGCAGAGCTTCAAAGACGCTGAACCCGACAGTATCAAGGCCATTCGCGAAACGACGATCTTGGCAGGTAAGCGCAGAATTCGGCCGTGCTTGATGACGACGGCCACGACCATCTTGGCACTCTTGCCCGTTTTGACTTCAACCGGCCGCGGATCCGACATCATGATCCCCATGGCCATTCCGTCCGTTGGCGGCATGGCCTTCGAGCTATTGACGATGCTGGTCGTTCCCGTGCTCTACTGCTTAGTGCGGGAGCTCGAGTGGACCTTTAAGCGCAGAACCTAGCCCGAAATATTCATGAACACGCGGACCAAACACCACGAACGACCGGCAGTGCCGGTCGTTCGTGG